>NZ_JAVREV010000007.1:0-409334 GCF_031845565.1 Streptomyces johnsoniae | reverse complement strand
GGTTCGCGGCAGGTGGTCGTCGATCTCCACGTAGAGTGCGGTGATGAGGGTGTCCAGGTCGGTCAGCACAACCGGATCTTGGACACCCTCACCTCATTCCCGCAGGACTTCGGCATAACTCGTCTAGTCCCGCCGACAGGGGAAGCGCTCCCCCGGACAAGGTGCGTGCCCTGCAACACACGCTCTACCGGGCGGCCAAGGCTGACCCCGGACGACGGTTCCACTCGCTCATGGACAAGATCCTCCGCAGGGATGTCCTATGGCGAGGGTGGGTAACGGTGCGCCGCAACGACGGCGCACCTGGTGTTGACGACATCACCTTGTCAGCCGTCGAGGAGTACGGGGTCGCCCGACTGCTCGACGAGCTGGCGACGGACATCAGAGAACGCAGATACCGGCCCCTTCCAGCACGGCGGGTCTTCATTCCGAAGCCCGGCCGGCCCACGGAGTCAAGGCCGTTGTCGATCCCTGCTGTCCGCGACCGGATCGTGCAGGCCGCTGTGAAGATCGTGCTTGAGCCGGTGTTCGAGGCGGACTTCCTGCCGTGCAGCTATGGGTTCCGCCCGAAGCGCTCGGCGCACGATGCCCTCCAGATTCTTATTGACGAATCCTGGCGGGGCCGCCGGTGGGTGGTTGAGACGGACATCGCCAACTGCTTCGAGGCGATCCCGATCGACAAGTTGATGCAGGCGGTCGAGGAACGCGTCTGCGACCAGTCCGTCCTCACACTGCTGCGGGTGATCCTGCGCGCGGGAGTGCTTCAGGACGGACAGGTCCACAGATCACCGACCGGAACACCCCAGGGCGGCGTGATCAGCCCCGCGCTTTGCAACGTCTACCTGCACCGGCTCGACCGGGCATGGACGGAGCGGGAACACGGTGTGCTGGTGCGTTTCGCCGACGACCTGGTGGTGATGTGCAAATCCCGCAGGCAGGCCGAAGCTGCGCTGGCGCGGCTTCGGGAACTGCTGGCCGAGCTCGGCCTGGAGCCGAAGGAAGCCAAGACACGGATCGTGCATCTGGAGGTGGAAGACGAGGGCTTTGTGTTCCTCGGCTTCCAGCACCGCCTGGTGCGCTCGTCCGCCTCTCGCGGGAAGCGCCCGGTCGAGTTTCTCGCCCGCTGGCCCGCGGACAAGGCCATGACCCGGGCCCGGGAGCGGGTCCGTGAGCTGACGGACCGGTCCCGGCTACGGGTGTCGGCGGATCTGGTGGTCCAGGAAGTGAACTGGTTCCTGACCGGATGGGCGGCGTACTTCAGGTACGGCAACTCCGCCCGCCGTTTCACCAAGATCCACACGTACACGCTGATGCGGCTGGCGCTGTTCATGAGCGCCAAGCACCACCGCCGACGCGTATACGGCTGGCACCTCGTGGCAGTGGCATCTCCCGACCACCTCGGGTTGGTCAACCTTGATGGAGCAGTCGTCGCCCCCAGACCCTTCCGGGACTGGCGGGGAAAGCCGAATGCCGGCGGTGAACGGCGTCGGTGAGCCGGGTGCGGGAGAACCGCATGCCCGGTTCGATGCGGCGGGGGCTGGAAACGGAGCAGATGTACTCTGCCACCGCGCCAGCCCTCGACCCTACATCCCAGCTCAGAAGGCACTCTCGCGTTCCCGCTCAAGATCCGGACAGCAGCCAAGTGAAACGCGCAGGTTAGCGCACGATCTGACACGGATGTTCCGACCGCCGCCAATTGCATCGGATGCGAACCCGCGACAGTCAGCGAACTTGCCCGGAGAGAGGGGGCAATCGCGCTGTGGACCTGCTGACTTGAGCGAGACTCTGGCGGTCACGCTACCCGCCACGAGGTCCTCGCTGTGAGCCGTACAGGGGGCTGACCTGTGGGCTCCGCTGGCGACCCGCATAGGATGCGGTTTTCTCGCATCTAATGCGAGTCACGGAAGGTGGTGAAGTGGTGGGGCTCAACGGGTCGATACCGGGGGTGGCGAGCCTGCACCTGGTCGACGGGGTCGCGCTGCTGCGGCCGGAGGAACAGGTCTTCGAGGCGATGCTGACCGGGTTCGCCAATCAGCAGCTCGCGCGGAATCTGGCCCGGACGACGGTGGAGGGCCGGGAGAACACGGTCAAGGCGTTCGCCGCCTACGTGAACACCTACCCCTGGCGCTGGACGCCGGCGATGGTCGACGAGTGGCTCGGTGACCTGCGCTCGCTTCGGAACTTGAAGCGCTCGACGATCCGCTCGTACTCCGAGGCCGTGCGGGCTTTCTGTCACTTCGTCACCGATCCGCTTTACGAGTGGTCGGCCACCTGCGAAGAGCGGTTCGGCACCCACCCGGTCCAGGTGGTGCACGAGTGGAACACCGCGGTGCACGTCCAGGACAACGAGTCGGACCCGAAGAAGCGCGCGTTCACCAAGACCGAACTGCACGCCTTCTTCGCGCACTGCGACGACGAAGTCGCACGCATCCGGGCCTTCGGTCGCAAGGGCTGGCTGCCCGCCTTCCGCGACGCAACCCTGTTCAAGACCGCCTACGCTTACGGGCTGCGGCGCAACGAGACGCGGATGCTGGACGCGGCGGACTTCGGCCGCAACCCGCACGGGAACGAGTTCGGCCAGTACGGCCGTTGCCAGGTCCGGTTCGGCAAGGCCAAGAAGGGCTCGCCGCCCAAGCGGCGCGGGGTACTGACCGTGTGGGACTGGACCCCGGACATCCTGGACGAGTGGTTCACCGAGGTCCGCCCGCTGTTCGGCACCGACAACAACCCGGCGGCCTGGCCCTCCGAACGAGGTCTGCGGATCGGCTGCCAGCGGCTCAACTCCCGCTTCATCGCCTACCGCAAGGCCCTCGGCCTGGACGACGGACTCGACTTCCACTCCTTCCGCAGGTCCTACGTCACCCACCTGATTGAGGACGGCTGGGACCCGCGCTTCGTCCAGGAGCAGGTCGGCCACGAGCACGCCAGCACCACCTCGCTCTACACCTGCGTCTCCTCGGACTTCCGTACCCGCACGCTGCGGCGGCACCTGGACTCCACCATTGCCGCCGCTCTCCAGACCCAGACCGGGAGGCAGGCATGAAACGCAAGGTCGGCTACACCTGGAGGCTGCGCGAGGTCATGGCCCAGCACCGGATTTTCACGGCCACCGAACTGGTGCCGCTGCTGCGCGAACGCGGCATCGAGTTGTCCGCCTCCCAGGTCCACCGCCTGGTCTCTGGCACCCCCGAACGCTTGTCGTTGCAGGTCATGGCCGCGCTTTGCGACATTCTGTCCTGCACTCCGGCCGACCTGGTGGCCACCACCGCCGAGAACGCCGGCGTCCGCAAGACCGCCACCGGCGACCTTCCCACCCCGCCCGCGAACGTCGCGAAGCTGCGGCCCCGCGCGGCCCGCATCCTGCCCGACGCATGACCCGCACCTACGCCACCGCCGAGCAGTACGAACGCTGGTTCATGGCCGAGTGCTGCCGCTGCGGCCTCCGCAGACACAAGGCCGGCACCTGGCCGGACGGGTACGTCTGCCGGACCTGTTCGGACCGCGCCGTCCGGACACGGGGCACCTGCCCGGGATGCAGCCAGGACCGGGCCCTTCCCGGGCTCCGCTCCGGCGACGGGGCCCCGATCTGCACCACATGCGCCGGCTTCTCCCAGACCTTCGACTGCTCACGCTGCGGCTTCGAGGGCAAGCTCCTGGGCGGTCGGCTCTGCGAACGCTGCACGCTTACCGACCGCCTCACCGCGCTCCTCGACGACGGCGCGGGCCGCGTCCGTCCCGCGCTGGTCCCGTTGTTCGACCTGCTGGTGACGATGGACAAGCCCGGAAGCGGACTGGCCTGGCTGGACATGCGCCGCGGACAGCTGGGCAACGCCTCGCGGCTGCTTCGCCGGCTCGGCCTCGGCGAGATCCCGCTGACCCACGACGCGTTCCACGAACTCCAGCCCTGGCGGGCGGCCTCTCACCTGGAAGAACTCCTCATGGCCTGCGGAGTCCTGCCCACAGTCGACAAGCACCTCTGTTCCCTCCAACGCTGGCTTCCCGGTCACCTGGCTGGCATCGCCGATCCCGAGCACGCCAAGACGATCAAGCTCTTCGCAACCTGGCACGTCCTCCCCGGGCTGCGGGCCCGCGCAGAGCGGAACCACATGACACCCAGCATCCGCCGCTTCGCCAGCGAACAGATCAAGTGTGCGACCGCCTTCCTGCAATGGCTCGGCGAGCGCAACACCACCCTCGCGTCCTGCGGCCAGGTCGACATCGACGCCTGGTTCGCCGAGAACGCCGAGCACGCTCGCACCCGCCTGAGAGGCTTCCTCAACTGGGCCATGCAGAGCCGGCACTGCCGACGTTCCTTGGTCATCCCAGCGATGAAAATCGCCCGTCGGCCCGCACTGAGCGAAGACGAACACCTCGCCGCCCTCGGCAGGCTTCTGACCAACACGGAGATACCCATGCGACTCCGCGTCGCCGGAGTCATCGTCCTCCTCTACGCACAACCGCTCAGCCGCGTCGTCCGGCTCACCCTCGACGACGTCATCCGCGACGGCGACACCGTGCTGCTACGACTCGGCGAACCACCCTCGCCTGTTCCCCCGCCGCTCGCCGCCCTGCTGCTGGAACACATCACGAACCGCGGCAACATGAACACCGCCACCAACCCGGCGTCCCGCTGGCTCTTCCCAGGACGCCGAAGCGGCCAGCCTCTCGGCCCCAACCACCTGTCCACGCTCCTGAACCAGGTCGGAATCCCGATCGCCGCCGCCCGCGGCGCCGCCATCCGCCAGCAACTCCTCGAACTGCCCGCACCCGTCGTCGCGGACGCTCTCGGCTACCACGACAAGACCACCAGCCGCCTCCTCAGAGAGACCGGTGAGACCTGGAGCCGATACGCCGCCGACGATCACACTCGGTCATCGGTGGGCTGGGTGCCTCGGGGAACTCGCGACAGTTGAAAACGCGAGCCCACCACCGAGGGCGGAGCTGCTCCAGCGCGTCCGCCGCGCGGGCCGCCAGATCGCCGCCCTACGCCTGGACTGGGACGACCGGTAGCACGGGGGTGCCGGAGGTGGCCGGCTGGCTTGCTCAGCGACTGGTCACCGAGCCTGCTCTTTGGCCTGGCGTTGTTCCGTGATTTCGTCGATGACTCTCAAGGTTCTGCGGGTGGTCAGGTGATCATCGCCGAGTACCCGAGCGCTCGTGCGTATGACCTTCCTCGCCAGCTTCTCTGCGGTGTCCAGTTCTCCGAGTCTGCCAAGAACCAAGGCCAGATTGCTGGTGACGGTCAGTGTGTCGGAATGCTTCTTACCAAGAGTCTTCCGGAACAGGGGGAGGATGCTCTCGAACACAGACCGCGCTTCCCCGTACCTGCGCATGCCAACCAGGCATCCGCCGAGCCTGTTTGCCAGGGCCAACGTGTGTGGATGGTCCTGGCCGAGGTGCCTTCTCCAATCTTCGTACACCGAGCCAGCGATCCGCCTGCCCAGATCACTTTGACCGGACGCGTAGAAGAACCGGATGACGCGAATGAGCAGCGCGCGGAACGGCTCCGACCTGTCGCTGCGGAAACGCTCCTGCCCCAAGAGGGTTCGCACGTACGTGGCGAGCTGCTGGTAGGCCTCCCACGCTGCCGGGTCGTCGGGATCGACGTCCCGCATGTCAGAGTCCAAGGCCAGCGCGGCGAGAAAGACCTCCTCGGCGCTAATGGAACGCGACCAGGTAGAGGAGGGTGGGGGCAGCCTGTGCTCCTCGTCGATTCGGCGGCGCAGACCCTCCCGGTAGGTGTCGCGATTCTCCTCCAGGGCCCACGAGCCGGGGCCAGCGAACACACCCGACGGATACGTCTCGAACGGGTGCCCGTTGTCATTGATGACGGTGGTTCCCTGCTGGCCCGCGCAGATCCAGTCCAGCTCCACCTGCCAGCAGACCTCCTCAGAACCGGCGGTGGCTGTGAACTTGAACTGCTCGATGTCGGTGGCGCTGATCGTGAATGGGAAGTCCGGACCGATCGGAAGTAACTGTGGCGAGTCCGTATCAAAGGGCGGAGGAGAGGACTTGACCGTGCTGAGATCCGCCTCGAAGTGCCGCATCGATGGCCGTGCCCCGATCAGGTCGGGGGCAGGCAAGTACGCCGGCCGCGGCAGCCGACGGGACAGCACTACTACCCGCGCAGCGCGGAGGACGACAGCCCGGACCGTCCGCGCCTCCAGAGTGACGATGTACGACAGGCCGCTGGGCGACATCCACCGCGGCGGGTCGGCGTCTACCGCCAACCAGGGACGGTCCTTTCGGTGCACCGTCACGATCACCGGGTCCTCCAACGCGCTCGGGCTGTCCGCCCCGCCGGCAGTGACGTGTACGCCGCCGTGGATCGTGCCCGCCTGAACGACGTTCTCGTAGTTGCCGTAGGCTATCTCGTTTCGGATACGAGATCGTTTTTCCTCATCGTTCACCTAGAGTGCTCCTCACTCTGAGCCTGCGTCGGGCCAGCGCACGCACCCTCCGACAGGATCACTGATGCTGATGTCCTGGCACCCGAGGAAGCGGGTCAGTCGCGGGGGCACAGCGAACGAGCGCACGTTCCTCTCATGCCGCCCGGCCTTCCTTCCCCGGTCCGTGCTCGGCCGCCGATCGACGGGCATCTGCTGTCGCGCATCAGGCATCTGAGCCGCCCTCGCCTCGGCAGAAATCTACCCGGCCGCCTGCCGACGACCCATCCCCCGGCAGGCGGGGGTCAGGCGAGGTTGTTGGAGCTGGTGGTGTCCCACCCGTCTTCGTGCTGGATGTAGCCGGCCGCTGATCTCACTCTCGGATTCGATCACGCGAAGCCACAGCACTTGAGGCAGGTGGAGCCGGCCTTGCCCTTGGGAAGATCCAGTCCCCGATACGCTGCTGGCGATCACACCCGGTCACCGGCGGGCTGGGGGCCTCGGGGAACCCGCGACAGTTGAATACGCGAGCCCACCAGTATCAGACCCCGATCAGCCTGCCGGAAGAGCCGACCCACATGACTTCCGCAGACACGATGAACCGAGACGTCGGCCTCGCCTTTGCGGGCCGGCCGCAGCAGCCGGACCCCCAGCTCGGCCAGCCGTTGTTCGAACTCGTGGCCGAAGTAGTTCTTATCGCCGATCAGCGTCTGGTCAGGGTGCTCTGCGGTGAGTTGGGTCTCGGCGTCGAGCAGGTCCAGCAGGGTCTCGCGTTCGTCGGCCTTGGCTCCGGTCAGCGCGAAGGTGATGGGTAGGCCGTGCAGTCCCCAGAAGTAACGCGTGTGTCTGGCGCAGTACCCGTACTGCGGGCCCACCCGGCCAGGTCGGAGCGCTTGACGGTCTCACGGGAATGGCCGCACTCAACCGGCGTGGAGTCCACGCCCCATACATCGTCGCTCCACAGCGTGGTGTCCCGGGCCGGCGTGCGGGCCACGTGGCGGACGAGGTCTACGCATTTGCGCAGGCGCTTTTTGCAGCCGGGCTGCTTGGGCAGGTAGGGGAAAAGGTGCCGCAGGTGGGCATGAGCGTGCCGGAGCCACCGTGCCTCGGAGGTGAAGCCGAGCATGGCCTGCATCATCGTCAGGGTCACCAGCTCGGCGTCGCTGAGCTGCGGCGCAATGCCAACGGCCAGCCGCCACGGCCCGAACTGCGGCGACCCCTTCAGCGCATCATCGGTCTTCACGTAGATCGCGGTCGCCAGGAAGTCCAATTCTGTCTCCACACACCGACATTGGATTCTCTCGCCTCGGTTGAGCAGGGATCGTGGCAATCCCGGCGTGGATATTTCCGATTACGGTGTCAGCACGATCCTGCCGAAGACCTCGCCCGCGTCCATTTTCTGGTGCGCCAGCACGGCTGCGTCCAGTGGCAGCACCTCGTGCACCACTGTTTCAATCTCGCCCCGGCTCGCTGCGGCGAACTGCTCGCTCCGCACGGCACGCCGGTCGGATCCGGTGACGGTGGCTGCGCTGAAAGAGGCAAAGGACATCGACTTCTGGAACGCCGCCATGATCTTTGTGCCGAAGTCCGCCGGTGGCTGGCCTGCGACAGCGCCCACGGCCACCATGCGGCCGTTCGGGTTGAGCCGGTCGAAGAACGACGGCATGTCCTTGCCGGCCACCACGTCGATGATGACGTCATACCCTGCGGGAACTGGTTCCTCTCCGCCGCCGGAGCGGTCCAGCACGTGGGTGGCGCCGAGGCGTCGCAGCTGCTCGCCGCGCTCGGCCGAGGAGGTGGTGACAGCCACTGCGGCGGCGCCGCCGTGAGCGGCGAGTTGCACGACCATGATCCCGATGCTTCCGGCCGCGCCACGCACCAGGACCGTCTCCCCGGGAGCGAAGTGGGCGTGGCGGAGCCCGAAGTGGGCCACCACGCCGGAACTGCCGAGTGTCACCGCATCGACCGCGGAGAGGTTCACGGGCAGGGGAACGATCTCTTCGACCGGTGCGAGGGCCTGTTCGACGTAGCCTCCGCCGGTGCCGGTGAAGGCCCACACCCGCTCGCCGATCCACGAGGCGTCGACGCCGTCACCGACCGCGGTCACGGTGCCCGCCACCTCGCTGCCTGGGATGTGGCCCTCCTTGAAGCCGTAGGCGGCCAGGGCCCCGCTTCGGATCACGGTGTCGACGCCACCGACGCCGACGGCGTCGGTGGCGATCACCACCTGTCCGGCAGCAGGTGTGGGAGCCGGCAGGTCGACAACAGCCAGACCTTCAGGACCCCCGTACGTCTGGATCGCGATTGCCTTCAACGTCGTCCCCATGTTCTTGGACCGATCAAGTGCGGTCGTGCTCAGTACCCGCCGCCGATCGCCGCCGATGGCGGGAGGGGTGCACGGCACGGTAGGGGTTGGGCTCCGGTGCTGTGCGCCCCGATGATCTCGGTGAGCTGCTACGTCTGGAACGCTAACGGACGCCCCCGTCCGTTTAGGTAAATTGAGAGCATGGTCGACCGTTTGCCTCATACTCTGCGTTCGGACGCGCTGGACAACCGCGAGCGCATCCTCGACGCGGCCCGAGCACTGTTTTCCGCCGACGGCCTGGACGTGCCGATGCGAGAGATCGCGCGGTGCGCGGGGGTCGGACCTGCCACCTTGTATCGTCACTTTCCGACCAAGCAGGTGCTGGCCACCGAAGCCTTCGCGGACCAGCTGCGCGCCTGTCGCACCATCGTCGACGACGGGTGCGCCGATCCCGATCCGTGGCGTGGCCTGTGCCTGGTGATCGAAAAGATCTGTGAGCTGCACGCGCGGGATCGGGGTTTCAGCGAAGCCTTCATGTCGACCTTTCCAGGGGCGCCGGATGTCGCGGACCGTGAGTACACGATGAAAGCGCTCGCCGGACTGGCTCAGCGGGCCAAAGACGCAGGGCACCTGCGGTCCGATTTCATCCTGGACGACCTCATTCTCATCCTCATGGCCAACAAGGGGATCCACACGAGATCGACCGACACCCAGGTCATGGCCTCCCGACGCTTCGCTGGGTTGGCGATCCAGGCGTTCGAAGCCTGCCCTCAGCAAGCACCACTACCACCAGCGGCACGACTGGTATCCGCAGCACCGGACAGCGCCTGACCGTGGGCGAGCGGTATCCACGCTCGACCCACGAACCACTGACGTTTTCTCAGCCGAGTTCATTTCCATGAGGTGTTGAGGACGAGTGCGGCTTTGGCGATGGCTCCGATGCGGGAGGGGCTGATCGTGACGTGCTGGAGTGCCCGCCAGCGTTGTTTGAGTTCCGCCGCTGCGCGTTCGCCCAGGGCCCGGATACCCCGCAGCAGCCGGTTGTGGGTGCGGTTGTCCGCGGCGAGTGGGGAGGAGATGTCGGGGTGCGGGCGGAAGGGCGTGTGGATACCGATGCCGGCCCCGGTGTAGCCCACATCAGCCAGGGTCGGCAGGCTGTC
Source organism: Streptomyces johnsoniae (assembly GCF_031845565.1). NCBI lineage: Bacteria > Bacillati > Actinomycetota > Actinomycetes > Kitasatosporales > Streptomycetaceae > Streptomyces > Streptomyces johnsoniae. The sequence continues at coordinate 399,486 of NZ_JAVREV010000007.1, read as the reverse complement.
GCGGGCGGCCGGGTACAGGGCGGGCAGGGCGTGGATGCGGGCGGCGGTCAGGTCGTGCACCGATCCGGGCTCGACGTCGGAGACCCACAGGGGAGTGCCGTCGGGTGCGGCGATGAACTGCACGTTCCCCGCGAAGTGCTTGGCCTTCCCGGAGTACCACAGGTCGTTGCCCTTCTCGGTGGTCCCCGCCACACGGTCGCAGGCGACGAGCGTGCCGTCCAGGACCACATGGGTCATCCCCTCCGCGTGGCAGCGCCGCAACACCTCGTGCAGGTCCGGGGCCTGGCTGGCGAGGACGTCGATGCCTTCGTGTAGGTAGCGGTAACCGGTGGCCTGCGATATCCCGGCGTCACGGGCCAGGCAGTGCACGCACCCGGCCTCGCGGAACCAGCGCAGCACCAGCATCGCCTGTCGGAAAGGGCCCAGCACGCGGGAGCTCTTCGGGGGGCCGATCCGGCGGCGGTGTCCGGTCAGCAGCCGGGCCAGGTACTCCACCACGTGGCGCGGGACATCGAGCATGGCAGCATAGGGGATCAACGTGAAGCCTCTGGTTCAGCGGACGATCTTGTGGTGAGAACCGTCCTATCAGGGGCTTTACGTCTGTCCATACCCGGGCCATCACTGTCCGATCCGGTCTGCGGTGCCCAGATCAACCCGCTTCGCGAAGATCATTTCGCTGAGAAAACGTCACTGAGCCTTTCCGGGCGAGGCAGTGGCTGGCTGCCTGAGATTCGGCCCTGCCAAGATCAGGTTCCAGCAGCAGGGCGGCTGTCCTTCTCCGGAAAAGGGTGCCTGAAAAGCGCGGGGTGTCGCGGACCAAAACGATCGGCGGCTGAACGCTGACCCGGTCGGAGCGCCGCCCGAGCGGTCAGCTGATATCGACGAAGAAGCCGTCATCAGGGCCGTCGATCACCCGGTCCTTGTCGTGGAACTGTGCGAGGAACGTGCGCGCATTACTGTTTTCGGTGCTCAGAGGGGGCAGTGCCGAGCGGTGTTGGGGACGGGCGGGTCCTACCCGCCGTCGGCATAGCGTGTTGCTGCGCATCTTTTCCAAAGCTCTTTCCTGCGCGGTACTGCGGGAATCCGACGTGGGCCGGGGATGGCGCGCCACCGGTGGCGGGACAAGTTCGATATGGGGTCTGTGTGCAGTTGCCGCCAGATCGCCAGGGCTTGTGCCGTCTCCGGTGTCCACGGTCAACGTGTGCGCGAACGAGCCGAGCGCGCGTATCTGGTCGCAGATTGCGCGAATAGGTGTATTTCGTCGCGGAGTCCGGCCCGGCGGATCGCGGTCGTGCGGGCGCCCTGCACCACGGTCGCCCCGGCTGGTGCGGCCGGTGGGCTCGGCGACCTGGGCCAGCGGTCCAGCGGTCCAGCAGTCCGTGTCCGCGGCGAGGGCGACGGCGGCGATGACGTGAAGCGGGCCTGGGGGGCGACGGGTGTTCCTGCCGCAGTCGAAGCGGTGGAGGGCCGAGGGGCGGCGGGCGGGCCTACCGGACCGGGCGGAAGCCGGTCGTGATGCCGAAGGTGAAGGCGAAGGCGGCCAGGTCCAAGTCGGCCGTCGCGCGGGCGCGCGGCATCTGCTCCACCAGGTAGCCGAAGAGGTGCACCGCGGCGCCCCGGTCCGACCTGGCCTACTCGGCGACTAGTTGACTATTCAATGACCTGTGCCCTAATCTGGTTGACGCGTCAACCAAACGATGTGGGGTCGCCAGGTGGTCAGCCCGCATGTGGGCTCGCTGCAGGCTTCGAAGCTTCAGAAAGGGAATCCCATGAGCACTGAGAACAAGGCCGGACTCAACGCGCTGCTGACGCCCGAGGAGAGCGTTCTCGTACTGATCGACCACCAGCCGTTCCAGTTCGCCAACCTGCACAGCCACGAACCGGCGATGGTTGTCAACAACGTCGTCGGACTCGCCAAGGCCGCCAAGGTGTTCGACGTCCCGACGATTCTGACGACCGTTCTGGAGGACCGCGGCGGCCTTCTCATCCAGGGTGTGCAGGACGTGTTCCCGGAGCAGAAGCCGATCAACAGGACTCTCATCAACACCTGGGAGGACGAGCGCGTCGTGGATGCCGTCAAGGCGACCGGACGCAAGAAGCTCATCGTGGCCGGTCTCTGGACGGAGGTCTGTGTGGCGATGCCGGCCATACAGGCGGCGGGCGAGGGCTTCGAGGTCTTCGCCGTCACCGACGCCTCGGGCGGTGCCTCGAAGGAGACACACGACATGGCCGTGCGGCGCATGGTCCGGGCGGGCGTGGTTCCGATCACCTGGATGGCCGTAATGAGCGAGTGGCAGCGCGACTGGGCCCGCGAGAAGACCATTCAGGGCGTCACCGAGGTCATGCTTCAGCACACCGGTGCCACCGGTGTGGCGTTCGCCTGGGAGACACAGCTCCTCGCCGGGGGGCGTGCCGGAGGCGGCGCCTGACGTGACTGCCGCGCCGGCTCCCTCGCGGACAACAGCCGGTCGGCCCGTCTCGCCCATATGAAATCTGGCGCGAGGACTCAAACAGTCGAGGCGGACTGCTCGGCCGCCAGGTCGAGTTCGTCCGCTGCGACGACCAAAACGGCTGATCGCAGAGGACGACGTGGATCTCGTCATCGGCGTCAACAACGCCCTCATATCCGAGACTACGGAATGCCGCACTCGCGAGAGGGTTCTTCGCTCTCGTGGCGGAGCAGATACCCCGGCCGGAAACCGCCGAGGCGAACGCCGAGGCGAACGCTGTGAAGTACGGCATCAAGGTCGGTCGGCGGTGCCACGATCGGTCCGCAGAACGCGACGGTGTGCCGGCCGCTTGCCGATGTCCGCGACCGCCGAGGCGAACTACGCCTCGCCCCGGCCTCGGTGCGGGCCCGGATCTTGATCAGCTCGGCCACGGCACCGGCGTCGGCACCGTACCTGCGACTGCCGGAGCGATCCCGCTCCGGCAGTGCCGCACCGCACGCACCGTCATCCCGGCGTACGACGCCCAGGACCTGATCAATGAGAAGTCGCCTGGCCGGCCGGGCCTTGTGCGGTCCGGATGATCTGGAGCACCGGTGGGGGCCTTCCGCACTTGGCGAACGCGCCCAAGGCCAGTACGGTCGCGGATGGTTCACACCGGTGACTCAGTGCGGCCAGACTCCGGTGAGGTCGCTCGTCGGGACAAGGTGGGGGTATGCGGATACGTGTCGGAGGGAACGAAAGTGGTGACGGCGGCGCGGAGTTGACTGGGCGCTTCGCTGACTGGCTGGCCAGGGACCGGAGCGTGGGCAGACACGTGACGATGACCCGCGAACGGTCGGCCACCGCGGACGGGGGGATGTCCGGAGATCTCCTGGAGTGGATCGGCCTGACCCTGAGCACGGGCTTCTCGGCCGCCGGCCTGATCTACTCCCACCTGAACTTCCGCGCCTCACTCCCGCCCCGCCAGCGGCCCGGTGCGCAGATGGTGGTCGAGCACAACGGCGTCCGGCTCGTGATCGAGGAAGGCAGCGCGGAGGACGCCGCGCGGCTCGTTCGCCTCCTGGGCACCACGACTGCCACCCCCGGCGGCGACGCCGCCGGCCGCGCGGGGTCGGTGGACGGGGAGGACACGGGCGAGGGCGCCGGTGGCGATTCCTGATCCGCGCAAGAGCCGGGCAGTGGTGGTCGGGATCGGCGACTACGCGCACGACGACCTCGCCACCATGCCGGCGGCGGCGACCGGTGCGAGCCACCTGGCTGGTCTCCTGCGTGACCTGTCGGTCTGGGGGCTCCCGCAGGACCACGTGACGGTCCTGGGCGCCGAGACCTCGGGCGTACGGATTCTGACAGCGGTCAAGGACGCCGCGGTGGCCACCGAGGAAACGCTGCTGGTGTACTTCGCCGGGCACGGGCTGCGCGACCTCGGCGGGCACCTGTACCTCGCCCTGGCGGACGCCGATCCCGACTACCCGCAGCTCGGCACCCTGCCGTACCTGCAACTCCGCGACCTGATGCGCCAGAGCGGTCACCGCGCCAGGCACCGCGTGACCGTGCTGGACTGCTGTTACAGCGGCATCGCCGGCGGAATGTCCCCCACCGCGGCTCCCAGCCGTGACGAGCTGGCCCACGCGCTGGACGAACGTGCCCACGCGAACGGCGCGGACGAGGAGGAACACGGGCAGGGCGAGGACGGTCACGGGGACGGCCACGGGGACAGTTACGGGGACTGCGTCCTGACCTCGGCGCCGGCGGAGAGCCGTTCTTTCGTGCGCCCCGGCGCGTCGTTTCCCGAGTTCACGGGTGAACTGATCACCACGTTGGGGGCGGGCATCACCGGAGCCGGGTCGCTGATCAGCCTGGAGAGCACCTGGCTGCGCGTTCGTGATCGCATGCGGAGCCGCGGCAGCCCTGAGCCACAGCACTTCGCGCAGAACAACGCCACACGCCACATCCACTTCCACAACCGCGCCACCCGCGAACGTCGCGCCTCAGAGCCGGGCCCCGGCACGTCCGCCGCGCATCTCGCGGCTCTGGCCGCTGCCGAACGCGCCGCCCGCGCGGTCCCGGACGTCCTCGGCCGGATGCGGCTGCTGGCCGAGATCGCGGGCGCGACGGCCAGGGTCGCCCCCGATCGGGCCGGGCAATTCGCCGACGAGGTCATACGGGCCGGTCGCGAAACCACCGACCCCACCCAACGCGCGCTCCTCATGGCCAAGGCCGCCACCAGCCTGGTCGCGCTCGACCCGGCACGCGCGCGACGTCTCGTGGACGAGGCCGAGTCCACCATCCAGGGCCTGGCGGAACTCCCCACGAGGGCGTCAGGTCTGGCGAGCCTGGCCGATGCGTTGGCTGCCACCGACCGTGACCGGGCGACCTGGCTCGTGGAGGAGGCGGAGGAGGTCATCGACAGCCTCCCCAACTCCCGCGACAAGGGGGACCTCCTGCGCAGGCTGTCCTATTGCGGAGTGCTGGACGACACGCCGGAATGGCGTCAGCGCCTCGTGGCGGAGGCCGAGAACCTTCGCGACGCCGACCGCTACAGCGACGCGTTCGACGAGGCCTCGCGCCGTTCATCACGGGACGCGCTCCTGGCCGACGAAGCCAGGGCCACCGCCGACCTGCAGCGGCGAGTGGAGAAGCTGGTGAGAGTCGCGAAGGACCTGGTCGAGCACAAACACCACCATCAGGCGTTGGAACTGCTGGAGGAAGCCGCGCAGACCATCCCGCAGGTCAGCCACCGGAAGAGGGAGATGGCGCTGTACGACCTCACGGGCGCGCTGCCCCGTGGTGTCGGCTGGGCGGCCAGGACCAGCCCTGACCGTGTCATCGCCCTGCTGGCACGGGCACGACGACTCGTCGACGACCTCAACGACGACGACGATCGGGCCGACCGGCTGGAGGATCTCGCGAAGGCCCTGAGCGATGTCGCGTGGCACCTGGCCGACACGGACCCCCGGCGAGCGGTCGATCTCATCCGCCAAGCCCAGGGCATCATTCCCCACCTCGCCGGCTCTCGGCAACGCGCCCTCGGGGATCACGTCGCGCTGGCGCTGGTCCAAGTGGGCAAGGGCCTCGTCCCGGTCGACGCCGAGCGAGCGGTGGAACTCGCCCACGAGGCGTGGGGCATCGCCAGTTCACAGGGCGACGGCTTGCAGAAGCAGTGGGTGTCGCGCGACGCCGTCGAGGTGCTGGCGCAGGCCGGTGGTCACCTGGCCGGAGCCAGCCCGAGTCGGGCCGAGGCACTTATCCGGGAGGCCGAATCGCTCGCCCACGTCCTTCCCGAGCAGGAGAGGACGCGTGGTCTGCGCGCTGTCGCGGAGGCGCTGGCCAAGGCCGGGGAAGCGGTCGCGGGCACGCGTCCCGACCGAGTGGACACCTTCGTCCGGGAGTCCGAACGCATGGCCCTCGGACTTCCGGGCACAGAGGCGAAATGGCCCCTGTCCGCCATCGCCAGAGCACTGGCCACCGCCGGAAAAGCCGTGGCCGGAAGGGACCCTGACCGGGCGATCCGGTACGCCCGCGAAGCCGAACGCGTCATCCGCATATCGCCGGACGGAAAGGAGCACAAGGACCTCGACCTGTCGCGGATCATGGACCTCCAAGTCGAGATCGTCACCCACCGACCGGCCCACGCGGACAGAGCCGGAAGAACCGCGGAACGCTTCACCGACGACATGCGCAGAGCGCACGCCCTGTACAGGCTGGTGAAGGCGCTCGTCCCCGTCGACACCGAGCGTGCCGAGCCCCTTGCCCAGACCATCACCGACCCTCTCTGGAAGGCGCTCGCCCTGGTCGAGATCTTGCGGGCCCACACCGCGAGTTGACCACCCGGCACGTGCCGGTCGACGTTCACATGGGGCGATCAGTTAATCGCTGGGGCCCGAAAGCGCTCTCGTGTACGGTACCCGGATGGCTTCTCGGCCCACCCTGCTGCCGCGCTCGGCCCCGGCCGCCTCGGGGGTGTCGTCCCGTTCGATCACCGCGCTGCTGGACCGGCTCGAAGCGCAATCCGTCGAGTGTCACTCCATCATGGTCGTACGCCACGGTCACGTCGTCGCCGAAGGCTGGTGGGCGCCGTACTCGGCCGAGCGCCCGCACCTTCTCTACTCGCTGACCAAGTCGTTCACCTCGGTCGCCGTGGGGCTCGCGATCGCCGACGGGCTGCTCTCGCTGGACGATCGGATGGTGGACGTGTTGCCCGACCACGTTCCGGCCGGCATCTCGGCGCAGGGACGCCGCCTCACCGTTCACCACCTGCTGTCCATGACGGCCGGACATCGTACGGACAGCCTCGCCGAAGCATGGGAACGGGAACCGGGCGACCTGGTGAAGGGCTTCCTGCGCGTACCGTTCCCCGAGGCCGAGGGGACACGGCATGCCTACGACAATCCGACCACCTTCGTCCTGGCCCGGGATGGTGGAACGGGTCACGGGCCGCAGCCTCCCGGAACTGCTGGACGAGCGCCTCTTCAAGCCGATGGGCGTCGACCACGCCGAATGGGACCGGGTGGCGAGCGGCGCCGCCTTCGGATTCCACGGGCTGCACCTCACGACCGAGGCCGTCGCTGCCTTCGGCGAACTGCTGCTGCGCGGAGGGCTTTGGGGCGACCGCCGGCTCGTCCCGCGCGAATGGGTGGAGCTCGCGACCAGACGGCACGTCGACACCCCGCAGATCGAGGACTGGTCGAAGAATCCCGACGCGCTTCGCGGGTACGGCTACCAGTTCTGGATGTCGCGTCACGGTTACCGCGGCGAAGGCGCCTTCGGTCAGCTGTGCGTGGTCGTCCCGTCGTCCGATCTCGTGGTCGCCGTGACCGGCGCCATACCGCAGGGGGAGGCAGTGCTCGCCCCCTTGTGGGAGTGCCTGCTGCCCGGCCTGGACCACGCGGGAAGCAGCCGGGACGATGAGATCCTCGCCGATCGGCTGCGGCGGCTGTCACTGGCGTCGGTGCCGGGTTCGGCCGACCCGGAGCGTTCCGTCAAGGCGAGACTCGACGCCTCCGTCGGGGATTCGGCTCTGCCCGACGGAACGACGGTGATGGTCGATCCCGTGGACGATGGATGGCTCCTTCGGCTCGGGCCGCTCCTCAACATCGAGGCGGGCCACGGCGAATGGCGGGAAAGTGCGCCGCTCGGCCGCCCTGTCGTCGCGGCCGGTGCCTGGCAGGGCAACACGTTCGTCGCCGAGATCTATGTCATCACCACACCGCACCGGGTTCTGCTGTCGGTCTACGCCGACGCGGGGACAGCGATGGCGACGTGGAACGTCGTGCCCCTGACCAGCCCAAGTCTGGCGTTGCATGTGCGGTCGCCGCTGATGACACGGCCCGACGTCGCGTAGCAGAGGCGCTTTCCTCCGCGATGAGCAGCCCGGTCGTCCTCGGCCGAGGTCAGCGACGACGGCCTCCGGTGGGGCGGGACTCAGTCGCGCGTCGCGCGTTGGCGCAGTTCTTCCTCCACGCCCTGGAAGTGGCTCAGCACATCGTCCAGCGAGTCCACGGCACGGTCGAAGACCTGGGCCAGTTGCTCCGTTTCCCGCTCCCACTCCTCGCCCGTGTCGTTCACGACCGATGCCAGCGCGACCACGCCCATGGCTTCACCGTCGAATCCGCGGACGGTTCCCGCCACCCCCCGCAACTGGCTGTGCAGTTCGTTCACCTTGTCCCGCATGCCACGGACGGACTGGTACTCCACGTACACGTCAGCCATGTTCAGGCCCTTTCGAGTCGGCTTCGGTGAAGGAGAGGCTGCGCAGCAGTCGCGCGGGGACCTCCATGTAACGCTCCCAGTGCTGCCGCGACGGGGAGCCGAAGTCGACGACCAAGAGCAGCTGCTCCTGCTGGTCACTCGTCTCCGGCACCGGCACGAACGCCTGTAGCTTCGTGTAGGCGACCTCGTCGGGCTCGGCGTCGGGCGACTGGAAGACGACCGGCCCGGTCAGTACGCAGGCCGGCTGTCCGCACGGCAACTCGTAGAGGCCGCCCGCCCACTGCGGCCCCCGGGCGGCGGACAGCGACTGTGCCATGCCCTCGGTGGCGAGCCGCGGGTCGTCCCCGTAGGGGAACTCCACGACGTTCACCATCAGCGTGGCCAACGAGAGTTCGGCATCCAGCTCGCCGAGGAACGAGCCACAGTAGAGGGTGCCCGCCTCGCTCAACCTCTGTGAGTGCTCCAGCACTTCGCGCAACGTCTCGTCGCTCGGGGCCCGCGCCTCGCCGGCGCCGTCACGGAGCCGGGCCGTGGCGTGCGCCCGGACCTCGTCCTCGGTCATACCGACCGGGGTCCTGGCAAAATTCTCGGGTATGTCAAAGGCCACCTGCAACATCCACGAACCCCCTTTCCCGGGTCGCTATTTCTTCATTTCTCCGCCGGCCCGCCAGGCGTTCTCGAACGCCACCAGCGCGTGCTGGCCGGTGAGCAGCGTGAGCCCCTGCCGTGCGTTGGTCGGTACGAAGTAGCGCAGCGTGGACGGGTCCTCGTAGGTGTTGTGAATGCTGTCGCCCGTCCCGAAGCGCCCCAACCAACCGATCGTCTTGGCGTAGCCGCCCGCGAGTCCGCCCACCGTCCCGAACCCCAGCGCCCCTAAAAAGTCCTGTTTGAGTGTGCGCCCCGTCACCTCGGCGCCGGCGAGCTTGGCCGTGCCGTGGACCGAGAGCGCGCCCAGCCCCAGTACGGCGGCACCGATGCCCAGCACCGCCTTGGCCGTGGGCGGCATGAAGGGAAGCTCGGAGCCGACCGCCATCACCGTGCTGTAGAGGGCGAGTACGTCGCCCACCTCGCCGATGCGTGCGGCGTTCCCCACGATCCACTCCTGGAGGGGCTCCAGCGGCCCGAGCACCCCGTCCGCCAGGGCCCGGCCGATGCGGGAGAAGAACCCGCCCTCGGTCACCTCGCTGAGCGCGCTGCGCAGCCGGTCGGCGATGTCCTCACCGTGGGAGGCATACGCCTGCGCGAGCAGGCGCGCCTGCTCCTGAATGTTGTCGAGCTGGTCGTTCAGCTGCTCGCGCCGCTCCTCGTTGCGGAGGTAGGTCGCGGCCTGTTCCTCGCCGTACAGCTCGCTCAGCTCTTGGGAACGGACGATCGACGGGGCCCCAATCAACTGGGGCGGGGGAGCCGGCAGGGCGTCCAGCGCCTGCTCGATCTGCCGGGCGCGCTCCTCCAGAGTGTGTGCCGCGCTCTGTTGGCCGGGCATGTAACCGGCCCACTCCCCAAGGGCGTCGGCGGCGCCGTTCATCGACTGGTGGAGGGTGTCGACCTTGGGGCGCAGCTGCGTCCAGGTGTCGCGGAACGCGTCCGCCGCCTTGCCCTCCCACCGTCGTTGGAAGGCGGAGCCGTTCATCTCCGCGAGGGCGTCGCCCAGTTGGGTGGTGACGTTCCGCACCTCGGATGCCAGGCTCGCGGCGGCGTCGGCGTTCCCCGGGCAGGGGACGAATCCGAGGGTGGGGAACTCGGCCAACTGCCCTGCGGAGAGGTTGGCTTGCGCCACGGCCTGGCCCGGAAACATCACGACCTCGCCTCCCGTCCGCCGGCCGCGCGGCGTGTACCCGCCATGCCGTCATCTCCGATGCCCTCGCACGTACAGTCCCCGCACGTGGTGGCCATGGCCATAGCCGGATCGCCTCCCGCCCAACCGTCGTCCCCGATACGACGGAACCCGGCGCCGACCCCCGTTGGCCAGCCGAGCCGTGCCGTGTTCCGTCGCTGTCGACTGTCCCGGCTCGCGCCGGCGCGGTCCACAGCTCTCGGCGCCAACCGTTCCGCTTTCCGCGCCACCACTCGGGGGCCGCCCGGCGCCGAAGTGCCGGGAGACGAAACCGTGGGCGCCGGGTAGGCGTCCCGCACAGGGAGTACGCGTGGGGAGGCCGGGCCTGTCCGGTCTCCCCGGCCCCCGATGCGGAGTGGGAGCAGAGGTGTTGACGGCGTGATAGTCACCACTCGGACCACCGAGGACTCGCCCGAGGCGGACAGGTTCGCCTGGTGGCACGACATGACCATGGCCACGCTGATACCGACCGCGATCCACACGGATCATGCGGCCGACTTCCGCGCCTCCCTCACCATGCTGGACTTCGGACTCGCCCAGATCTCGTCCATGTTCTACCCCTCGATCTCCAGCGTCCGCCGCACGCCGGAGCTGATCCGCCGCAGCGACCCGGAGTACCTGCAACTGTCCCTGACCGTCACCGGCCGGATGCGCCTCGCCCAGTCCAAGAACGAGGCGGAACTGGATGACGGCGGACTGGTGCTCTACGACTCGTCCTATCCGTTCGACGGCTCGGCACTGTCGCGGCATGGGGACGTGGTCCGCCAGATCGTCGTCCAGTTACCGCGCCGCCTGCTGCCCGTCCCGCCGGACCGGCTCACCCCGCTGCTCTCCACCAGGATGCCGACCGACCGGGGCTTCGGCGAGGTCCTCAGGCGGTTCCTGATCCAGGTCACCGAACGGCCCCACGAGTACGGGCCCGCCGATGGGCCACGGCTCACCACCGTGCTCGTCGACCTGATCGCCGCCGCCATCGGCCAGCGCGTCGACGAGCGCCCGATGCCGCCGGCCGATCGGCACCCCCAGGCGCTCTACCTGAGCGTCCAGAACTTTATCCTCCGCAACCTCTCCGACCCGGCGCTCGCCCCCGAGACCATCGCCAGCGCCCACCACCTGTCCGCCCGCTCGCTGCACCGGCTGTTCCAGCGGCACGGCGCGACCGTCGCCGGGCTCGTCCGCCGCGAGCGGCTGGAACGAGCCCGCCGCGACCTGGCGGACCCCCTGCTGGCCGATGTCACGGTCAGCGCCATCGCGCACCGCCTCGGCTTCCGCCGGCCTGCCGACTTCGGCCGCGCCTTCCGCGCCGCGTACGGCGTGCCACCACGCGACTACCGCGAGGCCGCGCTGCGCGACACCGGGCAGCAGTGCACCCGGGCCCAGAGGCTCAGCCGAGCGTGTCCATCAGGGCGGTGACATAGGCATCCAGCCGCTCCTCCACGGCACGCGTCGTCAGCTCCGTCCTGCCTGCCTCGCGCCATAGCCGCGACACCGACTCCACTTCTTCCGAGGACGCCAGCGCGTCCCGGACCTGCCAGAACCGCCGCTCGCTCGCGGACGCGGCCAGCACCCCGCCGGCCTCCTCGTACGCCGCAGGGAACCGCAGACCCCACGTCGGGCCGTGCAGCAGCGCCAGATTGACGGAGCAGTGCGCCACATCGAGATCCGCCGGGCCCCAGGAGGTCGCGGCCCAGTCGACGACGCCGGTGATCCGGGCAGCTGCCGGCCTCGCGGGCGGCACGTCGAAGAGCACGTTCCCGGGCTGGAAGTCGCGATGCAGGAACCGCCCTTCGTAGGGCGGCGCGGGCTCGCGGATCACGTCGATCGCCGCGGCCCATGCCGCCGCGTCGGCGCCGCTCGGGACCACGACGGTGTCGGCGGTCGTCAACGTCCCGTACTTCCGGGGCCGCTCGGCGGGCCGCAACGCGTGGATCGCCACGAGTTGACGGGCCAGCAGCGGAACGCGCGTCTCAAGCCCCTCGTCGTCGAGGACCGTCCGGCCCGCCAGATGTGTCATGAGGAGCGACGGATACTCGCAATGCGCGGCGGCCGGATCAACCGCGATCAGCCCAGGAGCCGGCACCGCGGTCCGCGTGAGCAGAGTCAGGGCGCCGGACTCCCCGGTCAGCGACTCCTCGGCGCGTTCCACGTGGAACGGGTCGACGAAGCTTCGCAGCACCAGGTGCCGGGTGTCTCCGTCCCGCGCGCCGACGGTCAGCCTCCGCATCTCGGCGGTGATGCCGCCGTGCAGCGCCTCGATCCTGGTGATCCGCTCGCCGGCCGCCAGGTGCCGGCCCACCCAGGCCAGTGTCAACGGTCGGACAGCCGCCGCCTCGTCGTGGTCGGTCACCGTGCCACCTCACCATCCGGACGACGGCACGCGCGAACGTTTTATCGGAGGCGATATGCCGGCGCATGCTCCGCTCCCGCTCTCACCGCCCGTCGGGTCCGTCCGGGAACGCGGTGGGCCGGTTTCACGACTACCTGAGTGATGCACGGGTGCAAAGGAGACTGGCGATGACCGTTCTGCCCGAAGTGGGCGAGCCCGAGGAGGAGCAGACGGCGGACAGCGGCTCCGCCGGCGGTGCGAGCCGTTCGAGCCGTGTGAGCCGTTCGGCCGTGAAACCGCTCGTGCTGCGGCTGCACTTCTACGCCGGGCTCCTGGTGGCGCCGTTCCTGTTCGTCGCCGCGTTCTCCGGCCTGCTCTACGCGGCGTCGGTGCAGTTCGAGAAGATCGTCTACGACCACGAACTGCGGGTGCCCGTCGGTGACGAGCGGCTCCCGGTCGAGGAGCAGGTGGCGGCCGCCCGCGCGGCGCATCCGGAGGGGACGGTCAACGGGGTGCGCCCGGGCGCGGACGAGGGCGCGACGACGCGCGTCCTCCTCGACGTTCCGGGGCTCGGCCCCAGCCACCGGCTCGCGGTCTTCGTCGATCCGTACACCGCGGAGGTGCGGGGTGCGCTGGAGGCGTACGGTTCCTCGGGCGCGCTGCCCGTGCGCTGGTGGGTCGACGAGTTGCACCGCAACCTGCACCTGGGGGACTTGGGGCGTCACTACAGTGAACTCGCCGCGAGCTGGCTGGCGGTCATCGTCCTCGGGGGTGTGGTGCTGTGGATCGGGCGGCGGCGCGCCGAACGACGGGTCCGCCGTACCCTGCTGCCCGAACGAGGGCTGCGGGGGCGCCGGGCGTCCCTCACCTGGCACGGAACGGTGGGCCTGTGGATCGGGCTCGGGCTCGGCTTCCTCTCGCTGACCGGCCTGACCTGGTCCCAGCACGCGGGCGCCAACATCACGGAGCTGCGCTCGGCCCTGTCCTGGGAGACCCCGGCGGTGAGCACGACCGCCGGAGAGCACGCGGAACACGAAGGACACGGCGGGCACGGCGAGCACGAGGGGCACGAGGGGCACGGCGAGCACGAGGGGCACGGCGAGCACGAGGGGCACGGCGAGCACGAGGGGCACGGCGAGCATGAGGGGCACGAAGGGCATGCGGGAGGGGACGGCCACGCCGCCGACGTGGGTCCTGACCGGGTACTCGCGGCCGCCAGGGACGAAGGGCTCGGCGACGAGGTGGAGATCATCTACCCGGCCGAGCCGGGCGGTGTCTACTCCATCAAGGAGACCCGCAGCCACTGGCCCGTCGCCCAGGACGCCGTGGCGGTGGACTCGGCAACGGGCGAGGTGACCGACACCGTCAGGTTCGAGGACTGGCCGCTGGCGGCCAAACTCGCCCGGTGGGGGGTCGACGCCCACATGGGCCTGCTGTTCGGGCTCGCCAACCAGATCGTGCTCATGGCGCTGGCCTGCGCCCTGATGACGGTCATCGTCCTGGGCTACCGGATGTGGTGGCAGCGGCGGCCCACCACGGCCCGGCGCATGGCCTGGGGCCGCCCGCCCCCGCGCGGCGCCTGGCGCAGGGCGCCGTGGGCGGTGCTCGTGCCCCTGCTGGCGCTCGCCGCGGTGGTCGGCTACTACGTTCCGCTGCTTGGCCTGTCGCTGCTCGCCTTCCTCGCCGTCGACGCGGCGCTCGGGCAGTTCCGCCGCCGCCGCGCCGGACAGCCGTAGCCCGGCGAACGGCGGCGGGACGAACGTTGCCCGGGCGGACGACCGTTGCGGTCGTCCGCCCAGGCGCACAGTGCTCCGTTCCCGCTACTCGCTACCCGTTACTCGCTACTCGCTCGGCTCCGCCGGGCAGGCGCGGTCCTGCGACGGGCGCTGCCCGGTGGTCAGGAACGCCGTCACCGCGTCGTTCGCGCACGTGTTGCGGCCGAACGGATAGACACCGTGCCCGCCCTGGTCGGCCGTCACCATCGTGGCCCGGTCCCCGAACGCCCGCCGCAGCTCCTGGGCGCCGGCCAGCGGCGTCCCCGGGTCGCGCTCGTTCTGCACTATGAGCACGTTCGACGGGCCCTGGTCACCGATGTGCACCGGCGGTTCGACCCGCTCGGTCGGCCAGAACGCGCACGGTCCGATATTGGCCGCGATCCCGCCCAGCATCGGGTACCTCTGCCGGTCGGCCGCGGCATTCCGCTGATACTCCTGGACCGTCCCCGGCCAGCGCGAATCACTGCAGATCACGTACAGACGGGCGGCCATCGAGTTCTCCGGGTCCGGCGGCAGCGGCGGCATGGGCGGCAGCGGCCGGTCCGTGTCGAGCGCCTGCCAGGTTTCGGCCAGCAGGGGCATGAGCGCGTCGCTGTAGAGAAATTCGAACGTGATCCCGCGGAACGCCGTCCCGTCGACGCCCTGGACCGGTGCCGCCTCCAACCGCTCCGCGAGATCGAAGAACTTCGCGGTGACCTGCTCCGGTGTGGTGCCCAGACCGTACTCGGGGCGCGCGGCGGCGAAGGCGGCGAAGTCCGGGAACCGGTCCTCAAGTCCGGGGGCGAACATCCGCATGGCCGTGACGTCGTAACCGCCGGGGCCAAGGGCGCTGTCGAGCACGATCCGGTCGCCGCGGTCCGGGAACATCGTCGTGTACACCGAGCCGAGGTGGGTGCCGTAGGAGGCGCCGAGGTAGGAGAGCTTGGGTTCGCCCAGCGCTGCCCGGATGCGGTCCATGTCGCGTGCGGTGTTCGCGGTGGTGGTGTGCGGCAGCATCCACGCGGTCGGCGAGGCGGCGCACTGCTCGGCGATGGTCCGCGCGTACTCCGCCTCCCGCGCCACATCGGCCGCGGTGTGCGCGTACGGCGCGAAGGCGCCGCGCTGCTGCTGCTCAGGCGTCAGATCGCAGGTCACCGGCGAGCTGTTGCTGACGCCGCGTGGATCGAAGCCGATCAGGTCGTAGGAGTCCAGCACCTCCTGCGGCAGCCCCGAGCCGGCGAGCACGGCCGGGTAGTCGAGTCCCGTGGCGCCGGGGCCGCCCGGGTTGGTCAGCAGCACGCCGCGGCGCTGCGACGGTTCCTCGCTCGCCAGCCGGGAGATCGCGATGTCTATCTGCCGGCCGTCCGGGTCCCGGTAGTCCAGCGGGACTTCGAGCGTCGAGCACTCGAGACGGGGTGCGTCGACCTCCTCCGGGCACGGGCCCCACCGCACGGTGTCCGGCGTTGCCGCCACCGACACTCCCGGGGCCAGAGTCGCTGCCGCCGCCGCTGCCGCCGTGGCGGTGAGGGCGACGGCGAGGGGCGAAGTTCTGTGCATCTGTTGTCCTCCTGAGGGGCGGCGCGGGGTCTCTGGCGTGGCTGGCGTGGCTGGGGTGGTGGCGGCGTGCGATCAACGTTCCGGTGCGGGACGCCCGTGACGCACCGCGCTATTTTCCGGTATTCCTTCGGTATTTACGTCGTGCTCCCCTGAAATGAGCGGCCCGCTCGGTGCTCGGTTCCTGACGGATATGTGCCCAGCCGCCGAATACCGTTCCGACGAGCGCGATGAAGGCGAGGAGGATCATCTGGCCGGAAAGGCCGCCGGGCACCCCGTTGAAGATGCCCCAAAGCGGCTCGTATTCCGGATTGAAAAAACCGCGGATCACCGCTTGGGCGGACAGGGCTGTGATCACCATCCCGACCGCCTCAAGGGCCAGATAGCCAGCCCTGTTTTCCGGTTGTTTCGGCACGTGAACGATTCTGTCCCGGCACCGGCGCCGGCACATCAGCCCGGCGGCTCGAATCGTCTACGACCAGGGACCAGGTGGTACTTCGACCGTGGTCGAGGACGCATCAGACCCCGGTCCGCTGCACCGGCCGCACCGTTTCACGATAATGACCGGGTGAACACAGACCTCGCGCCACGGCTCGGGGCGTGGCAGCAGATATGGCGGCTGCTGGCGGCCGCGGCACTGGGCATACCGATCTGGCTCTCCATGGGGGTGGTGCTCGATCGGGAGCAGACGAACGAGACGTACTCCTGGTTCTTCACCGGTGATCCGCTGGTGGCTTTCGGCTGCCTGATGGCGCTCCTGTGGCGGCGGCGGTTCCCGCTCGCCGTCGCCATGACGGTCGCGATCGCCTCGACCGCGTCGACGCTCGCCTCCGGCGCCGCGCTTCTGGCGCTGGGCTCGATCTCCGCTCGTCGCCGTCCGGTGGAGATCGGGGCAGTCGGGCTGGCCTACGTGACCGCGTCACAATTCACCGGCGGGTTCTACCCGATCGAGAGTCCGCGCGGCGCGATGTGGCTCCAACTCGCGCTCTCGGCACTGACCGCGGGCATCGCGGTGGCCGCGGGCATGGCCGTCGGGGCGCGGCGTGTCGAAGTGCGTTCCCTGCGAGACCGGGCGGAAAGCGCGGAACGGGAGCAGAGCGCGCGAGCGGCGCAGGCCCGGGCCCTGGAACGGAACCGGATCGCCCGCGAGATGCACGACGTGCTCGCGCACCGGATCTCCCTGGTCGCTATGCAAGCCGGAGTGCTGGACCACCGCGGCGACCTCCCCGCCGAGGACATGCGCGTGCTGATCCGCGGCATCGCCGACGGCTCCCACCAAGCACTGGAAGAACTGCGCGACGTCCTCGGTGTGCTCCGAGCCGGCCCGGACCGCCCGGGCGGTCCTGGCCGCCTGGAACCGCCACAACCTTCCTTCGACCGAATCCCCGAACTGGTAGCCGAGGCCCGCGCCTCAGGACTGGACGTCACGCTCACCAGCACCGTGACGGGAAAACCGTCCGACGTCGTCGGACGAACCTGCTATCGGATCGTCCAGGAAGGGCTGACCAACGCCGCCAAACACGCCCCGGGCGCACACGTGCGCATCGTTCTCGAAGGAGCAGCCGGCGAAAAACTGCACGTGAGCGTGCATAACTCCCCGGCCACCACGACAACCGCGCAACCGCCGGCGTCAGGATTCGGCCTGCTCGGCCTCACCGAACGCATCGTTCTCGCCGGCGGAAAACTCGACCATCACGCGACACCCGACAACGGATATCTCCTCACCGCGCGACTACCCTGGCCGGGAAACAATCACGAAAAGAGGAGATGAGTGGATACCGAGCGGGAGCCGGTGCGTATCGTCATCGTCGACGACGACCAACTGGTGCGGATGGCACTGCGGCTCATCATCGACGGCGAACCGGACCTGACCGTCGTCGCCGAGGCGGCCGACGGGGACGCCGCGCTCACGGTGGTGGACGAACAGCGGCCGGACGTCGTTCTGATGGACGTGCGCATGCCCGGCCGGGACGGTCTCAGCACGACCCGGGAACTCCTCACCCAACCGGCGCCGCCGCGGGTGCTCATGCTGACCACGTTCGACTCCGACGATCTGGTGCTCGGCGCGCTGCGCGCCGGAGCGCTCGGGTTCGTTCTCAAGGACACCCAGCCGCCGCGGATCATCGACGCGGTGCGGACAGTCGCGGACGGCGACCCCGTGCTGTCCCCGGCGGTCACGGCGCGGGTGATCGCCGCGGCGACCGGGCCGCAGCCCTCCGACGCTCGCGAATCGGCACGCGAAGCCGCGCGGAAACAGCTGTCCGCACTGACCGAACGGGAACTCGCCACCGCCCGGGCCATCGCGGACGGTCTTGGCAACCCGGAGATCGCCGAGCGGCTGCGCATCAGCGTCGCGACCGTCAAGGCGCACACGGGCAACCTGTTCGCCAAGCTGGCGGTCGAGAACCGGGTGCAGATCGCACTCCTGGTCCGCGACGCGGAGGAATGACCGCGCTCGCGCGGAACGCGCGGGCCGGCCGTGATCGCTGCCGCATGGCTGGCGGATCACCGGCCGGGAGCGTTACGCTGCGGGCGATGACGACTGACTCTCTCAGCAGATTGGGGGACCCGTCCGCGCAAGGTGAGTGCTGATGCTCACTCATACCGCGAACGAGGATTCCCGCCTCTCCCTGTGGCTGCGCGTGCGCGAGTTCGCCGTGCCGCCCTCCATGATCGACACCGCGACCGCCCGCCGCCGCGCCGGCGACTGGGCCGGGGCATGCGCCGCCGCGGGCTTCGATGTCGACCTCAGCCTCCGCTCGGTGGCCCGCGTTCACGGCCAGGAACTCGCCACCCGAGTCCGGGCCGATCTCCGCCGCTTGGCTCCCGACCTGTTGCGCTGGCACATGCCGCGGATCGCCCCCGACGGGCTGCTGCGCCCGGGCCTGACCCTCACGCTGGCCCGGTACGGCACCGGCGGCGACAGCCCGGGATGCGACGGCCCGGGATGCGACGGCGCGGGGTGCGACGGCGCGGGGTGCGACGGCGCGGGCGCGGTGCACCTGGTGGTCAGGACCCCGCCCGCCTGGGCGGCCGCCGGCCAGCGGATCAGCCTCGCCCTGTGGGACGGGTCCCGCTCCGGGACCGGCGGCCACCGGCACCCGCGGCCACGCCCGCACCCGCGGTACCGTCTCGACCTGCACCGACATCTGTGGGACGCGCACCGGGCCGGTGAGCTGCGCAGCCGCGCCGGCGCCGACCGGCCGCCCGGCGCGGAAGGACCCGGTCCTGACCTGGAGCCGCTTCGGATGATGCCCGGCGAGCGCCGCTGCGCGGTGGACCGTTGGCCGGCCGAGGCGGGCATCCTGCTCCGCGCCGAGGGGCGCCCGCCCGGCGCCGTCACCGTTCGGCTCGGGGCCCGGCACCGGCTGCTCCTGAAGCTCGCCGCGCGGAACGGCACCGGGCCGCCCGCGCCGCGGATCACCGCAACGCCCCTCGAACGCCGCGCGTCCGCGCTGCCGGTGCTGCCCGACGCGGCGACCTGGGCCCTGCCCGATCTGGAGCTGATCCGCGCCGGGCTGATCAGGCCCGACCAGCTGCACCCGCTGGTCGCCCTGGCCCTGGCACCGGACGCGCCGCCGCCCCCCGGCCCCGGGCCGCGGCGGGCGGGCGGGCCGCACCTGGTGGAGTGCCGGGGCGCGCGGCACCGGATCGGCCTCGTCGACGGCGTGCTGTCCGCGCTGGACCACGACCCCGACGAGATCCGGCGCGAGGAACTGCTGGCCGCCCTGACCGGTACCCCGTTGCCCTGCCTGCGGGAGATCGGCCGGGCGCACCGGGAGCCGGACGCCCTCACCGGAGTCCGCGAACGCCTGGACCACGGCGACATCGACGGCGCGCTGGCCGTCGTCGAGGGGCTGCTGGGCCGCGAATCGACGCTGCCCGGTGGCGCCCTGCGCGACGAGCTGGAGGCCGCCGCGCGAGGGCGCGTCGCCCACGGTCTGTTCCGGGCGGGCCTCGCCGGGCCAGGCCCGGCCCCGGGCACCCACCCGCGCGACCGCCGCACCCGCGACCGCCGCGCGCACCCGCGGCACGCCACCACCCGCTGACCCGGGCCCGCAGGGCCCATCCCCGCCGCACATCCGCGGCCCACGACGAACCCGACAGGTGATCACTCATGCCCACAAGCACCCCAAGCACCCCAAGCACCCCGTCCGCCACCGCGTCCGCCCCCGCCGACGCCCCCGCCCGGTCCGCCGCCTCCCAACTCGACGTCGCGGGCGAGCTGCTGGCGCTGCTGCGCGACGCCACCACGGAACCGCGCCCGGATGTCCAGCTGGAGGCCCTGACCCTGGCCGTCGCCGCCGACCTGCCCGTGCTCCTGTGGGGCGAGCCGGGGATCGGCAAGACCGCGGCCCTCACCCAGCTCGCCGCCGCCCTCGACCTCCCGCTGACCACCGTGATCGCCAGCGTGCACGAGCCGTCCGACTTCGCGGGCCTGCCCATCGTCGGGGACGATCCGGCGGAACGCGGCGTTCCGATGGCCCCGCCGGACTGGGCGGTGCGGCTGGCCCGGGCCGGCCGCGGACTGCTGTTCCTTGACGAACTGTCCACCGCGGCACCGGCGGTCCAGGCCGCCCTGCTCCGCCTCGTACTCGAACGGCGGGTCGGCGCCCTGCGGCTGCCGCCCGGGGTCCGGATCGTCGCCGCCGCCAATCCGCGTTCCTCGGCCGCCGACGGCTGGGAACTGAGCCCGCCCCTGGCCAACCGGTTCGTCCACCTCCGGTGGACCCACGACCACGAGGTCGTGGTACGCGGCCTCGGCGGCACCTGGCCGCGCGCCACCCTGCCCCGGCTTGACCCCCAACGGCTCGCGGACGCCGTGGACTTCGCCCGCCGAGCGGTGTGCGGGCTGCTCGCTGCCCGGCCCGGCCTCGTGCACCGGCTGCCCAGCGGGGAAACCGGCCGGGGCGGTGCGTGGCCGTCCCCCCGGAGCTGGGAGATGACCCTGAGCCTGGTCGCCTTCGCGACCGCGGCCGGCTCGTCCAGAGAAGTGCTCTCCCTGCTGGTGAGGGGCGCCGTCGGGGACGGCCCCGGTCTTGAACTCCTGGCCGGTCTCGACCGGATGGACCTCCCCGACCCAGAAGACCTGCTCGCCGACCCGGCGGGCGCCGCTCTCCCCGAACGGGGAGACCTGCGCCAGGCCGCGCTCGACGCGGTGGTGGCGGCGGTCCGGGCGCGGCCGGACAAGTCCCGCTGGGACGCCGCCTGGGCGCTGCTGGCCCGCGCGGTGGAGACGGGAGCCCCGGACCTGGTCGTCGTTCCCGCCACCACGCTGGCCACCCTGCGCCGCGAGGGCTGGGAGGTCCCGGCGACCATTGAACGGCTCGCCGGAGCGGTGTCCCTGTCCCGGCGCGCCGACCTGGCCGCGGCCCGCTCCACCGCCGGGCGGGGCGGCCGTTGACCGCCGGTGAGCCGGGGACGCTGGACCTCGGCAAACTCTTCGCCGCCCGGCTGCGCGCCGTCCGGGCCAGGCCCTACCTGGCGTCGGCGCTGTTCGCCCTGCACGTCGTGGAGTCGCGGCGGGTGCCGACGATGGCCGTCGACCGGCACTGGCGGGCCTACGCCTCCCCGGCGTTCGTGGACAGGACACCCGTGGAGGAACTGGCCGGGGTGTGGGTGCACGAGGTGTCGCACCTGCTGCGCGACCACCACGGGCGCGGCGACCGGTTCGCCCGGGAGCACGGGCTCACCGGCCCCGCGGAACGGCTGCGCATCAACATCGCCGCGGACTGCGAGATCAACGACGACGTGTTCGGCGACGGGCTGCCGCGGCCCGCGGGCGCCGTCACGCCGGCCAACCTGGGCCTGCGCGAAGGCGAGTTGATGGAGGACTACCTGCGCCAGTTCCGTCTCGGGGCGCGCACCCAGGACTTCGCCTGGCTGGAGTGCGGCAGCGGCGCCGACGGACGTGAACGGGAGTGGGACCTCGGACCTGACGGTGCACATGGACTGAGCGACCAGGAACGGGACGCCGTCCGCTTCCGCGTGGCGCAGGGCATCATCGGCAGCCCGGGCGACACCCCCAAGGGGTGGCGGCGCTGGGCGGAGGAAGCGTTCCATCCGCCGCAGCCGTGGCGGGAGTTGCTGGGCGCGGCGGTCCGTTCGGCGGCCTCCGGCCCCGGGGCCGGCGAGGACTACAGCTACGGCCGGCCCTCGCGGCGCTCGGCCGGAGTGCCCGGCGCCCTGCTGCCGAGCCTCCGGCGCAGGCCGCCCCGGGTCTCGGTGATCATCGACACCTCCGGGTCGGTCAGCGACGCCGAACTGGGCAGCGCGCTCCACGAGGTCGCCGCGATCTCCCGCGCCGTGGGCGGTCGCCGGGACCTGGTCACCGTGCTGTCCTGCGACGCCGCGGCCCACCTCGCCGGTCCGCTGTGCCGGGCCGAGGGAATCACGCTGACCGGAGGCGGCGGTACGGATCTGCGCACGGGCTTCACCAGGGCGCTGCGGACCCGGCCCGGGCCGGACGTCATCGTCGTCCTGACCGACGGCCAGACCCCCTGGCCGAGCAGCCGGCCACTGTGCCGGACGGTGGTCGGACTGTTCCGCCGCGAGCACGCGGGCCACTACCGACGCCCCGAACCGCCCACCTGGGCCCGCGTGGTGCCCATCGGCTAGGACAGGGCCTAGGACAGGGCCCAGCACCGGCTGAACGGTCGGCCCCTTAATGGTTTGCCGCCGGTCGGGCCGGTCGGATAGGAAGCGTGCATGTTAAGGGGCAGCAAGGTCGGGCTCAGGGCCCGGCACGAGGAGGACGTTCCGATCCTTCGGGCCGAGCTCTACGACGACGTGGTGAACGCCTCGCGGTTCGAAGGCGGGCCGTGGCGGCCGATCACGCCCGGCTCGAAGGACTCGCGGCTCGCGGTGAACGACGAGGAGCAGCGGATCGTCCCGTTCTCCGTGGTGGAGCTGGAGGGCGACGCGCTGGTCGGCACCGCGTCGCTGTGGGACATCGACAACCACCACCGGTCCGCGCACATCGGGATCGGGCTGGTGCCGTCCGCCCGCGGCAAGGGCTACGGCACCGACGTGGTCGCGGTGCTGTGCGACTACGGTTTCGTCGTGCGCGGCTTGCACCGGCTGCAGATCGAGACGCTGTCGGACAACGACGCGATGCTGCGCTCCGCCGAGCGCAACGGCTTCGTCCGCGAGGGTGTGCTGCGTTCCGCGGCCTGGGTGATGGGCGAGTTCCTGGACGAGGTGGTGCTCGGGCTCCTCGCCCAGGACTGGAAGCCGGACTCCAAGGGCAGGGGCGACGGCAAGGGCTGAAACGACGGGGGACAGGTCTCCTGTCGGCAGCCGGTGTGGTGTGATCCCGCCGGATGTGCGGGTACGCTCCCGCTGCCGGGAGGGGGTGGGGCATGGTGGACCCGATGTACCTGGGGGGCCGGGTGGCCGCCGCAGCGGTGGGGCCTGTGGTGCGAAAGCTGTTCCGCGGTCAGCCCGCGGGCGCCGGCCTGGTGGACAAGCCCGTTCGCCTGGACGCGCTGCTCGCTTTCCGCGGGGAGAAGCGCGAGCTGTCCGTCAGGGACGTGCACAGGCTGGCGGGCGAGATCGTGGACCGGGCACTGCGCTCGATGGGTCCCGAGGCCGGCGAGCTGGCCGACCACCGGGAGTTCCTGCGTTCCGCGCTGGCCGACCGGCTGCTGACGCTCGGCGCGCTGGGAATGAACGATGCGCACGCGGTGGCACTGGGCGCGGACGGGCTGGCGCGGGCCTTGGCGAAGGCGGCCGGGGCCGGGCCCGCGCAGGATTCGGAGGCGGCGGAGTTCCTGGACTCCCTGACGCGACTGGCCTGTGTCCACATCATCGACTTCTTCACCCGGCGCTCGACGTTCATCGCCAGGACCCTGGTGGAGCAGACACGGCAGAACCAGGAGATTGCCGACCGGCTGAAGGCCCTGGCCGAACGGGTCCCGGGGCAGACCGCGACGGATACCGCGTTCGAAGACCGCTACCGGCGGTATGTGGCCGGTCGGCACGGCCAGCTGACCATTTTCGGGCTGGAACTGGACACGCAGTGGCCGCTTGATGACGCCTACTTGCATCTGGAGCTGACCCGTACCGTCGAGGAGCGCGAGGTGCCCCGCCCTCCGGAACGGGCGGAGCGGGCCCTGGACGGACTGCGGCGGGTGCTGCTGCGCGGGGTGGCCGGGTCGGGGAAGACGACGCTGGTGCAGTGGCTGGCGGTCACCGCGGCCGAGCGGCAGTTCGGGGCGCACCTCGGGCATTTCGTGGTCCGGGTGCCGTTCGTGCTGCCGATGCGCACGCTCACCCGGTCCGGGCAGCAGCTGCCGATGCCGGCCGATTTTCTGTCGGCGGTCGGCTGCCCGCATTCCCCGCCGGCCGGCTGGTGCGAGCGCGTGCTGTCGGACGGCCGCGGGCTGCTGCTGGTCGACGGCCTCGACGAGATACCCGAGGAACGGCGTCCCGCGGCCCGCGAGTGGCTGCGCGAACTGATGCGGGAGTTCCCCCTCACCGCGCTGGTGGTGACCAGCCGCCCCTCGGCCGTGGGAGCCAACTGGCTGGATGCGGACGGCTTCACCGACTTCTCCCTGAGCCCGATGAACCAGCAGGACGTTGCGACCTTCGTGCACCGCTGGCACCGGGCCGCCGGCGCCGGCGAGGAGGCGGCCGGTGCGCTGCTGACGGCCGTGCGCAGTCGGCAGGACCTGGCGCTGCTGGCCACCAACCCGCTCATGTGCGCGGTGATGTGCGCGCTGCACCGCTCCAGCCACGGCTACCTCCCTCGCGGCCGGACCGCGCTGTACGAGGCGGCGCTGCGCATGCTGCTGGAACGCCGGGACCGGCAGCGCGGCGTGGCGACCGGCATCGCCCTGGACGCGCAGACCCAGACCCTGCTGCTGCAGAAGATCGCGTACTGGCTGATCCGCAACGGCCACTCCGAGATCGAACAGGACGACGCCGAGGACGTGATCGAGAAGTCGATGCCGCTGATGCCCCACGTGGCCGCCGCGGGAACGCCGCAGACGGTGTGCCGCTACCTGGTGGAACGCTCCGGCCTCCTGCGGGAGCCGGCCGAAGGGCTCGTCGACTTCGTCCACCGCACGTTCCAGGACTACCTCGCCGCCCGCGAGGCGATCGAGGCCAGGGACATCCCGCTCATCGTGCGCAACGCGCACCGCGACCAGTGGGAAGACGTGGTCCGCATGGCCGTCGCCCACGGCCGCCCCGAGGAACGCGCGCGGCTGCTGAAGGGCCTGGTCAAGCGCGGCGACGACGTCAAGCGTCACCGCATCCGGCTGCACCTGCTCGCCGCGGCCTGCCTGGAGCACGCCCCCGAACTCGACCCCGCCGTCCGCGAACTGGTCACCGCCCGCACCGCGGCGCTGCTGCCACCCAGAACTCGTGCCGAGGCGTCCGCACTGGCCAAGGCCGGGCAGGTACTCGTCGAACTGCTGCCCGGCCCTGAGGGCCTGACGGACCACGAGGCCCTCGCGGTGATCCACGCGCTGCGCGAGTTGGGCAGCCCGGCAGCGCTCACCCGGCTGGCCGCCTTCTGCGGGCACCCCAACGACAGGGTCGAGTTGTGGCTCACCACGGCCTGGAGCCATTTCGATGCCGCCGCATACGCCGAGACCATCCTGCCCGCCCTGCGCCCCAGCAGCACGGTGCTGCTGAACTCGGCCGCGCAGGTCCCGCACCTGGCTGCCTCCCCCCGCCTCTACACGGCGGCGATCGATGACCCGCGGGTGCTCCTGGACGCCGGCATCGCCGACAAATGCGAGGTGCTCAGCTTCGCGGACGCAGTCGACTTCCGCCTCCTGCGCAGCTTCTCTCAATTGCGTCATCTATCCGTGCTTTCGTCTGCGGCCGGCCAGGATCTGACTCCCCTGGCGGACCTTCCGGTCCCCTCCATGCTTTTCACCTTTCCGCCTGGGAGCGTCCCCGGCGAGCTTGGGCATTTCGCGCACATCGGCGAAGTGACGGTGGCTTCGCAAGGTCCTGAGCACCCATCGGCCCTTTTCCCGCCGGGGACTCCTATGACCGGGCTCGTCTGGTGGGAGGACCTGCGCGATTTTTCCGGTCTGAGGGAGTGGCCACGGCTGCGTGATCTCACCCTGCGCGGCCTCGCTCCCCAGCTCCACGCGGCGGATTGGCAAGCACTCGCTGCCTGCGAGGTCACGGGGCTGCGCGTCTCCGCGCCTGTGGCCGCGTCCCTCCTCGCCCACGGCACCGCCCTGCCGCACGTCACTCGCCTGACTCTGGAAGGAGCCCCCCGCGACCTCGACCTCGTCCGCCTCGCCGAAGCCGTACCCCACCTCGAAGAACTCACCCTGGACCACATCACCGGCCAGAATCTCCGGCCGCTCCAGCGGCTGCCCCGCCTGCGCACCCTCCAACTCTGGGAGCCTCACGACGTCACCGGAGCCGCCGACCTGCCCGGGGTGGCGGTGAGCGCAGAGCCGATGTCCCGGTACGGCTACAGCGAACGCCACTAGTAACCCGTGGACAAGGCAACCCGCACCTCGCCGGAGGAGACCGGCCTCCCGTCGCTCCGGAGGGCTGGAGGCGTTCCTGGAGGCGAGCGCACCACCGGTGTATGTGGGCTTCGGCAGCATGGCCTCGTACGTTCCGAAGGACATCGCCCGGGTGGCCGGCGGGCCGCGGTCGTGGGGCCGGTGGGAGACGCGAGGCGTCTCCCACCGGACCCGGCCGCATCCCCTCGTTCCCCTACCGGGTCAGGTAGGCGTCGAGGATCGTCTGGCGCGTCGTGTTCCCGTCCGCGTCGGAGACCTCGGCCCGGAAGGAGACGCTGCCGTCGGCCGCGGGGTTCTGCACCGTTATCCGACCGTCCTCGACCGGGAGTTCACTCCAGCTCTCCCCGCGGTCGTAGGAGACCTCGACGGACAGCGCTCCCAGGTTCCCGTCGGCCGCCGTGCCTTCGACGGTCACCGGGACCGGGAAGGTCTCGCCCGCCGGGGCCGAGTTGTCCAGCGCGAGCTCGGGCGTGAAGCGCACGACCGAGACCGGCAGCTTCTGGTGCTCCTCGCCGGGGGAGTGGGCCGAGGTGAAGGAGAGCGAGGTGGTGACCTCCGTGCTGACATCCGCCCGGGAAGCGCGGTTGACGCTGGTGACCCACTCGTACTCGGCCTCGTCCGGCGGAACGTCGAAGCGCACGCACGACTGGATGTACGGGGGCAGGAGCGGCCAGTTGCCGCAGGTGCGTCCGTCCTCCGCGGTCCGGAAGACCTCGCCGTTCCGGTACAGCGTGATCGACAATTCGTCGTAGAAGCCGTTGTAAAGGCGGTTGCCCTGGCCGTCGGCGAAGAGATCGACATCGGTGAACAGGCGGTCGCCCTGGCGGGTCAGGTCGGTCTCCATGTTCAGGTGCGGGCCGAGAACGCCGACGCCCATGGTCAACTCGTAGCTTTCACCGGGCGCGTACTGCTCGACTTCGGTCTGGTAGGTGCCTTCCGACCGGTTGTCGGGGGTGGGGTGGTCCGCGCCGATGGCCCAGCCCATACCGTCGGCCCTGACGAACTCCGTGGACATGCGTGGCAGGTCCTCGCCGGGGTTCTCCCAGTCGAACACGGTGGTGGCCGGACCGGTCTCCGGCCAGACGAGCGTTGTCCCCAGGTGGTGCTCGGCCCACTGCCCCTGGTGGACGGTCAGCTCGGCCACGTCCTCCTCGCCCACATGGTCGGTGAGGCCGGTGAAGAAGCTGCCGTTGCGGTCGTACGAGGTGTGGTACCGGCCCTCCGCGCCCGTCCAGCCGGCGCTGACGAAGGAGTAGAAGTCGTCTTCCGGCACTTCGGGACCGAGGTGCCTGGTGCGGAAGCCCGCGGGCAACTCACCCGGCAGGATGGCCGTTTCGCTGTACCCGTTGCGGTTGGTGAATCCGAGGATCAGGCTCGTTCGGACGGCGTCCTCCGCGAACACCGACAAGTCGATATCCCGGCCCTCCCGCGCGTCGAAGGTGAGCGTCGTGTCTTCGGTAATCTCCAGCAGCGGCTGCATGAACGACTCGCCGCCGAGCAGGTTGAGATCCTCGTCCACGATGAACCCGTCGAGCCGGGCGTAGTAGTCGCCCGGGGGCACCCGCAGGGTCGTCGTCCCGTCGCTGTCGCGGGCACCGTGCGACAGGGTGCTGACCGTATCGTCGCCGAGTTTCTCCAGGAAGAAGCCCCATTCGGGGTGCGGTTCGCCGTCGCGGCCGATGGCCTCGATCGTCAGCTCGTAATGCTCGTCCTGGCGGTGCACCGCGCCGGCCGTGCGCACCGACTGGCCGTCACCGTCCGCGGTGACGAGCACGCTGTAGTCGCCGTTGACCTCGCCGCCGAGGCGGGTGTCGACGGTGACCTCGACCGTGGCCGTGCCGCCGGCGGGTACGGTGACCTGCTCGGCGTTCAGCGTGAACATGCCGTCCGGTGCCGCGTCTCCGGCCGGGCCGCTGCTCGTCAGGCCGAGGTCAAGGGTCACTTCGTCCTCGCCGAGATTGCGGTAGGTCAGCTCCCGGGCGATCGGCGTATCGTCCTCGTGAGGCCACAGCGCGGAGCCGAAGCTGAGGGAGACCGGCTCGGCGATCACCGACTGCTCGACGGCACTCGCCACGTCGACGCGGCCGGAGCCCTGCTCGAACGCGCCGAGGTCCGGGTTCGGTTGGGCGGAGCCGACCAGCGCCGCCTTCACCTGTTCCCCGGTCAGGGCCGGGTTCCGCTGGAGCAACAGCGCCGCGGCGCCCGCCACGTGGGGCGCCGCCATCGAGGTGCCGCCGATGGCGATGTAGCCATCGGCCACCGGCTCGTTCTCACCGGCCAGGACACTGCCTTCGGCCGCTGCCGCGCCGATGGCGACACCGGGAGCCGTCAGGTCGGGTTTCACCGCGAAGTCGCCCTGGCGGGGGCCGGTGCCGGAGAAGTCGGCCAGCGCGTCCTCGTCGTCCACCGCGCCGACCGCCAGCGCCGCGTCGGCCGTGGCCGGGGAGGCGACCGCGCCCGGGCCTGCGTTGCCCGCCGCGACCACGAACAGGACGCCGGAGTCGGCCGAGAGCCGGTTGATGGCCTCCTCCAGTACGTCGATGCCTGGTGCGTCGGAGCCGCCCAGGCTCAGGTTGACGATCTGGGCATCGTGCTCGACCGCCCACTCCATGCCCTGGACGATCCCGGAGTCGAAACCGCTACCGAGGTCGTCCAAGACCTTGGCGTTCAACAACTCCGCCCCGGGAGCGACGCCGCCGTAGGCCCCGCCCGAGTGGGCTCCGGTGCCGGCGGCGATCGACGCCACGTGCGTTCCGTGCCCGAAGTGGTCGTGGGTGTCGGGCGTGCCCGCGAAGTTGGCCTGGGCGACGACCTTGCCGCCCGCCAGGTCCGGGTGTGACGTGTCGATGCCGGTGTCCAGGACCGCGATGGTCACGCCATCGCCCTCGTAACCCGCCTCCCACACCTCCGGGGCCCCGATCTGGCCGGTGCTGGTGTCGAGTTGGGCGCGGTTGAGTCCGTCGAGGGCAAGCGTGGCGACGGCGGAGGACGCGGAGCCGAGGGTGCCGGGGCCGGTCAGCGCCGCCCAGACGTCGCCGGCGTCCTCGTCGGCCACGGTGAGGGCTTCGCCGTTGATGCTTTCCAACTCGGCCCGCACCTGCGGGGCCGATCCGTCGAAGAGCTGTGCGGGGCGTTCTCCTTCGTAGGTGATGATGACCGGGGTGCCGTCCCCGGCCAGCCGCTGGTACTCCGGACGGCTCAGTTCCGTTGCGTTGAAAAGCTGCTGGTCGACGATTCCCTGCTGGATGAGCTGCTCGGCGTCGCTCGGCACGACGAGGAGCCCGTCGTCGGTGCGGCGCACCGAGAAGGCGATCTGTTCGCGGCCCTCGCCCCGGACCACGGACGCCACCTCGCCGTCGGCCCGGAGCAGCACCCGGTCGCCCGTGATCAGGGTGACCTCCCCGGTGGCCCCCGGGGCTGCGGGAGCTACCGGGGCCGCCATGGCCACGGGTGCGGGTGCGGACTGTGCGGCGGAGGTCGGTGGGACGGTGATCAGACCCGCCGCCATGGTGAACAGAGCGGCTGTGACCTGCGTCTGTCTCTTCATAGCGCGGCAGCCTAGGACGGGGAAACGCGCCGTGGGCGGTGGAGCGGAAAGAGGTCATTTCGATGGCCAGGATCAGGTCAAGTTCGCCTAGATACCGGTCCGGCCCGGCCCGGCCGAGGCGTCCCGGGCCGGTTGGCGGGGCCCGATGACGGCGAACCCGAGTCGGCCGGACAGGCCGGCCGATCGCGTCGGCGGGCACTTTTGACGCGCATGTTTACATCGTTGTAAGTGCCGTGGTGCCATGGGCCATCGTCAACTGACTCCGTCACCGCGTTCATGACACGTGGCGAGACACAAGGGAGCCGCTGATGTCCCCCCCCCCGATCCCGAATCCCGCTGGTCACAGCGTTGTTCGCGCTGCTCATCGGCCTGGCCTCGGCGCCGCAGGCCACTGCCGGAGGCACGATGTCCGTAACCGCCCCAGACCCGACGGCCGCCGCCGACCCGGCATCCGCCGCACAGCCGACGTCCCCGACCGCTTCAGGAACGTTCCGCAATCCGCTCAACACCGGCCCCGACCCGTTCGTGGCCTATGCGAACGGGGAGTACCACCTCACCACTACGCAGGGCGACAGCATCAGGATGTGGAGTTCGCCCTCCCTGAGCACCCTGCTGGCCGCCGACCCGGTCACCGTGTGGACGGACTCCGACCCCTCGCGCAACCAGCACATCTGGGCGGCCGAGTTCTACCGCTTCGACGACCGCTGGTACATGTACTACACGGCGGACGACGGTGTGGACGATCACCACCGGCTGTACGTGCTGGAGTCGGAGGGCGACGACCCGACCGGTCCCTACCACTTCAAATCGCAGCTCGAACCGCCCAACCACGTGGACACGTTCGCCATCGATCCCGGCATCCTCCAGCACGACGGGCGGCTCTACCTGGCGTACAGCGGCATCAACGCCTACCAGCACAACGGCCTGAACATCGCGCCGATGTCCAACCCCTACACCGTCTCCGGCAACGCGGTGGCCCTCGACGGTGCCGGCGGCTGCCCCGAGGTCCGGGAAGGCCCCCAGTTCCTGTACCGCAACGGCCATACCTGGATGACGTATTCGACCTGCGACACCGGCAAGCCCGACTACCAGGTGTGGATGATGTCCCTGCCGGACGGCGCCGACCCGCTGGTGCCGGGCAACTGGACCCAGCACGACGGCCCCATCTTCTCGCGCAACGACGCCGTGGGCGTCTACGGCCCCGGCCACCACTCCTTCTTCCGGTCCCCCGACGGAACGGAGGACTGGATCGTCTACCACGCCAAGACGACCTCGGAGATCACCTACACCAACCGCACGACCCGCGCCCAGAAGATCAGCTGGAACGCGGACGGCAGCCCGGACTTCGGCACCCCGCTGGCGCAGGGCGCGACACAGGACCTGCCGTCCGGCGACCCGGGGTCGGGCAACTACTGGATCAACGACGACGGCCGGTCGAGCGGTGACGGCACGGTCACGTACCAGGGCACCTGGAACTCCGGCAGCGGCTGCGCGGCCCAGTGCTTCTGGAGCGACGACCACTGGAGCGATCAGGCGGGAAACACCGCGACGTTCCGCTTCACCGGCACCAGGATCGCGCTGCTCTCCGTGCGGGACACCGGCAACGGCATCGCCGCGATCAGCGTCGACGGGGGCCCGGAGGAACGTGTCGACTTCCACGGCCCGATCCGGACGGGCGAGACCCTCCAGTACCTGAGCCCGCGGCTGCCGCACGGCGAGCACACCCTCCAGATCCGGGTCACCGGCGAGCACAACCCCGAGTCGGGGGCGGCATTCGTGAGCGTGGACCGCGCCGAGGTCTACACCGACTGAGATCCGGCACCGGAAAGGGCGGCGGCTCGGCCGGCCGGCGTGCGTTCGCGCCAGGCGTCCAGCAGGCGGTCGGCCGAGCCGTCCACCGGGCCCAGCGCGTCGGACAGCGTGGCCGGGTCGGGGAGTTCGGCGGCGTCCACCGCGTCCGCCGCCCCGGCCGGGTCGGTGATCGTCGCGGAGCAGACGGACAACAGGTAGTCGGGGACGGACAGTTCCCGGTCCACGCAGCCGACGAGCGGGGTACCGACGGCGGCGACCAGGGGGAAGACGGTGCCGGGTATGCCGATCGCCGCCTCTGCGCACGCCGAGGCGATCACGGAAGGAACGGTGCTGATCTCGTACTGCTCCCACAGCGAACGGTCCTCGCGCGGGTGCAGGCCGACCAGGATGCGCTTGCCCGCCGCGGCCAGCCGTTCGGCCGAACGGAGCAGCAACTCGGTGCCGGGCGCCGCGTCCCCGGTCTGGTCGGGGCGGGTGACACTGGTCAGCACGAGCACCAGGTCCCGTTCGGGGCGGCGCCGGGGGAGATCGTCGGTCTGCGGCGAGCCCACCACCCGCACCGGGCGCCTGGTGCCGAAGTAGTCAGCGAACGCCCGCCCCTCCGCCGGGGACGAGGCGGTGAACAGGCGGACATGACGCCGCAGTTCGCGGGCCCGCGGCGCCTCGACCGGCAGCTGGTAGGCCAGCGCGGAGGCGTTGAGGGGCAGTCGGCGGAACCGAGCCGCGCAGTCCGCGGGCCAGTCGCCCGCGCCGGTGACCACGAGCAGGTCCGCCTCGGGCGCGTCGGCGGGGGTGGCGACCTGGACGGGGTCGCCGGGGCCGACGCCCGCGTAGTCGGGGACGAGTTGGGTGAGGTCCCAGCGGCGGCGCAGGGCCTCGTCGAGGAGCGGGGCGACGTGGTAGGTGCCCCAGGGCTCGTTGGTGGCGATCAGCACACGGAGCGGCCGGGGCCGGCGCGCCCAGGCGGCCGAACCGGCGAGGCCGGCTCCGGCGGTTCCGCCCAGGAGCCCGCCCAGCATGGAACGGCGCGACAGTTGCGTATCGATCATGAACGCCAACGTAGTGTCCGAGTTCGACCGCTGTGTGAACAGATTGTTCCGCTCAGAAGGCCACCCCACGGCCACCGGTGCGGCGCACCCCGGGGGCGAGCGCCGCCCGGGCGTGGGAGTTGTCAATTCTTCGTATTCACGTCGCCCGGCTCCGCTTCTAGATTCGGTCGCGGGAATCTTCGCCCAGGGAGGGAGCAGGCCGGCCACGGGGAACATTGAAACCAGCGGTACCTGGCACGCCAGGGACTACGCGTCGATGTTTATCGGCCTGAAAGCGAATCACGTCAGTTGGGGCAACGTCCCGGACAGCAGGAGAAGCGGTTACCACTTCCGGGGCAATCCCCGGGCCGAGGCAGTGCTGACGGTTCCGAATTCGTGCTGGGTACCCTCACGCACCACAATTACCGCATCCCCCGCTGCCGCACTCGCGGTTCTCCGGCGGCTTTTCCTACGGAATCGGGCAGCAGGTCCGGAACGAGGAGGGCGACACCGCGCTCCTGGAGGACGCCAACGGGAACACGGTCTCCGCCTTTCCCTACGGCGGCTAGGTCCGGCCCCGGGGACCGGCGCCGGGGACCGGCGCCGGTCCCCGGCGTTCGGGAACGTCCTTCCCGGTCAGGAACGCGTCGGGCGGAAGCGGATCGCCGTGCCGCCACCGGCGACGAGCCGCAGGGTGAGCACGGTGGCCGATCGCACCGTCCGGGTGTGGACGTCGATCGGCAGCGGGTTGTCGTGCCAGCTGGTGTCCACGGCGTCGCGGTAGATCTCGGCGCTGTGCCGCCCCGGCCCCAGGAACCGCAGCGGCACGCGCAATGTCCGGTCGTGCTCGTCGGTGATCGCGCCGAGATACCAGGTGTCACCTTTCCGGCGGGCCGCGACCGTGTAGTCGCCGATCACGCAGTCCAGGAACCGGGTCTCGTCCCAACTGGCCGGCATGTCCTTCAGATACGCGAACCCCGGGTGTGAGTGATAGTTCTCCGGGGTATCGGCCAGCATCTGCGTCGGGCTGTGGAACACCGAGTACAGCGCGAGTTGCGCGGCCGAGGTCGTCTGCACCCGGGTACCGAGCCCGGCCGGGTCCCACGTCACGTTGAGCACGCCCGGGGTGTAGTCGGCCGGCCCGCCCATGAATCTGGTGAACGGCAGGATCGTGGCCTGCTCCGGCGGATTCCCCCGCGGCCCCATGTAGTTGTGCTGCTCCATCCCGGCGACTCCCTCGCCGGTCATCATGTTGGGGTAGGTGCGCGCCAGGCCGGTCGGCTTGATGGCCTCGTGCGCGTTGATCATGATTTTGTGGCGGGCCGCCGCGTCGATGACCCGCTGGTAGTGGCGCACGGCTTCCTGGTCGTAGTGGCTGCGGTTCACCCCGCCCAGCTCGAACCTGGTGGCATAGCCGGTCTTTATCGAGTGAATGCCGAGTTCGGCGTACCGGGCGAAGATCGTGTCCATGTTCTGTTCGTAATAGTCGACGAAGCCGCGGGTTTCGTTGTGTGCGACGAACCCGATGCCGTTGGCCCGCGCGTAGCGCAGCACCTCGGGCAGGTCGAAGTCCGGTCGCGGCGTGAGGAAGTCCTGGCCGGTCCACTCACCGCCGGCGTTCGTGTTCCACCCCTCGGCCAGCACATGGCTCGCGCCCGCCTCCCTGGCGAGGTCGATGTACTGCTTGACCCGTTCGGTCGTCGCCCCGTGCCGCGGCCCCTCGGTCCAGGTGGTGTGCCGCCGTTGCAGCTCCCACCACACACCGACGTACGTGCCGGGCGAGATCCACGAGGTGTCGGCGAGCGCGCACGGCTCGTTGAGATTTTCGATCAGATGCGATTCGGCGAGATCACCGGGGCGGTCGCCGATGGTCAGCGTGCGCCACGGAGTGGAGAATTCACCCGACAGCCGGGCCTTCGTGCCGTCGGGCAGGCTGATCAGCTCGCTGGCGAACGTGCCCGGCCGCCCGCTCCCGGCGGCGAGGGTCATGCTCGGATAGTCGATCAGCGCCGCCTCGTGCACCACGATGTGCTGACCGTCCGGTGTGGCCAGCGTCAGCGGGGTCTGCGCGGTGTCCACATCCGACAACCGGGCCTGCCGGTAATGCCGTTCGTCGGCGTTCCAGTCGGTACCCGCCGCGAGCGACCAGCTGGTGGCGGCCGGCGGCAGCGCGAACTCCGTGCGCTCGGCGGTGACGGTGTAGGTGTCGAGCCCGGCCTGGGCGGGCAGGCGATAGCGGAAGCCGACGCCGTCGTCGAAGACCCGGACGATCAGGTCGAGCCGTGTTCCCGTCGACGCCTGCACGGTCCGCAGCACGCATTCCCTGGCATGGTTGCGGACGAGCGCGTCGGGGCCCCACAGCGGACGCCACGACTCGTCGATCGTCCTGCGCTCGACGGACTCCACCACCAGGCCGCCGGTGAGCGACGGCCGGTCGGCCAGGTCGAGCCCGAGCCCCGAGGGGGCCACCAGGACCCGGCCGCGGCGCACGACCCCGTACCGGAGACGCCCGTTCGCCACGGAAACGGTCACCCGCAGCAGGCCGTTCGGCGAGCGGACCGTGACGTGTCCTGGCGTCGCGGCGGATGCGGTGGCGGGGGCGGCGAGCCCTCCGGCGAGCACGGCGCCGGCACTGGCGCCCAGGACTGTACGACGGTTCGGGTTGCTGACCATCTCACGCTCCATGACAAAGGCCCGGGTACTGGACGGACGGGCACATGCTGTCCTCGCCCGTGGCCGCCGGGCAAGAGCCGCGCAGCCACGCATCCGCGCGGTCACGCATCCGCGCGGTCACGTGGCGCCGCGGCCGGAGTCAGGAGCTGGTGAGGATGACGAGCTGCCGCGTCGCCCGGGTCATCGCGACGTAGCGGTCGACCGTTCCCTCGATGCCCGTGCCGAACGCCTCCGGGTCGATGAGGACGACCAGGTCGAACTCAAGCCCCTTCGACAGCTCCGGGGTCAGCGACCGGACGCGGGAGGTCGCCGGGAACGTCGCCTCGAACGTCGCCCCGAACGCCGGATCGCTGATGACGCAGGCGGTCCCTTCCGCATGCGCGGCGAGCCAGGCGTCGAGGATCGCTCGCAGGTCCGCAACGGCTCCGTGGACGACGGGAACGTCGCCGCCGCGGACGGAGACCGGCACGTTGGCGTCCGGGAGCACGGTCCGGATGACCAGTTCGGCTTCCGCCATGACCTCCTTGGGCGTCCGGTAGTTGATGCTCAGGGACGCCACGTCGATCCGGTCGAGCCCGACCCGCTCCAGCCGTTCCCGCCACGACTCCGTGAACCCGTGCCTGGCCTGGGCGCGGTCCCCGACGATGGTGAAACTCCGGGACGGGCAGCGGAGCAGCAGCATGTGCCACTCCGCGTCGGTCAGTTCCTGCGCCTCGTCCACGACGATGTGCGCGAACGGGCCGGCCAGCGGCTCCGGGTCGGTGCCGGGCAGCGCGGCCTCGTCGACCAGGCTCTCCTGGAGGTCCTGCCCGCGCAGCATCGTCACCGCGCCCTCGCCGTCGTCGTCGGCCTGGAGCAGGTGGTCGATGACGCCGGCCATGCGCTCGCGTTCCGCGGCGACGGAGGCGCTGTGCCGTCGCTTGCGCCGCGCCGCCTCCGGGTCGCCGAGCCGCTGCCGTGCCGCGTCGAGCAGCGGCAGGTCGGACACCGTCCAGGCCTGGGCGTCCGCGCGCCTGAGCTTCCGCGCGTCCTCGGGGCTGAGCCAGGGGGCGCACATCCGCAGGTAGGCGGGCACCGACCACAGATCCCCGACGAGGTCAGCCGCCTCCAGCAGCGGCCACGCGCGGTTGAGGGTGCCGACCAGCTCTTCGTCGTGCGCCAGCGACCTTCGGAACTGGTCGGGCGGCACGTCGCCGCCGTGCTTGTCGAGCAGAATCGTGACCAGTTCCGCCCAGATCTGCTCGCGCGCCTCGTTGTGCGGGGTGCCTGGTTCAGCTGCGTCGAACGCCTCGGCCCAGTCGTCGGCGCTCAGCCAGACGTCGGACCAGTCGGTCGTGACCGTCATCCCCTTCGCGGGCGGCTCCTCGTAGAGCCTGACGGCCGGCTCGATCGCCTTCACCATGTCCGCGGACGACTTGAGCAGGGCCACGTCCGGGTCGGCCTCGATCGCCGCCCGGGCTCCCTCGGTCACGAGGTCCCGCAGGGTGCAGGTCCGCACGCCCTCCTCCCCGAGGCTGGGCAGAACGTCGGCGACGTAACCCAGGTAGGGCTGGTGCGGACCGACGAACAGCACGCCGCCCCTGCGGTGGCCGAGGCGCGGGTCGGAGTAGAGGAGGTAGGCGGAACGGTGCAGCGCGACGACGGTCTTCCCCGTGCCGGGACCGCCGTCGACGACGAGGGCGCCGCGGGAGCCGGCCCGGATGATGGCGTCCTGGTCGGCCTGGATGGTGGCGAGCACGTCGCGCATCCGGGACGACCGGCTGCCGCCAAGACCGGCGATGAAGGCGGACTGGTCGTCGAGCGCGGCATGCCCTTCCAGCCCGTCGGCGGTGAACACCTCGTCCCAGTAGTCGCTGATCCGGCCGCGGGTCCAGCGATACCTGCGGCGGCTCGCCAGACCCATCGGGTTGGCGTGGGTCGCCGCGAAGAACGGCTCGGCCGCGGGCGAGCGCCAGTCGAGCAGCAGCCGGCGTCCCGTGCTGTCGGTGAGCCCGAGCCGCCCGACGTACAGGGGTTCCGCGTGGTCCGCGTGGACCATGCGCCCGAGGCACAGGTCCAGGCCGAAGCGCCGCAGGGCGCGCAGCCGACCGGTCAGCCGGTGGATCTCCGTGTCCCGGTCCATCGCCGCCCGGCCGACGCCGCCGGGCGCCTTGCGCTCGGCGGCGAGGCGGCCGGACAGTTCGGCGATCGCCTGCCCGAGGCTCTCCGCGACGGCCGCGAAGTGCCGCTCGTCGTCGGCGATCAGCGCCGGGTCGGCCTTGGGGGAGAGGCGCTCGGGCAGGTCGAACGCGCTGGTGGCCGAGGCGTTCATGTCAGCGACTCCGATCCGGGGACGCTCCGGAACGGTCCGGCGGCGGACACCCCAGCGCCTCTATCCCCCGACAACAGCACACACACTTCGTGTATCTCCTTTTTCCGCAGGTTCCGGCCTCGGCGGGTGATTCTCCGGCACGACCCGGGTCTTGCCGCAAGCCCCCCGATGCGCTATACGTTGAGAGTGGCAAGAGGTGGGGACTCCCTCGCGCCCTTCCGGCCCACCGCGAACGGACAAACCCGCGGTGCCCGGCCGGCCATCGGATAGGTGACGGGGATGTCCCGTGCCGGGAATTCTCTGGTCGTGCGGCGGTCGGCCAGCGGGGCGGGTCGGCGGGTCGCCAGGTCGGCAGGTCATCCGGGGTTTCGCGCGCGGTTTCGCGCGCTTTCTGTGATTCCGTGATTCCGCACATGCGCCGCTCCGCGGAGAACGCCACCGAATCCCGGGTCGTTCAACCGGGCCGATTGGTTCCCGAGTAAGGCCGCTTTTTTCTGTCCGGCGCGTAAATA
This sequence comes from Streptomyces johnsoniae, assembly GCF_031845565.1. Taxonomy (NCBI): domain Bacteria; kingdom Bacillati; phylum Actinomycetota; class Actinomycetes; order Kitasatosporales; family Streptomycetaceae; genus Streptomyces; species Streptomyces johnsoniae. The sequence continues at coordinate 361,474 of NZ_JAVREV010000007.1, read as the reverse complement.
CCCATTGCCCGCGGCCGAAATCCGGAACCGGATCGATGTCTTCCGTGGCGGAGAAAACGCCGTTACCCTTCATGGCTGGGAGCGCGGGACCGACGATGTCGCCGCGGGCCGTCCCTCATCGGCGACCCGTTGGCACGCCATAGGAAAGCGGAGTTGTGTCATGGCAGAGGTCTCGGAAACAGTGACGCCCTCCTCACGCAAGGAGAAGGAACGCCGCGCTCGTTTCGACTGGGCCGGTCTGCGCGCCGACCTGCGGGCCGCGGTGCCCGACGCCTCGCTGGCCCTGGCGATCACCGTGTTGATCTACTGGCTGCTCTACGTCCGCGTGGAGAACGGCAGTTCGGCGACCATTCAGATCATGCCGATGCTCGCGGACGCCGACGAGTTCTGGATGTACTGGATGTGCCAGGCGTTCGGCTGGTCGGCGATGCTGTGGGCCTACATCACCGTGATATTCGGCCTGATGCGTTCCGGGCCGCGGCCCCGCTGGGGCTGGCTGCCGGCCGCCCGGCTGGAGAGGTGGCACCGCACCACGAGCCTGACCACCATCGGGCTGATGTTCATGCACATGTTCTTCTTCTTCACCGACCAGCTCAGGACCAACCAGCACAACTGGTCGTTCGGGCGCAGCCTGTGGACCGCGTTCGTCGATGTCTTCGTGCCCGGCGGTTACGCCACCGGCACCGGGCGGGTCGCCATCCTGGTGGGCCTGCTGGCCTTCTACCTGGCCATCCCGCTCGGCCTGGCGTTCTACCTGCGGCACAGGACCGGCCCGCGGATGTGGCTGGCCCTGCACCGCTTCGTCATCGTGGTCTACGTGCTCAGCGCGTGGCACACGCTGCTCTACAGCAGCCAGGCATGGTATGACGGCGCGTTCCGCACGTTGCTGTGGGCGTTGCAGATACCGGTCGCCGTGCTGCTCCTGGTGCGGCTGATGGCACCGGCCCGGCCGGGGGAACGCCTCCGGGCGCGCGGCCCGGGCCGCCGCGAGCACGCGCTGCCGTTCAGCGCGCGGGTGGTCGGCCGGATCGTCGTGGTGGCCACGATTCTGGGGCTCGTCGCGGTCATCGTCACCGGCGTGGACGGCGGGCGCACCCCGGAGGGCGGCTCTCCCCCGCCCTGGCCGGAGAAGTGGGTGATCTGGGTCGGCCTGCTGCTGTTCACGCTGGCCATCGTCACCGTCATCCTCCGGCTCCGGTCCCGGGCCGCCGCCGCGGCGCGGCCCGCCACGCCCGCGGAAAGCCGCGCGGCGAGCCCCGACGGTCGCTGAGTCCTCTCCTGGCGTCGGGTTCGTGGCTCGCGCCCGTCCCGACGCGAGCAGCAGCAGATCGGAGGTCACGCATGGGCTGGCGGGCAGGCCCCGGCCGCGCCGCGGGATCGTTGCGGACACGATCCGGCCGGGCGCCGGGCGGCAGTTCCTGGCACGCCGGTCGATGAGCACCCGGGCAGCGGCCGAAGCGGGCGCTCGGGCGCGCCGCTTTCCGCCCGCCCGGCTGTGGCGAACCCTCACGGGTGCCCAACTCGCGCTGCTCGTCGGCGGGTTCCTGGTCAACATCGGTACCTTCGCGGTCTATCCGTACCTTGCCGTCCTGCTGCGTGATCGCGTGGGCATCGGGATGGCGCAGGTCGGCGTCGTGCTCGGGGTGGCCACGCTGATGCAGTTCGCCAGCGCGCCGTTCACCGCCGCGTTCGCCGAACGGGTTGGGCTGAAACGGACGTTGGTGCTCGCCACGGGTCTCTACACCCTCGGTGCGCTGACGTACCTGGGCGGGGTGGGCGAGCCCGTGCTGATGGTGCTCGCCCTCTTCGTCAACTGCGGCGCGGGGGCGCTCTACTCACCCGCGTACCGCGGCTATCTGGTGCACTCGGCGACAGTTGAGCAGCGACCGCGGCTGGTGTCCTCGGGGAACGCCGCGGGCAATCTCGGCATCGCCCTCGGTCCTGTGGTCGGGGCGCTGTTCCTCCGCGAACCGGGCCTGCTGTTCGCGATGAGCACGGTGCTCTACTCCGTGCTGGCGGTCGGCCACGCGTTCCTCCGCCCCGAGCGGCCGGCCGAGGGCGGGACGGCCGCCGAACCGTTCCGGCGGGTGCTTCGCGGCCTGGCGGGGGTGCCGTTCACGGTGACCGTGCTCACCCACTACCTGTACATGCAGTTCTACCAATACCTGGCGATCTTCGTGGACGGGCGTCTCGCCACGGCCGTCTTCGGCATGATCATGATGGGCTATTCGTTCGGCTTGGTGGTGCTGCAACCGCTGCTTGCGGAATGGGTGGGACGGACCCGCCACTCGGTGGTGATGGCAATCGGCTTCTCCTGCATGGCCGTTGGCATGGCGGCGTTCGCCAGCGGCCGACCGGCCGGGGTGGCGGGCGGCGCCATGGCGATGAGCGTGGGCAACGCGGTGCTGTTCCTGAAGAACGAGCTGGAGGCGCTGGCGCGGTCACGGAGATCGGTCACCGTGACGTTCGGCCAGCAGCGGCTGGCGGTCGGCGTGGGCGCGCTGTTCAGCGGGGTGATCGGCGGCACCGTGTACGGGCTGTTCGAGCGGGCGGATCTGCTGCCCGGATTCTGGTTGGCCGTTGCCGCGCAGTGCGTTCTGCTTCCGCCGCTGGTCCTCGTGGCGGGACGCCGGCTGCGCAGGGCCAGCCGGCCTTGAGCCGCTGCCCCGCGCCCCGGCATGGCGGTCGGTGCGGTCAGGAGGCGGGCGTGGCCGGCTTTTCGTACACCGTCACGTAGTTGCCCTGACCGCGGAACGGCTCACGACGCCAGCCGCCCCACCGACCGCGGCATTCGAGCCCGGCGAGCCGTGCCATCAGGTCGAGTTCGCTGGGCCAGGCGTAGCGCATGAACGCCGGCGCCAGCCGAATCCCGCCGTTGGTGATCAGCACGTGGTGGCCTTCGAAACGCTGCGCCACGGGGTCGTGGCGGACGGCGGTGAGCCGTACCTGGTCGAGGCCCACATGGTGCGCCTCCACCCGCTGGTCGCGGTCGTAGCGCGCCACGTCCGGCATCGGGCACTCGAGGACGAACCGGCCGCCCGGAAGGAGGCGTTGGGCGACGTTGGCGAAGCAGCGCACCTGCTCCTCCTGGGTCATCAGGAAGAAGAAGGTGGAGAACACGACGAAGACCATGGCGAACTGGTCGTCGGTGTCCGGGGCGACATCCGCCATGTCACCGATGGTGACCGGAATCCGCTCGCCGCCCGGCTTGGCGCGCATGCGGGCCACCATCGCCTCCGACGCGTCGATGCCCCGCAGGTCGACGCCCTGCGCGGCCAGGGGGATCGTCACCCTGCCGGTGCCCACGGCCAATTCGAGCACCGGTCCCGCGGGCCCTTCCTTGACCAGTTCGGCCAGGAACCGAACGGCTTCCGTGGGGTCGATCGCGTGCCACTCGTCGTAGACGTCGGCGTTCAGCTCGCCGTAGGTCTCCGGTCCGTAGTCATCCATGAGGCTTCCTCCGCGAAGGTCGGTTCAGCGGCCAACGTGCGGTACGCGTGTCTCGCCAGGTGCGGCTCGTGAACGTGCCCAGCGGGCACAGGGGGAGCCGACGGCACACTCAACTGGTCGGGCGGCCGGCCGGGAAAGTTCCCCGGCCGGCCGGCCGGCCGCGCCGGGCTCCGCGGGCCCCGCGGGCCCCGCGGGCTCCGTGCGCCGGCTCAGGCGGCGAACCACGGAACGCGGCAGGCATGGGGCGCCGCGCCTTCCGGGCACAGGGTCCTGATCACCGTCTTACGGAGCGCGCGCCAGGTCCGCAGGGAACACACCACGCGGACGCGCAGCTCGACCGGCCGCCGTGCGCCACTGCTCCGGCCGGGATGCTCCCAGGCCCACTGTTCCGCCAGGCCGTCGAAGAGGTCGGTGGCGGGCGGTTCGGCGGTCCGTGCGACGACCCGGGCGCTCCGGGCCGCCACAGCCTCGTCGACGAGACTCTGGACCCATGCCAGCCCCTGCTCGTCCGCGTACAGGCCGAACCTCAGGGTGCGTGTCCTCATTGCCTCAAGCCTTCTGGTCTTCCGGTGCGTGACGTGCTGGCACCGTAGCCGCTGGCCGAACCGGACGCGCACCGGGACCGGCGCCGTCATCCGCGATGTCGCGGCTCCGCGGGGCGGGAGGACACCGAGCCTCAGGACACAGCACCAGGACGCACCTGCCGTTCCAGCTGCCGTTGTGGTTGTCGTGGCGGGGCCAGGCCATCGCCCGCCGTGTCTGGGGTCCGTACTCGCCGTCCGCGAGGGCGGCGCGGGCCCGCGATGGCCACTGGCAGGGGTCGGCTCGGCCGCCAACCTGCGGCGCCGCGGCGCCCCGGCGTCACGGGGCGGGGCTATGATCCCGGGCGGGGCGCCGGCTGTGCCGTCGGCGGCGTTCACGGGCACGGGTACCGGCGGGGGAAGATCGGGTTGATGTGACGACTGCCGGTCCGGCCGCGCGGCTGTACGGGGATCTCGCCGGCTGGTGGCCGCTCATTTCCCCCGTCGAGGTGTACGAGGACGACGCGCGGGCCGCCGTCGAACTGTTCGGGCTGGCCGGGCATCCCGTCCGCCACGTGCTCGAACTGGGCAGCGGCGGCGGGCATCTCGCCCACCATCTGCTGCCCCGGCACACGATGACGCTCGTCGACCTCTCGCCCGGCATGCTGGCCGTCTCCCGCCAACTCAACCCGGCGGCCTCGCACGTGCTCGGGGACATGCGCGACGTGCGGCTCGGCCGCACGTTCGACGCGGTGCTGGTGCACGACGCGGTCGACTACATGACCACGCCGCGGGACCTGTCGGCCGCCTTCCGCACGGCGTTCGAGCACTGCCGCCCCGGCGGCGTCGCCGTCTTCTTCCCCGACCACGTCGCCGACACCTTCGAGCCGGTGACCGACTGCGGCGGCAGCGATGCCGAGGACGGCAGCGGCGTCCGGTACCTGGAGTGGCGCCTGCCGCGCGAACCGGGCGCGACGACGGCGCGCACCGAGTACACGTTCACCCTGCGGGACGCCGACGGCACCATTCGCACCGTGCACGAGACGCACGTCACCGGCCTGTTCACGGTCGCCGAGTGGCAACGGCTGCTCGGCGCGGCCGGGTTCGAGGTCTCCACCGCGCGCGAGAGCGGCGGGCAGGGGCGCACCATGTTCATCGGCCACCGGCCCGCGGACCCGGCGGGCCCTCGGGGGTGACCAGGCCGGAGCGGTGGGCCAGAACGGCCAGCGCGGTGCGGTCGCGGGCGTGCAGCTTGGCCAGGATGCGGCTGACGTAGGTGCGCGCGGTCGCCGGGCTGATGTGGAGCGCGGCGGCGATCTCGTCGTTCGCGTCGCCGTGGCCGATCCGCGTCAGCACGGCGCGTTCCCGTTCGGTCAGCGCGGCCAGCCGCGGATCGGGGGCGGGGGGCCGCGGGGCGCGGGCGAGGTGCTCCATGACGCGCCGCGCGATCGGGGGCGACAGGAGATTGCCGCCGGCCGCGGCCGTGTGCACGGCGCGGCGCAGTTCGTCGGACGGCGTGTCCTTCAGCAGGTAGCCGGCGGCGCCGAGGCCGATCGCTTCGAGAATGTCCGTGTCGTCGTCGAACGTCGTCAGGATCACCACCCGGGTGCCGGCCAGGCCCGGGTCGGCGCGGAGCGCCGCGGTGGCCGCGAGCCCGTCCATGCCCGGCATCCTGATGTCCATGAGCACGACGTCGGGGCGCGTCCGGCGCACGAGGGGGAGCGCGGCCGCGCCGTCCGCCGCCTCGCCCACGACCCTGATCCGCGGGTCATTGCCCAGCAGGACGCGCAGGCCCACGCGCACCAGGTCCTGGTCGTCCACGACGACGACGTCGGTCATGCCGGCCGCCCCGCGGGCCGTTCCAGGGGCAGCACGGCCCGCACCACGAAGCCGGCGTCCTCGGGCCCGGCCGTCAGGGTGCCGCCGAGCGCCTCGGCCCGTTCGCGCATGCCCGCGATGCCGTGGCCCCGGCCGGCCGCGCCGGTCGGCCCATCCGGCCCACCCGGCCCATCCGGCCCGCCTGGCCCTGGCGGCCCGTCGTCGGACACGGTCAGGCGCAGCACGTCGCCGTCGGCGCGCACACTGATGCGCGCGCGGCTGCCGCGGGAGTGCCGCACGATGTTGGTCACCGCCTCCTGCACGATGCGGAACGCGGAGGCGTTCACCGTGGCGGGCAGTCCGTCGAGGGTGCCGCCGTGGGCGCCGTCGAGGTCGACGTGCAGGTCGACGTCGACACCGGCGGCCGAGGCGGACACGCGCAGGCTCTCGACGTTGGCCAGGGAGACGACCGTGCGCCCGCCCTCGCCCGGCTCGCGCAGCAGGGCGACGGTCCGCCGCAGCTCGGTCATGGTGTGCGTGGTGGCCGACTTGATGAGGCCGAGCGCCGCGCGGGTCTGCGCCTCGTCGCGCCCGAGGGATTCGCGCGCGACGTCGGCGTGGAGGGAGATGACGGACGTGGTGTGGCCGATGGAGTCGTGCAACTCGCGGGCGATGGCCAGGCGTTCGGCGTGGAGGCGCGCGTCCGCGTCCTGCCGGGACCGTTCGGCGGCGAGGTCGGCGATCCGCCGGGCCCCCGCCTGCACCGAGCGGCGCGACCTGAGGCTGTCCCCGAGGGCGATGGCCGCGGCCATGAGCAGCACGTGCCCGGCAAGCTCGTAGCCGACGACGAACGAGAAGTCCTGGCCCTCGAGCAGGCGGAAGAACAGCGACACCGCGAGCACGGCCGCCGTGGTGACGACGGCGAGGGCCAGCCGCCCGAACTCGGCGGCGGAGAACAGCGCGGCGGCGACCGGAACGGCGACCCCGACGGCCGGGTAGCCCGCGGCGTAGTACGCGCACAGCCCGAGCGCGGTGACGGCGAGCACGACCCCGGGGTGGCGGCGGCGCGCGAGCATCAGGGCCCCGAGCCCCGCCGCCCACAGGTACGCCGGCGCGTCCGGACCGTGCCGCCCGCCCTGGTCGGCGGAGATGACGAGGGAGAGAACGAGGCAGACCGCCGCGCCGAGCAGGGCGTCGACCGCCCAGGGCGGCAGCGCCGCGCCCCGCCGTTCCCGTCGCTCACTGACCACGGCTTCACCCTACGGCGGGCCCGGCGGACCGCGGCAGCGACGGAAAGCGACGGAAAGCGACACCGGATGTCGCCCGGGAACGTACCGGGCTCGCGCCGCGCCGCGGACGCGGCGCGGGCGGTGCCGTTCCTAGCGTGGCGCCATGCCCTTCCCGGACCAGCCACCGCAGCAGCCGCACCACCGGCCACCGCACCGGCCACCGCACTGGCCACCGCACTGGCCGCATCAGCCGCACCAGCCGTCGCGTCGCCCGGCGGCCGGGCGCGGCCGGACCCTCGGCCTGCCGCCGGTGGCCGTGATCGGCCTCGCGCTGATCGCGGCGCCGCGCGTCGTGCTGCACGATCTGGACGTCATCGAGGAAGGGACGGCGGTCAACGCCCTGTTCGTCTTCGGACCCCCGGTGATCTGGGTCGCGGTCGCGTGGTGGAGGCGCGTGGCCAACCCGTTCCTCACCCTCCTGGCGGTCGGACTCGCCTACGGGGTGCTGCTGGCGCTGGGGCACCAGCTGTTCTGGGAGCGGAGTTTCGGCGACGATCCGCCCGCTCTCGGCGGGAACCTGAGCGACCTCGACCCCACGGCGCAGACCGTCATCCTGCGCGTCTTCGCCGTGCCGAGCAGCCTGTTCACCGGCGTCCTGGTCGGGGCGGTCAGCGGCCTCGTCGCCTGGGGCATCGCCCGGCTCACCTCGAACGCCTCCGCGTCGCGGACCCGTTCGAGGTGAGCCGGCCGGCGGAGCCGGGATACGCTGCGCGCATGCCGGTGTTCGCATTGTGGAGCGCGCCCCGGGCCCGCTCGACGGCCTTCTTCCGTTCCATGCTCGAACGAGGCGACCTGATCGCTCTCCACGAGCCCTTCTGCAATCTGGCGGGCTTCGGGGAAACGGACGTCGACGGCCGGACGTTCGACTCGCCCCGGGCGCTCCTCGCCTGGCTGCGTGACGAGACGGGCGGCGTCACCGTCTTCCTCAAGGACACGACCGACAACCGGCACCGGGAAGTCCTCGCCGACCGGCGGTTCCTCGCCGAGGGCCGGCACACCTTCCTCATCCGCCGTCCCGAGGAGATCGCGGCGTCCTACTACGCGCTGTACCCCGACATGAGCATCAACGCGATCGGGCTCCAGGCGCTGTACGAGCTGTACACCGCGGTGCGTGACGCCGGCGGGAACCCGCCGGTCGTCATCGACTCCGACGACCTCGTGGCACGGCCCGCAGCGACGATGGCGGCCTACTGCGCGGCCGTCGGGCTGCCGTTCATCCCGCGGGCGCTGAGCTGGGAGCCAGGCGAACGCCCCGAGTGGCGGCGGTCCGCGCGTTGGCACGCCGACGTACAAGCCAGCTCCGGCCTGGAACGGCGCGCACGCGTGTACACGCGCACCGTCGAGAACTCCGCCGAGCTGGCCCGGTTCGCCGCTCACCACCGGCCCTTCTACGAGCGGCTTCACGCGGCGCGACTCGACGTTTCCCTGTGAGTTTCCCCAGCTCGGCTCAGCTCGGCTCAGCTCGGCTCAGCTCCGCGGTTGTCAGTGGCCGGTGCGAGGATGCCGGTATGACGACACCGTTGCTTCTCGCCGATATCGAACGGGCCGTGCGCAGCAGCTGGGGGGCCGACACCGCGACGCCCGCCCACCGGCCGCACTGGAGCCAGGACAATCCGTCGCGGGACCAGTGCGGGGTGACCGCCATGGTGATCAACGACCTGCTCGGGGGCGAGCTGCTGCGCGGCGAGGTCATGGTGGACGGTGAGCGCACGGACTACCACTGGTGGAACCGGCTGGGTCTCGGAGTCGAAGTAGACCTGACCCGCGAGCAGTTCGGCCCGGAGGAGATCGTCACGGAGGGTGTGGTCGTGCCGAGGCCGCCGACCTTCGTGCGGCTCCGGGAGGAGTACGAGCTGCTCAGGGACCGGGTGCTGCACAAGCTCGGCGGGCCCCCGGTCCCCGGCGCGTAGCGCGGGCCCGCCGCGCCGCCGGGCCGGAGGCGGGCGGTGGGCGGTGGGTGCCCGGGTACGGCGATCGGGTGGCGGTGCGGCGGTCGGGTGGCGGTGCGGCAGGGAGGTGCGGCCCTTCAGTGGGTGAAAGTTCTCGTCTCCCGCGTGTCATCGCCGCAGGCGCATCTCTTTTTCACAGGGTTAGACCATAGAGATCCCCCGAAGGCCCTTCCCGTCAGCGGGGTCTACGTGCGTCACTAATGACGTGGCCGCGTCAAAGTGCTGCTGATCCGTCCCCCCCGTCCGCGACGTACCAGGAGTCAGTCATGCTTACCCTCAGATCCCCCCTGCCGAAGCTCAGGTGGCGTGCCGCCACCGCGGCCGGCGTCTTCACGGCAGTTTTCGCCATGCTGCTGACCGCGCCCTCCGCGGCCGCGGCCACCCCGGCCGACGCGACCCCGGCGCCCGCCTTCGGCTCCATCGAGCCGGGCGAGGCGTTCATGGGCGCGGGCGCCCTCATCCACGAGGGCGAGGACCCGACCGGCGGCGAGCCCGTGCTTCCGCTCGACACCACGGGCGTCCAGGGCATCGACATCTCGCACTGGCAAGGTGCGATCAACTGGGGCTCCGTGCGCAACGCGGGCATCCAGTTCGCCTGGATGAAGGCCACCGAGGGCACCAACTTCAAGGACTCGCGCTTCAACACCAACTACCCGGCGGCCCACGCCGCGGGTGTCATCCGCGGCGCCTACCACTTCGCGCGTCCCAACGTCTCCAACGGAGCCACCCAGGCGAACTACTTCGCTTCCAACGGGGGCGCCTGGTCGCGCGACAACCTCACCCTGCCGGGCGTGCTGGACATCGAGCACAACCCGTACGGGGCGATGTGCTACGGCCTGTCCACCACGCAGATGCGCACCTGGATCAACGACTTCTACAACACCTACAAGGCGCGCACCAGCCGTGACATCGTCATCTACACGACGGCGAGCTGGTGGAACACCTGCACCGGGAGCTGGACCGGCATGGCCGCCAAGTCCCCGCTGTGGGTCGCCCACTGGACCACGGGCAGCCCCACCATCCCCGCCGGGTTCCCCACGTGGACGGTGTGGCAGTACACCGCCACCGGCAGGGTCGGCGGCGTCTCGGGTGACGTCGACCGCAACAAGTTCAACGGGTCGAGGGAACGGCTGCTGGCCCTGGCCAACAACACGGCCTGACACGGCGGCCTGACACGGTCCGACATCGGTAACACGCCCTGAGAAACCCCCACGCTCGCGGTGGAGCCGGCTCCCACCCGGCTCCACCCCGTTCTCGAAGGAGCACCCGTGGTCCGCGACTTTTCGATCCGGCGCCGGCTGCTGTTCGCCGCCGCGGCGGGCACCGCCGCCGCCGTCGCCCTGCCAGGCGCCGCGTCGGCGGCCCAGGCCGTCGAGCCCGACATCGACGGCACGGCGCAGTGGAACGCGCGGCCACCGGGCGGCAACATCTCCGTCCTGCCGTACCGGCCGAGCATGATCGTCGTCCACCACACCGTGAGCGACAACACCTCGGACTTCTCGCGCGCCCAGGCCCACTCCCACGCGCACTGGGTCCAGGACCTGCACATGGACGGCAACGGCTGGGTGGACACCGGGTACAACTTCCTGGTCAGCCGCGGCGGTTGGATCACCGAGGGCAGGCACCGGAGCCTTGAGGCGCTGAACGGCGGCACCGGCTTCGTGTTCGGCGCGCACACCTCGGGGCAGAACGACCGGGGCATCGGCATCGCCAATGAGGGCGCCTACCACGACGGTGCGACGCCGCCGGCCGCGCAGTGGGACGTGCTGGTGGGCCTGTGCGCGTACGTGTGCCAGCAGTACGCCGTCCCACCGACCGAGATCTACGGCCACAAGGACTTCGGGAACACGCTGTGCCCCGGCGTCCTCCACGACATGCTGCCGCAGCTGCGCGAAGAGGTGGCGGGCGCGCTCGGCTGACCACGCGCCGGGAGGCGGCCCCGCGGGGCCGCCTCCCGTGAGCCGTGCCCGTTCAGCGCTGGGTCAGCGACTGCGGGTAGTCGGTGATGATGCCGTCCACGCCGAGGCCCGCCATCGTGCGCATGGCCCCCGGCTCGTTGACGGTCCACACGTTGATGGCCATGCCCAGCTCGTGGACGCGGTCCACCAGCTCCTGGTCGGTGACCGTGTACTGCGGGTTGACCTGGTCGGCCCACGTGCCGAGGGTCACCAGCTCCTCCTCGGTGGGCCGTTCGGCGGTGAGGAAGCCGATCGGCACCTCGGGCATCAGGCCGTGGAACGCCTGGGCGTCGTCCAGTTCGAAGGACTGAACGCCCAGCCGCCCGGCGGCCAGCGCCCGTTCGGTGAAGCGCGGCTTCCCCCACAGCGTCTCGGCCAGGTCGTCCGCAAGACCCTCGTAGTGCGCACAGGGGCTGATCTCGGCCAGCAGCCCGGTCGCGCCGTTGCTGCGATCGACGCGGCGGATCACGTCGTTCACCGTGATGATCCGTTCCCCCGCGAAGTTTTCGTGGAACCACGAGCCCGCGTCCAGTCGGCGCAGCTGCGCCCAGGTGAAGTCCGAGACGCGGTAGCTGGAACGGCCCGGGTACACCTCCTCCACGTTGGTGGTGCGCTCCATCGTGCAGTCGTGGAAGTTGACCAGCCGGCCGTCCTTCGTTCGCTGGACGTCGATCTCGACGAAGTCGGCGCCCTGCGCGATGGCGAGGTCCGTGGCCGCCGCGGTGTTCTCCGGCGCCATGCCGGACGAACCGCGGTGGGCGAGGACGGCGGGTCCTTCGTTCCCCGCGTTCCCCTCATTCCCTTCGTCCGCCTGCGCGGCCGCCGGTGCCAGGGTCAGCGCGAGGCAGCCGAACGCCGCCACCGCCGTCGCCCGCCAGACCTGCTTCTTCACTCGGGACACCCGGGAAACTTCGGTCACTGCTCTCACTGCGGCCTCCGCCCTTTCATGGAACGGCTGCGAGCGTTTCCGGCCGACATGACGAGAAGCGGACGCCGGTCTGGACCGTTTCCGATCAGCGTGTGACACGGCCCACCGAACTGGGCATTACGGGCGCCCCGCGCCCGGCCGGGTTTCACCGAGTGCGCTACCCTGTCGCCATGCGTGCTGTACGCCTTCTGCTTATGCAGCCGCGCTGACCACGATCGACGTCGGCGCGGCCACCCCTCCTGAGCGGGGGGTTTTTTCATGGCATGGCAGATGACGACCGATGGAGCTTCGAGGACGATGAGCGAGACACACAGGTACGACGCCGCCCTGGCCGCGGACATCGAGGCACGCTGGCAGGACTACTGGGAGCGGCACGGCACCTACGAGACGCCCAACCCGACGGGTGAGCTGGCGGACGGCACGGGCCGGGCGGACCGGCCCAAGAAGTTCATCATGGACATGTTCCCGTACCCCTCGGGCGCGGGCCTGCACGTCGGCCACCCGCTGGGCTACATCGCCACCGATGTCTACGCCCGCTTCCAGCGGATGAACGGGCACAATGTGCTGCACACCCTGGGCTTCGACGCCTTCGGGCTGCCCGCGGAGCAGTACGCGGTGCAGACCGGCACCCATCCGCGGGTGTCCACCGAGGCCAACATGCGGACCTACCGCACGCAGCTGCGCCGTCTGGGCCTGGGCTACGACCTGCGGCGTTCGTTCGCCACGATCGATCCGGACTACTACCGCTGGACTCAGTGGATCTTCGTCCAGATCTTCAACTCCTGGTACGACCGCGACGCGGGCCGGGCGCGGCCCATCGAGGTGCTGGTGGCGCAGTTCGCCGCGGGCGAGCGCGCCACCCCGGACGGCAGGCCCTGGGCCGAGCTGACCGCCGCCGAGCGCGCGGACGTGCTGAGCGGCCACCGTCTGGCCTACGCCTCGGACGCGCCGGTGAACTGGTGCCCCGGCCTGGGCACGGTGCTGGCGAACGAGGAGGTGACCGCGGACGGCCGTTCCGAACGCGGCAACTTCCCCGTCTTCAAGGCCAAGCTGCGCCAGTGGAACATGCGGATCACCGCCTACGCGGACCGGCTGATCGACGACCTGGACACGGTCGACTGGCCGGCCGCCATCAAGATCCAGCAGCGGAACTGGATCGGCCGTTCCGAGGGCGCCCGGCTGGACTTCCCGCTGGCGCACGCGGCGGGCGGGGTCCGCGAGGAGACGATCACCGTCTTCACCACGCGGCAGGACACGCTGTTCGGCGCGACCTACATGGTCCTGGCGCCCGAACACCCCCTGATCGACACGGTCGTCCCCGAGTCCTGGCCCGCGGACACGCGGCAGGCGTGGACCGGCGGGCACGCCACGCCGCGCGACGCGGTCGCGGCCTACCGCAAGCAGGCGGCCGCCAAGTCCGACCTGGAGCGGCAGGCCGAGGCACGGGAGAAGACGGGCGTCTTCACCGGCGCCTTCGCCGTCAACCCGGCCACCGGGGAGCGCATCCCCGTCTTCATCGCGGACTACGTGCTGCTGGGGTACGGCACCGGCGCGATCATGGCCGTTCCCGCGCACGACAGCCGGGACTTCGCGTTCGCCCGCGCCTTCGAGCTGCCGATGCGCTGCGTCGTCGAGCCGACGGACGGGCGCGGTACCGACCCGGCCGCGTGGGACGACTCGTTCAATGCGAAGGACGCCCGCATCGTCAACTCGGCGGCCGGCAAGTTGTCCCTGGACGGCCTGGACGTCGCCTCGGCCAAGGCGCGGGTCAACGTCTGGCTGGCGGAGCGCGGTCTGGGCGAGGGGACCGTCAACTTCCGGCTGCGCGACTGGCTGTTCAGCCGCCAGCGGTACTGGGGCGAGCCGTTCCCCGTCGTCTACGACGAGGACGGCGTGGCCCACGCGCTGCCCGAGTCGATGCTGCCGCTGGAGCTGCCAGAGGTCGACGACTACGCGCCGCGCACGTTCGACCCGGACGACGCGGACACCCGGCCGGAGACGCCGCTGTCGCGCAACGAGGAGTGGGTGAACGTCACCCTGGACCTGGGCGACGGGCCGAAGAAGTACCGCAGGGAGACCAACACCATGCCCAACTGGGCGGGTTCCTGCTGGTACCAGCTGCGCTACCTGGACCCGTTCAACGCCGAGAAGCTGGTCGACCCGGAGATCGAGCGCTACTGGATGGGCCCGCGCGAGGGCATGCCCACCGGCGGCGTCGACCTGTACGTCGGCGGCTCCGAGCACGCGGTGCTGCACCTGCTGTACGCGCGGTTCTGGCAGAAGGTGCTGTTCGACCTGGGGCACGTGTCGTCCCCCGAGCCCTACCACAAGCTGTACAACCAGGGCATGATCCAGGCGTACGTCTACCGGGACGCCCGCGGCTTCCCGGTGCCCGCGGCCGAGGTCGAGGAGCACGACGGCGGCTGGGTCCACGCGGGCGAGCCGGTGACGCGCGAGCTGGGCAAGATCGGCAAGTCGCTGAAGAACGTGGTCTCGCCGGACGAGATCTTCGCCGCGTACGGGGCGGACACGCTGCGGCTGTACGAGATGGCGATGGGCCCGCTGGACGTGTCGAGGCCGTGGGAGACCCGGGCGGTCGTCGGCCAGTACCGGCTGCTGCAACGCCTGTGGCGCAACGTGCTGGACGAGGCCACCGGCGAGCCGGCGGTGGCCGACGAGGCGCCGGACGAGGCGACGCTGCGGGCCATGCACAAGGCGATCGACGGGGTGCGGCAGGACCTGGAGCAGCTGCGGTTCAACACGGCCATCGCCAAGATCACCGAGCTGAACAACCACGTCACCAAGGCCGGCGGCCGGGTGCCGCGGGAGGCGGCCGAGACGCTGGTGCTGCTGATCGCCCCGCTGGCGCCGCATGTCGCCGAGGAGCTGTGGCGCCGGCTGGGGCACGAGGACAGCGTGACGGCCGCGGACTTCCCCGTGGCCGACCCGGCGTTCGTGGTAGACGAGACGGTCACGTGCGTGGTGCAGATCAGGGGCAAGGTGCGGGCCAGGCTGGAGGTGGCGCCGACGGTGTCCGAGGCCGACCTGGAGGCGCTGGCGCTGGGCGCACCCGCGATCGTCGACGCGCTGGGCGGCGGCGCGGTCCGGAAGGTGATCGTCCGCGCGCCGAAGCTGGTCAACATCGTTCCGGCGTGATCGTTCCGGTGTGAGTTGGTCCGTGTCCGTTCCCTTCTCCGTTCCCTTCTCCGTTTTCTGGCTCGCTGACCTGGTGTGACGGGCGGGCCGGGCACGGAGGAGGGAACGTTCGGGGGCGGGTATCGGCTCGTTCCGGTTCGAAGGGCCCGAAGGCGTCTTACTCTGGGGACTTATGGAGATAGCTTTCGCCCTGCTGGCGCTGTTGCTCCTGTCCGTCGTGATGTGCGTGGTCGCGGTGGTACGAGGGGTGCGCGCCGCCAAACGCGGCATCCAGCGCGCCGGGCGGGAAGTGCGCCGCACGGTCAGCGACGCCACGCTCGCCGCGCGCGCGGCGCAGCCCGGCATGGTGGGTGAGCTGGCGCGCACGCGCAAGGAGCTGCGGGCCTGCATCGAGGGCACGCGGAACACCCTGCGGCTCGGCACCGAGGACGACCCGGCGCTGGGCGAGGCGCTGGCGCTGCTCGGCCGGCTCGACGGCCACTACCGGCAGCTGGACGGCGAGTTGAGCGCGTTGATGTCCGGGGAGCCGGACCGGGCACGGATCGCCGCCAGGATGCCGGAGCTGCGCAAGCGCGCCGAGGACATCAAGCGGTCCGCGGACGCGCTGCGCTTCGCCGCGCAGGAACGGGCCGGGCGGCACGACGCGGAGGCCCTCGACGCCCTCCACCAGCAGATCGGCATGGAGGCGAGCGCGCTGCGCCACTGGGACCCGGTGGAGGGCGGCGACGGATCGCAGGGCGTGCAGGGCGTGCAGGGCACCGGGGCGGCGGTGCCGGGGCCGGGAGCCGCGGCGGGGCCCTCCGGGCTGCGCAAGCCGCAGGACGCCGCGCGGGAGCTGCGGGACGCGCCGGATGCGTCCGGTGCTTCGGGTGCTTCGGGTGCCTCGGATCTCTTGGGGGCTTCCTCGGACGTGCCGAAGGGCCCGAAGGGCGAGGAGGTTCCCGAAGCTCCGGGGGCCCCCGGTGCCGGGGATTCCTCCCGGCCTTCGCGGCTCTCCCGGCGCTTCCGGAAGGCGGAGGAGGAGGCGTAGCCGCCGGGAGCGGGACCCGGGCGACCGGGGCCGTTCCGCCGCGCTCCGCTAGTCTCCGGTCTATGTCCCGCTCCCTCGCCATCGTCACCGATTCCACGGCCTATCTGCCGCGGGCGGCCGTCGCGCGCCACGGGATCACCGTCGTTCCGCTGACGGTGGTGCTCGGCGGCACCGCGCACGAGGACGGCACGGGGGAGGCCGCGCGGCGGCTCACGCGGGCGTTGCAGCAGCGGCAGCCGGTGACGACGTCGAGGCCGGGCCCCGAGACGTTCGCCGCGGCCTACCGGGCGGCGGCCGAGGCGGGCGCGAACGGTGTGGTCTCGCTGCACCTGTCCTCGGAGATCTCCGGCACGCACGACGCGGCGGTGCTCGCGGCGCGGGAGGCGCCGGTCCCGGTGCGCGTCGTGGACAGCGGCATGATCGCGATGGCGCTCGGGTTCAGCGTGCTCGCCGCGGCGGAGGCGGCAGCGGCGGGCGGCACGGCGGACGAGGCGGTCGCGGCGGCCGTCAAACGGGCCGAGGCCACCCGCGCCTACTTCTACGTCGACACCCTGGAACACCTGCGGCGCGGCGGCCGGATCGGCACGGCGCAGGCGCTGTTCGGCTCGGCGCTCGCGGTGAAGCCGCTGCTGCAACTGGCCGACGGGCGCATCGAGCCGCTGGAACGGGTCAGGACGGCGTCGCGGGCGATCGCCCGGCTGGAGGAGCTGGCCGTCGAGCACGCGGAGGCGGGGGCGGGGCCGGTGGACGTGGCCGTGCACCACCTGGCGGCGGAGGAACGGGCGACGCAGCTGGCGGAGCGGCTGCGTGGTCGGCTGCCCGGGCTGGCCGAGCTGCACGTGAGCGAGGTCGGCGCGGTGCTCGGCGCGCACACGGGCCCGGGCCTGCTCGGCGCGGTCGTCGCCCCGCGCTGAGGCGCCCCGCGTTGAGGCGCCCCGCGTTGAGGCGCGGCGGGGGGTGGTCACTCGGGCGGGTGACGGAGTTTTCCACATGCAAGTGGTTATCCACAGATTTGGGGGCGGGTCTGGCGGCGTGCCACCTGTGGTGATTACTCTCTGTAGTCATGGAGATGACGCGAGTACGCGGCTCGGGGGCCGGTCGTGCGCCGGGCGGCCGGGGCGGGAGCGGCCCGGGCCGCAGGGCGATGCGCGGCCGTGCGGCCCGGGACGAGGCGGCGCGCAGCCGCGCGGCAGCGCTGTTCGCGGCCGGTCCCGGTCCCGGTCCCGGTCCCGGCCCCGGTCCCGGTCGGGGTCCGGGGCTCCAGCCCGAAGCGCCGTCGCCGCCACCGCCACCGCCGCCACCGCCGCCACCGCCACCGCCACCGTCGCCGTCGCCGTCGCCGCCGTCACCGTCGTCGGCCGGGCGGGTGGAGCCCGACGGGCCGGCTGCCGTTGACGCGGCGCCGCCCGCGGCCCCGCTGCCATGGCGCGCACGGGTCCGGCTCGCCGTGGGCGAGCGGCTGCCGGGGTGGGCGCGGTTGCGCTGCGGGGTCGAGCCGAGGACCGTCGCCGCGTTGTGCCTGGTGCTCGTTGTCGCCGCGGGGTTCGCCGTGCACCACTACTGGACGGGGCGCCCGCGCGCGGTGACGGCGGTGGAGCAGGCGGCGGCGCCGCCCGGCGCCCCGCCGTCCGCCGGTTCCGGTGCCGGTCCCGGATCTGGTTCCGGTGCCGCGGCTTCCCCGGCGGAGTCCGCGGCGGAGGCGGCAGGCCCCGCGGCCGACGCCGCCGCGGCGCCGTCCGGGGCGCCCGCCGCTGGGTCCGTCGTGGTCGACGTGGCGGGCGAGGTCCGCGAGCCCGGCGTGTACACGCTGCCCGCGGGCTCCCGCGTCGCCGACGCGATCGAGGCCGCGGGCGGGGCGCCGGGCGATGCCGCCGACGGGCTCAACCGGGCCCGGGTGCTGGTCGACGGCGAGCAGGTCCTCGTCGGCGGCGAGCAGCCGGCCGCGCCGGCCGCGCCCGCCGGGGGCGCGCCGCCGCCCGGCGGCGGCCCCGCGGCTCCCCTCCGGCTCAACACGGCGACGGTCGAGCAGTTGCAGGAGCTGCCGGGTATCGGCCCGGTCCTGGCGGGGCGCCTGGTCGCGTTCCGCACCGAGCACGGGGGCTTCACCTCCGTCGAGCAGTTGGGCGAGGTCGCCGGGATCGGTGAGCGGCGCCTCGCGGATCTGAGGGACCGTGTCACGCTCTGACGCCGCGATCCCGGCCGCACGGGCCGGGCGGCCGGGGCGCGCGGGGGAGCGGCGGGCGGCACCGGCGGATCTGCGTCTCGTTCCGGCCGCCGCCGCGGCCTGGGCGGCCGCGGCCCTGGCCCTCGACGCCCCGGGACGGCCGGTCGCCCTCGGCGTCGTGGGCTGCCTGCTCGCCGCGGGAGCGGTGCTGCTGTGGCGGCTGCACCGGCCGGGCCGCCGGCTCGCGGCGGCCGTGGCGATGGCGCTGCTGTGTGCCGCCGCGGGCGGCGCGGTCGCGGGGCTGCACGCGGCGGCGGCCAGGGCTGGGCCGCTCCCCGGCCTGGCCGGGCAGCGGGTCGACGTGGAGGTCGAGGTCACCGGCGATCCGGTCCTGGCCGCGCGGCGGGCAGGCGCCGCGGGAGACGCACCCCGTCCGGTGCTGCTGCCGGCTCAGGTCGTGCGGCTGCACACGGCCGACGGCGGGGTGCGGAGCCTGCGCGGCCGGGTCCTGGTCGTCGCCCAGGGCGAACGGGCGGCGCCCTGGCTGTCGTTGCTGCCCTCGACGCGCCTGCGGACCACCGCGCGCGCCGCGCCGCCGATGCCGGGACGCGCCTGGGAGCTGGCATCCGTCCTGCGGGTGCGGGAGGCGGGGCCGCCCGCGGTGACGGGCGGGCCGAGTGCGGTCCAGCGGTTCGCCGGGCGGCTGCGGGCCGGGCTGCGTGAGGCCGCGGCGGATCTGCCGGGCGATGCCCGGGTGCTGTTGCCCGCGCTCGTCATCGGCGACGACTCCGGCGTGCCGGCCGACCTGGAGGAGGCCGTCCAGGCCACCGGGCTGACGCACCTTGTCGCGGTCAGCGGCAGTCAGGTGGCCATCGTGCTCGGCCTGCTCATCGGCAGCCCCGGCACCGCGTCGCGGGCCGAGCGGGGCGGGCTCGCGGCCCGGCTCGGCATACCGCTGCGGAGTACGGCGCTGGTCGGCGGGGTGCTCGTGGTGGGTTTCGTCCTGGTGTGCCGCCCCGATCCCAGCGTCCTGCGCGCCGCCGTCTGCGCCGGCATCCTGCTGCTCGCCCTGGCCACCGGGCGGCGCCGTTCGCTGCTGCCCGCGCTGGCCGCCGCCGCCCTTCTGCTGATCCTGTACGACCCGTCCCTGGCGCGGTCGTTCGGCTTCCTGCTGTCGGTGCTGGCGACGGGTGCGCTGCTGACCGTCGCCCCGGTCTGGAGCCTGGCGCTGCGCCGCCGCGGGGTGCCGCGGCGGCCGGCCGAGGCGCTGGCCGCCGCGGGGGCGGCCCAGCTGGTGTGCGCCCCGGTGGTCACCGTGTTCGCGGAGACCACCAGCCTGGTCGCCATCCCGTGCAACCTGCTGGCCGGACTCGCCGTCGCCCCCGTCATCGTGCTCGGCTGGGCGGCGATGGCCCTGGCGCTGCCGGCGCCGGGCGCGGCCGAAGCGCTGACCCTGATCGCGAGCTGGCCGGTGCGCTGGATCGCGGCCGTGGCCCGCACTGGCGCGGCGCTGCCAGGGGCCGAGCTGGACTGGCCGGGCGGCTGGTGGGGGGCGGTGCTGCTCGCGGGCGCCACCGTCGCCGCGGTGGCGCTGGCGCGGCGGCTGCCCGGCCGTCCGGTCACGGCGGCGGTCTGCGTGCTGCTGCTCCTGCTCGCCGTGCTGCGCCCGCCGCCGCTGGTACGGGTGCTGACCGGCTGGCCGCCGCCGGGCTGGCGGGTCGTGGCGTGTGACGTGGGCCAGGGCGACGCGCTGGTGCTGGCGGCGGGACCCGGCCGGGCGCTGGTGGTCGACGCGGGTCCCGAGCCGGCGGCCGTGGACCGGTGCCTGCGGGATCTCGGGGTGCGGGAGGTGCCGCTGGTGATCCTGAGCCACTACCACGCCGATCACGTCGGGGGACTGTCCGGCGTGCTGCGG
Organism: Streptomyces johnsoniae; assembly: GCF_031845565.1. Classification (NCBI taxonomy): domain Bacteria; kingdom Bacillati; phylum Actinomycetota; class Actinomycetes; order Kitasatosporales; family Streptomycetaceae; genus Streptomyces; species Streptomyces johnsoniae. The sequence goes on along the minus strand of NZ_JAVREV010000007.1, from coordinate 341,296 downwards.
GGGCGTTCGGTCGGCGCCGTCCAGACCACGGCCGTGCGGGACCCGCCGGAGCAGGCGGAGTTCGTGGCGCGGGCGGCCGCCGACGCGGGGGTGCCGGTGCTCACCGCGGTGCCGGGGGAGCGGCGCCGCCTCGGGGAGGGGCTGAGCTGGGAGGTGTTGTGGCCGCCCGCGGGCGCGGGCGCCGCCGGGCTCGGGGCCAACGACGCGAGCGTCACGCTGCTGGTGCGGGCCGGGGAGCTGACGGTGTTCCTGCCGGGTGATCTGGAGCCACCGGCGCAGGAGCGGCTACTGGCCGAGCGCCCCGGTCTGCCGCGGGTGGATGTGCTGAAGGTGGCGCACCACGGGTCGGCGGCGCAGCACCAGCCGCTGCTCGACCGGCTGCGACCGCGGATCGCCCTGGTCAGCTGCGGCGCGGACAACCGGTATGGCCACCCCGCGCCGCGCACCCTCGCGGCCCTGTCCCGAGCCGGGGCGGCGGTGCTGCGGACGGACGCGCACGGCCCGCTGGCCGTCGCCTCGACGGCCGAGGGGCCGCGCGGTATCGCCCGCGAAGCCCCCATGTAAAGAAAACCCACTAAAGGAAAGTTGCTAAAGGTATCTTGCTAAAGCTTTCTTGTTATAGCTATCGTCGCGGGCATGGAGAACGACAACGAGCCCGCCGCCCCGGAGCCGAGTGCCGGGCCGTTCGCGCAGTCACACATCCGTCTCACCGACCCGAAGGCGTTGCGCGCCTACAACCATCCGACCCGGATGCAGTTGGTGGGGCTGCTCCGCCTGCGGGGGCCGCTGACCGCGACCGAGGCCGCCCAGCTCACCGGCCAGTCCGTGGCCAGCTGCTCCTACCACCTGCGGATGCTGGCCAAGTACGGACTGGTGGAGGAGGACGCGAGCGGCACCGGGCGGCAGAAGCCCTGGCGCGCCACGGCCCGTTACACCTCGTGGCCCGAGCACTCCGACGATCCCGCCGTCGCCGAGGCGAGCGCCGCCCTGACCACCGCGGTTGCCGAGCACTGGTTCGAGCGTGTCCTCCGGGCCATCGAGACGCGCGGCACGCTGCCGCGCGAATGGCAGGAGGCCGAGGAGTTCAGCGACGAGGTGCTCTTCCTGCTGCCCGCCGAGCTGAAGGAGTTGCGGGCGGACATCACGGCGCTCCTCGACAGGTACGCCGACCGGGCCGATCCCGCGCGGCGGCCCGAGGGGGCACTGCCGGTCGAGTTCCTGCGCATCGCCTACGCCCGTCAGGAGGGCGAAGACGGCGGGGACTCCAGGTGAGCCGGTTCGGCCGGCACGTGCCCGAGCTGCTGCGGGGGCGGCCGTTCCGCCGCTACTGGACGGGCCAGTCCATCTCGCTGGCCGGCGATCAGATATCCCTCATCGCGCTGCCGCTCGCCGCCGTCCTCATCCTGGACGCCGACGCAGCGCAGATGGGGCTGCTCAAGACCGTCGAGCTGCTGCCCGCCCTGCTGCTCTCCCTGCCCGCCGGGGCCTGGGCCGACCGCAGGACCAGGCGTCGCCACGTCATGATCGCCACCGACCTCGGCCGCGCCGCGCTGATCGCCTCCGTGCCGCTCGCCCACCTCCTGGGCGTGCTGACCCTCGCGCAGATGTACTGCGTCGCCGCGGGCATCGGGGCGCTGACGGTGCTGTTCGACGTCTGCAACGTGACGCTCTTCGTCTCGCTCGTCCCCGCCGAACGTTTCGTACAGGGCCAGTCGCTGCTGAACGGGAGCCGCGCCATGGCCAACGTCGGCGGGCCGAGCGCCGGCGGCATCCTCGTTCAGATCCTGACCGCCCCGATCGCGCTGATCGCCACCGGCCTGGCCTACCTGGCGTCCGCCGGTTTCCTCGCCCGCGTCCACCCGGTGGAGCCGCCGCCCGCCGCGCCCGCCAAGGGCTACTTCACCGAGGGCCTGCGCTGGGTGCTGAACAACCCGTACATGCGGGCGATGTTCGCCGCATCCGGCACCCTCCAGTTCTTCAACTTCATCTTCCACACCCTGTTCGTGCTCTACGCCACCACCGAACTCGGCCTCAGCCCCGGCGTTCTGGGCCTCGTGCTCGGCCTCGGCGCCGTCGGCGGCCTGCTGGGCGCCGCCCTCACCGGCCGCGTGGTGCGGCGCCTGGGGGTCGGACCCACCGCGGTCCTCGGCGCCGCCGGGTTCACCGTGCCGCTGATGCTCATACCGCTCGCCGACGGCCCGCAGCCCCTGGTGATCGCGATGCTCGGCACGGCCGAATTCCTGTCCTGCTTCGGCGTGATGCTCGCCGACATCACCCTCGGCTCCCTCCAGATGGCCCTGATCCCGCACGAGTTGCGCGCCCGTGTCACCGGCGCCTACCGCATGCTCAACCACGGCTTCCGCCCGCTCGGCGCCCTCGCGGGCGGCGCACTCGGCACCGCCATCGGACTACGCCCGAGCCTGTGGATCGGCACCGCCGGCGCCGTACTCGGCCTGCTGTGGATACTCCCCTCCCCGATTCCCCGCCTCCGCGACCTCCCCACCGCCGAACCGGCGCCCCGGGTCGAGTCAGCGGCCTGAGCGGAAGTGTCACTTCCGATCCCGCCGCACCCACCCCGCCCTCCTGTGCCACCGCGGGCACGGTTCCCCCGCTCGGCACACGCCGGAAGGCCGACGGGCCGCAAGCTCCGGCAGTCGTTCCGCCACGCGTGTCAGTCACGGTGGGTAAGGTGGCGAACACGGGTCCACGGGAGATCCGGGGAATGGGGGACAGATGCTTTTCAAGCCGGGGGAGTTGACCCCCGACCGGTCGGTGCGGCACCTCTACGGCGCGGATCTGCGCCGTCACCGGATGAAGGCGGACACGTCGCTCGCGCAGCTCGCGGGGCAGGTGCCGTGCAGCAAGAGCCAGTTGGCGCGGATCGAGACCGCCGAGTCGATCGTTCCGCCCGGCCTGTCCGAGGAGTTCGACCGGATCTTCGGCACGGACGGCCACTTCACCCGCCTCTACGGACTGGTCAGACGGGAAGTGCACCCCGATCAGTACCGCAGATACATGAGTGCCGAGTCCGCCGCCGAGTCCATCGCCCACTACGCTGCCCACGTCGTTCCCGGGCTGCTGCAGACCGAGGCGTACGCGAGGGCGCTGCTGCGCTGCGACCCCGACACCTCCGCCGAAAAGGCCGAGGAGCTGGTGGCGGCGCGCATGAGCCGCCAGGAGCGACTGACACCGGATGGTGCGCCCTACATATGGGCCATCCTGGACGAAGCGGTGGTCCGGCGGCCCATCGGCGGACCACAGGTGATGCATGACCAGTTGGCCGCCCTGCTGCCGCTGACGGACACCGCCACCACCAAGATCCAGGTCTTGCCGTACAGCCACGGTGCCCACGCATTGCTCGGTGGACCACTGACACTGCTCAAACTTCCCAACGGCGTCGAGGTCGCCTACGAAGAAGGCCTTGAGACGAGCCGCCTGTTCGAGGACCCTAGGGATGTCAGCAGGCGTCAGCGAATCTACGATGCCCTGCGGGCGTACGCACTGTCCCCCAAGGACACGGCGGCGCTGATCGAGCAAGCGATGGAGGACTACGGACCATGCGATCCCCCGGCCTGAGCGCCGTTCACTGGCGGCGGTCCAGCTACTCCAATACAACCGGAGGCGAATGCCTGGAGGTGGCCGGAGGGCTTCCCCGGAGCGTTCCGGTGCGGGACAGCAAGATGCCCGGCTCGGGCCTCGTCGTCTCCGCTGGCGCGTGGCGGGCGTTCATACGGGCTGTCGTACGCCCGGATGAGCTGGCCACATAGGTCACTCCCCGCAACGCGCGGGGCATCAGGTGAGGTCGACTTCGAGGACCGCTGCCTCCTGACCGGCGGCCAGCAGCACGGTGATTCGCTCGTGCGCCCCGTCGGACGGGTAGCCCGCGCATGCGATCCGCGCGCCCTCTCCCATGCGCGTCAGAAGGAGGTCGCTCAGGTCATCCATGAGGAAGGCCACGAGGTGGCCGTCCGGCAGTTCCTCGCCGTCCTCGGCGTCGTCCTCGTCCCATAGCCTGTTGAAAAGGATCCCGTTGCGGAGCCGGGCCGGGAACTCGGCCGCCGAGACGGTCTGAAACTCCCCCTCGCCGCGCTCGTTCACGTTCTCGCCGTTCTCGCCGCTCTCGGCCCACCAGCGGACTGCCTCGGTCATTCGGTTGCCGTCGCCTTGACCGAGCTGGTCGAGCCGGAAGCGGAAGGTGACCGGGGTGTTGTTGTCCACCCAAAGCAGTTCGCTCAGCAACGTCATGAGGCAGGCGATCCGGGTGCGCAGCGGCCCGTCCGCGCCCTCGGCGGCGAAGGCCGGCGGCTGCTGGACCTTCGGCGCCGCCTCAAGAAGGACACGCAGCGTGCTGCCCCAGGTGTCGCGGTGCAGCAGGTGCAGCGGCTCACGCGGGCCCGGCCCGTTCGAAGCCCCGGCGGCGGTGGTCAACCGGAGCACGTCGGAATACGGGCCCGCGATACGGTCGGCGAGAAGACGGACCAGCGCTTCCCCACGCCCACCGCGCACTCCCGTCACTTCCGTGATCGAAGTCGCGAGTTCGTCCGCCACCTCCGCGTCGGAACGGGCCGACCCGTACGGTCGGCCGGGGCCGACAGACACGCGACTGGTCAGCACTGTTGCACCGCTGACCGCCGGGAGGTCACCGGCCTCCGCGATCTCCGGCAACGGCGGCGGCTTCGGCCACTGCTGATCCTCGCGCGACTTGGTCCTTCCGGGCACCAGGGTGGCTGCCCACCCGGTCGTCTCCTCCGGCGACCACGCCGCCAGCAGCCACACCGCCGCGACCATCACCCACTGCTCGTTCGTCGGCCGCCGGCCGCCTGCCCGCTTCACCGGGTCGGGCTGCCGGTGCCGGGCGTCGCTGTAAGCCGTGGTCAGGTCCATCGAAACAAGCACCTCTGAGCCATGAGAAGTCCGAGCCGAACCGTCGGTGCCGCCGCCACTCGCTCCAGCGCGGCCGAAGCGTTCACACGAGCCAGGTGCCGTCTCTCATCAGGTGGCGGCCCGGGATCTCGTTGACCTCGCGCCAGGCGCGCACCGTGCGCGGGTGGAAGCGGATGAACGTCCAGGCGGGACGGCCTCTGACGTCCCAGGAGAGCTTTTCCGCGAAGCGGTCGCCCTCCTCGTCGCCGATCCGGTCGTTCGCCACGACCTCGGCGTCCGCGTCGATGATCACCACGTCCCTGGTGTGGCCGAGGGCGAGCGTCGCGCGGCCGGTCCTGCGGGCGTTGACCGTCGTCGGGTTGGTCTCCCGCGTGGTGACCACGAGAACGCCCTCGTGCCACACGAACGACAGCGGCACCAGGCACGTGTCGCCGTCCGGGCCCGAGGTGGACACCCACAGGTCGATGTCCTCCGCCAGCCGCGCCAGCACGTCCTGTTTGCGTTGCGCGCCCTCGCGCGCCGCGGCCTTCTCGCTCGCCATGCACGTCACGCTAGTACCAGGCAGCTGACCAGGCCATAGGCCGCAGGACCTAGTCCCACGCCCGTGTCACGATTGGCTGATGAACGACGGACGCATCGCCGCCTATCTCCGCCGCATCGGGGCCGGGCGCCCCGCGGTCGCCGACGCGGAGGCCCTGCGGCAGCTCCAGGTGCGGCACCTGCACACGGTGCCCTTCGAGAACCTGTCGATTCACCTCGGCGAGGAGATGCCCCTCACCGACGCGGCCGTCCACGAGCAGGTGGTGGACCGGCGGCGCGGCGGCATCTGCTATCAGCTCAACGGCGCGTTCGCCACGCTCCTGCGCGGCCTCGGCTTCGACGTGACGCCGCTCAGCGGCCGGGTCGTCGCGGACGGGGGCCCCGGGCTGCCCTACGACCACCTCGTGCTCCTCGTCACCGGCGCGGGGCTGACCGAGCCGTGGCTCGCGGACGTCGGCTTCGGCGACCACGCGCACCACCCGCTGCGCTACGACAGCCGGGACGAACAGGCCGATCCGGCGGGAACGTTCCGGCTGGCGGAGACGGCGGACGGCGACCTGGAGCTGCTGCGGGACGGCAAGCCGCAGTTGGTCGTCGAACAACGGCCGCGCGTGCTCGCCGATTTCGAGGCCACCTGCTGGTACCACAGGACCTCGCCGCTCTCGCATTTCACCCGCTCCCTGGTGTGCTCCCGGTTCACAGAACAGGGCCGGGTCACGCTCAGCGGACGCACGCTGAAGATGACGACCGCGGGTCGGCGCGAGGTCACGGAGCTGCCGGACGAGGCGGCCGTTCTGGACGCCTACCGCACCCACTTCGGGATCGAGCTGGACGCGGAGCCGCGCCTGAGTGCCCTGAGCGCCCTGAGCGCCGGTGCGGCGGCCATCCGGCCGCCGCACCCCTGACGTCCGTCCGCCGTCAGAACTCGAACGGTCCCGGCGACTGCGGCGAGGTCGCGGTGCAGTTCACCGTGATGAGCCCCAGGGCCGTGAACTCCAGGGATTCCACTTCGAGCACGTCGCCCGCGGCGACCGTCCCGCTCAGCGGGCCGGTCGTCACATCGTCACCGGCCGCCATCGCCGGGTTGTCGTTCCCGGTGAACGTCGTCGTCCCGCTGCCGTTCAGCGTCAGCGTGAGCGTGGAGTCGACCGTGCCCGCCGGGACGGCGATGGGCGCCGTGACGGCCGAGGAGGTCACGGTGATGGTCGCCGATGTGCCGTCCTGCGTGGCCACGAGCGTGGCCTCGCCGGAGCCGTACGAACCACAGTCGGCCGATACCGTCGCGGTCGTCGGCTCCACCGCGATGGCGGTGGGGGCCAGGGCGAGCGCGCCCGTGGCCAGGGCCGCGGTGGTCGTCACGAGACCGATTCCGAGCTTGCTGCGTCGCATGGAAACTGCCTTTCGGTGTGGGGGAGTCGTTTCACTTCCGCTCGCCGCCGTGCACGGGTGCACGGCGCACGGGCGCACGGATGTACCGGGGCGTGGCGGAGCTCCACCGTGCCCCGGGGCGGTGCTGGGGGGACTGCGGCGCGCGGGGGTGCGCCCGTGCGCGTGCGGATGCGGGGTGCCCGCGGCGGCCGGATCGCGTACGGGCGTGCACGGTCCCGTACCGGTCTCCGCCGGCATGTCGAACTCTGCTCGAACTTGCTGTTTACCGCGCGATGTTCATTGAGCCGCGAGGAGGCGCGGAACGCAAGAAGGGGCGTCCATGATTTTTACCTGGCAGTAGGAACGCGCCACGCCCGGTCGCCCCGCGGAACGCCTCACTCGCGTTCGAGCCAGCCGTCGTACTCCTCGGCCAGGGCCGCCAGGGCGGCGAGGGTGGCTGGGGACCAGCCGGCCGGTGGGGCGTTGAGGACCACGAGCCACTGGGCGTCCTCGGCGTCGTCCTCGCCCGCCAGGGCGTCCCGGACCGGCCGCGGCTCCTCGGGCAGGCCGAGGCGGTCGGCCACTTCCGCCGCCACGTCGTCCGCGGCCTCGCGGTCGGGCAGCACCAGCACGTGTTGCATGGGGCCAGGCTGTCACAGGCGCGTGGGATGCTGGGGCGCATGGCTGCCACAACCACCGTGTCCGATGGCGGAGCCCCCGGGGCGTTCGCCCTGGCCGTGGGGCAGGAGGAGCTGCTGCTCGACCGCGCCGTGCAGCAGGTGATCGCCGCCGCGCGGGCCGCGGACCCGGACACCGACGTGCGCGATCTGGCGCCCGGCGCGCTCCAGCCCGGCACGCTGGCCGAGCTGACCAGCCCTTCGCTGTTCGCCGAGCGCAAGGTGGTGGTCGTGCGGGCCGCGCAGGATCTGCCCGCCGACATCGTCAAGGAGATCAAGGCGTATCTGGCCGCGCCAGCGGAGGAGATCACGCTGGTGCTGCTGCACGCGGGCGGCGCGAAGGGCAAGGGGCTGCTCGATGCGGCGCGCAAGGCGGGGGCGAGCGAGTACGCCTGCCCGAAGATGACCAAGCCGGCGGAGCGGCTGGCGTTCGTGCGGGCCGAGTTCCGCGCGGCGGGGCGCAGTGCCACCCCCGCCGCCTGCCAGGCGCTGGTCGACGCGATCGGCAGCGACCTGCGCGAGCTGGCCTCGGCCTGCACGCAGCTGGCCGCCGACGTGCCGGAGGCCATCGACGAGGCGGTGGTGGCCCGTTACTACACGGGTCGTGCGGAGGCGTCCAGCTTCACCGTCGCCGACCGGGCCGTCGAGGGCCGCACCGCGGACGCGCTGGAGGCGCTGCGCTGGGCGCTCGCCACGGGGGTCGCGCCGGTGCTCGTCACGAGTGCGCTGGCGCAGGGCGTGCGTGCCATCGGCAAGCTGGCCTCGGCGCCCGGCGGGATGCGGCAGGGCGACCTGGCGAGGGAGCTGGGTATGCCGCCGTGGAAGATCGACCGGGTCAGGCAGCAGATGCGCGGCTGGTCGGCGAACGGGGTGGCGCTCGCGCTGCGCGCCGTGGCGGACGCGGACGCGGCCGTCAAGGGCGGCGGCGACGACCCGGCGTACGCGCTGGAGAAGGCCGTGGTCGCCATCGCGGGGGCGGCGCGCTCCCGTTGACGTGAGGGCGCGCGGTCGTTGCCGACGGCGGCAGCCGGCCTCCCGTGCTCAGACCGCTTCCGGCTCTCCCGGGCCGCCCCGGCTTCCGCCGTCGTCCGGCCCCTCGGTGCCGCCGTCGTCGTTGCCGTCCCGGCCGCCGTCGACACCGCCATCGACACCACCGTCTGGACCGTCGCCCTCGCCGGTCCCGTCGCGCAGGGCCGCCAGCGTCTCCTCGGTGGCGTCGCGCAGCATGTCCCGCACCCGGTCCTCCTCGGCGAGGCCGTCGGGATCGTCGCCGAGGTAGGCGTTCCAGGTCAGTGAGTACTCGAACCAGCCGTCCCGCACGGTGACGCTGGCCCAGGTCAGGTCGCCGCTGAGGGCGTCCTCGCCGAAGATGATGAACGCTTCTTCGCCCAGGTCCGCCAGCGGCTCCGTCCGGTAGTCGTAGTAGCCGTCGCCCTCGTTGTACTGCTCGAACGCCTCGGCCCTCGCCGCGAACTCGGGGGCCGGGTCCGTTCCCTTGTGCCAGCTCAGCTCGTACATCATGTAGGCGCTGTAGTAGCTGTCCGAGTCGGCCCCGGTCGGCTCCAGGGTGAACTCGCAGCTGCTGATGTCGAGGGCCTCGGTCTGCGCGGCCTGCGAGGTCGGCTCGTCGTCCTCGTACGGCTGGTAGTCGGCCTCGAACGCGGCCATGTCCGCCGTGCCGCACAGGTCCGCCTCGAACCGGTATCCGGCCAGGTCGGCCGTGTCGTCGGAGCCGATCGCACCGGTCGCGAACATGACACCGCCCCAGGCCGCCGAGGTCACCAGTACCCCGCCGACGCCGTAGAGCCAGCCGGGCATCCCGCCGCCGCGCGGCGGCGGGCCCGGCTGCGGCGGCACCATCGGCCCGAACCCGGCCGGGCCCTGCGAGTATCCGTAGGCCGCGGGGGCCGCCCCGTAGGGCGGCTGCTGGTAGGGGTTCGACGACCCCCCCGGTATCGACATGCCGTTAACCTACCGCCTCCGACCGGCCGCCCCCAGTCGCTTTCGGGTCGCCGGGCGCACAGAAAAGCCAGCGCACGCACCGGAAAAGGCAGAACCCCCGGCCGCCGGGGAGGCGGCCAGGGGCCCTGGACGTATGGTCAGGCACCGCACCCGTCGTGGCGAACGTTGGGATCAGCGCGGTGCCCGTGGCGTACCGGCCGGTGCGGAGAGAGGGGCCGCGGGAGCCGGTCCTGGTACGGGAGTGGTCAGCCCTTGAGCGCGTTGACCTGGGCGGCCAGCGCGGACTTCTTGTTCGCCGCGTTGTTGCGGTGCAGCACGCCCTTGCTCACGGCCTTGTCGAGCTTGCGGGCCGCGGCCGAGCGGGCGGCCTCGGCCTGCTCGTAGTCACCGGCGGCAGCGGCCTCGCGGGCGCGCCGGACGGCGGTCTTGACCTCGGACTTGATGGCCTGGTTGCGCTGCCTGGCCTTCTCGTTGGTCTTGATCCGCTTGATCTGGGACTTGATGTTCGCCACGAATGAGCCTTCTCAGTGCGGTTGAGATGATGGGTGTCCGAACGGGACACAGTGGGCCAGCGTACCAGCGGCCTGCGCCCTGCTCCCAATCGGGGAGCGGGGCCGTCCGCATGGGACCATGGGGGCGACCAAGCGACCCACCGCCATGACCCGACAGGACCACGCGTGCCCGCGATCTCTTCGAACGCGCCGGAGCCGAGCCGCACCGAGCCGGCTCTCATCCGCAACTTCTGCATCATCGCGCACATCGACCACGGCAAGTCGACGCTCGCCGACCGGATGCTTCAGCTGACCGGCGTGGTCGAGCAGCGCCAGATGCGTGCCCAGTATCTCGACCGCATGGACATCGAGCGCGAGCGGGGCATCACGATCAAGTCCCAGGCGGTCCGGATGCCGTGGGCGTCCGACGGGACCCCGCACGTGCTCAACATGATCGATACGCCGGGGCACGTCGACTTCACCTACGAGGTCTCCCGGTCCCTCGCCGCGTGCGAGGGCTGCATCCTCCTCGTCGACGCGGCCCAGGGCATCGAGGCGCAGACCCTCGCCAATCTCTACCTGGCGATGGAGAACGACCTGACGATCATCCCCGTGCTCAACAAGATCGACCTGCCCGCCGCCCAGCCCGACAAGTTCGCCGCGGAGCTGGCGCACCTCATCGGCTGCGATCCGGACGACGTGCTGCGCGTCTCCGCCAAGACCGGGGACGGCGTTCCCGAGCTGCTCGACGAGGTGATCCGCCAGGTTCCGGCGCCGGTCGGCGACGCGGACGCGCCCGCCCGCGCCATGATCTTCGACTCCGTGTACGACGCGTACCGCGGCGTCGTCACCTACGTGAAGGTCGTCGACGGGCGGCTCGGCCGGCGCGAGCGCATTCAGATGATGTCCACGGGCGCCACCCACGAGCTGCTGGAGATCGGCGTCAACTCCCCGGAGATGACGCCCTCCGACGGCATCGCCGTCGGCGAGGTCGGCTACCTCATCACGGGCGTGAAGGACGTGCGGCAGTCGAAGGTGGGCGACACGGTCACCTGGCAGCGGAACGGCGCGACCGAGCCGCTGGGCGGCTACAAGGACCCGCGGCCCATGGTGTTCTCCGGCCTGTATCCCATCGACGGCTCGGACTACCCGGCGCTGCGCGACGCGCTGGAGAAGCTCCAGCTGAACGACGCGGCGCTGGTCTACGAGCCGGAGACCTCGGTGGCACTGGGCTTCGGCTTCCGCGTCGGCTTCCTGGGGCTGCTGCACCTGGAGGTCATCCGTGAACGTCTGGAGCGCGAGTTCGGTCTCGATCTGATCGCCACCGCGCCCAATGTGGTCTACCAGGTGACCATGGAGGACGGCTCGGAGCACACGGTGACGAACCCGAGCGAGTTCCCCGTGGGGAAGATCGCGGAGGTCCGCGAGCCGGTGGTCAGGGCCACGCTCATCGCCCCCACCGAGTTCATCGGCGCGATCATGGAGCTGTGCCAGGCCAGGCGCGGGGCCATGCAGGGGATGGACTACCTCTCGGAGGAGCGGGTCGAGCTGCGCTACACGCTGCCGCTCGCGGAGATCGTCTTCGACTTCTTCGACGCGCTGAAGTCCAAGACCCGCGGCTACGCCTCGCTCGACTACGAGCCGACCGGCGAACAGGCCGCGGCGCTGGTGAAGGTCGACATTCTGCTGCACGGCGACAAGGTCGACGCGTTCTCGGCGATCGTCCACAAGGACAAGGCGTACGCGTACGGCGTGAAGATGGCCGGGAAGCTGAGGGAGCTGATTCCGCGGCAGCAGTTCGAGGTGCCGATCCAGGCCGCGATCGGCTCGCGGGTGATCGCCAGGGAGACGGTGCGGGCGATCCGCAAGGACGTGCTGTCCAAGTGCTACGGGGGCGACATCTCCCGCAAGCGGAAGCTGCTGGAGAAGCAGAAGGAGGGAAAGAAGCGCATGAAGATGGTGGGGCGGGTCGAGGTGCCCCAGGAGGCGTTCATCGCGGCGCTTTCCTCCGACTCCGACGGCGGCGAGGCGAAGAACAAGAAATAGGCCCCTTACGTGCGAGGGCCGGGCCCTTTAGTCTGATCGCCACCCGGCGGTTACTGACGAGTTACCCCGGTGACCCGTGACCCCCGTTGCAGTGCGGCACCCGGAGGAAGTCGTGAGCGAGAAGCAGACCCCGACCCGCTCGATCGCGGAACGCCCGCCGTCCGTGGCCAACCTGTTCCTCGACCGGGTCGCCGCCACCCCGGACCGTGAGGCGTTCCGCTACCCGGTGCCCTCCGCGGGGGAGGGGCCCGACGACTGGCGCAGCTACACGTGGGCGCAGTCCGCGCAGCGCGTCTACGCCATAGCGGCGGGTCTGATGGACCTCGGTGTGCGGCCGGAGGAGCGGGTGGCGATCGCCTCCACGACGCGCGTGGACTGGATACTCGCCGACCTCGGCATCATCTGCGCGGGCGCGGCCACCACCACGGTGTACCCGCAGACCAACGCCGAGGAGACCGCGTACATCCTCGCCGACTCCGGCAGCCGCGTCCTGATCGCCGAGGACGCGGCGCAGTTGGCCAAGGCCCGCGAACGGCGGGCCGAGCTGCCCGGCCTCGCGCACGTGGTGGTGATCGAGGCGGCGGACGCGGTGCCCGCCGAGGGCGACCCGGAGGGCTGGGTCCTCTCGCTCGCCGACCTGGCGGAACGCGGGGCCGCCCACCTGGAGAAGAACCCGGACTGCGTCACCGACACCGTCGCGGCGCTGCGTCCCGACCAGCTGGCCACGCTCATCTACACCTCGGGCACCACCGGCCGCCCCAAGGGTGTGCGGCTCAGCCAGGACACCTGGTCGTACATGGGCCTGGCGATAGAGGCCATCGACCTGGAACGGCCGGACGGCCTGCAGTACCTGTGGCTGCCGCTCGCGCACGTCTTCGGGAAGGTGCTGCTCGCCGCGCACGTCCAGATCGGGCATGTGATGGCCGTCGACGGGCGCATCGACAAGATCATCGAGAACCTGCCGGTCGTGCGGCCGAGCCTGATGTGCGGGGTGCCGCGCATTTACGAGCGCGTCTACAACGGCGTCGCGGCCAAGGCCAAGGCGGGCGGCGCGCTGCGCTTCAAGATCTTCAACTGGGCGGCCGGCATCGCCCGCGAGTACGCCCAGGTCTCCCAGGAGAACTTCCGGCGCACCGGCAAGGCCACCGTCCCCGCCGGGCTCGCGGCGCGCCACCGCGTCGCCGACCGGCTGGTGTACGCCAAGCTGCGCGCCGCCTTCGGCGGGCGCATGCAGGTATGCGTGTCCGGCTCCGCGGCGCTCACCCCGGAGATCGGCTACTTCTTCTGCGGCGCGGGCATCCCGATCCTGGAGGGCTACGGCCTGACGGAGTCCGCGGCGGCCAGCTTCTGCAACCCGCGCGCCGCCTACCGCACCGGGACCGTCGGCAAGTCCCTGCCGGGCAACGAGGTCAAGATCGCCGACGACGGCGAGATCCTGCTGCGCGGCCCCGGCATCATGCAGGGCTACCACGGGCTTGCGGAGCAGACCGAGGCGGTCCTCGGGACCGACGGCTGGTTCCACACCGGCGACATCGGCGAGCTGTCGGACGACGGTTATCTGCGCATCACGGACCGGAAGAAGGACCTGTTCAAGACCTCGGGCGGCAAGTACGTGGCGCCCACGGAGATCGAGGGCCGCTTCAAGGCGGTGTGCCCCTACGCCTCGACGATGATCGTGATCGGCGCGGGCCGTAAGTACTGTTCCGCGCTGATCGCGCTGGACGAGGCGGCGATCCTCGGCTGGGCCGAGGAGGCGGGCATCAGCGGCGGCTACGCCGAGGTGGTGGCGCACGAGCGCACGCGGCAGCTGATCGACGGGTACGTGCAGGAGCTGAACGGGACGCTCCAGCGCTGGCAGACGGTGAAGAAGTTCCAGCTGCTGCCGCGCGAGCTGGACGTGGAACACGGCGACCTCACGCCGAGCCTGAAGCTGAAGCGGCCCGTGGTGGAGCGCGAGTTCGACGGGCTGATCGGCTCGATGTACGAGAACGCCTGAGCGGCGAGCCCGCCGACGCCGACGCCGACGGCGACCGGGTCGGAACGGCGGCGGCCTTTCGCCGGCCGGCGAGGCCGGGAAACGCGGAAGGCCGGGAGAGAGCTCTTGGGCGCCGGTGGTCGGGCCGGGAACGCGGGCCGGGAACGCGGGCTGGTCGTGGTGGCCGCCGTCGGCAACGCCGGGCCGCGGGGCGGCCGGCGTCGGAGGGCCGTCAGTCCACGAGGTCCCGGGTCAGGGCGTCCGCGAGGAGCCGGCCGCGCAGCGTCAGCGCCGCGCGCCCCGCGGTGAACGCGTCGGGGCGCAGCAGGCCGTCGGCCAGGGCGCGGCGGGCCGCCGCGAGGCCGTCGGGGCGCAGCAGGGACAGCTCGCAGCCGGCGTCGAGGCGCAGCCGGAGCAGGATGTGCTCCACCCGGCGGTCCTCCGCCGTCAGCACCTCGCGGCCCGCGCCGGGGGAGCGGCCCTCGGCGAGCGCCTGGGCGTACGCGCCGGGGTGTTTCACGTTCCACCAGCGGACGCCGCCGACGTGGCTGTGCGCGCCGGGTCCCGCGCCCCACCAGTCCGCGCCGGTCCAGTACAGCTCGTTGTGCCGGCAGCGGGCGGCGGGGGAGGTGGCCCAGTTGGAGACCTCGTACCAGGCGAACCCGGCCGCGGCGAGCGCCTCCTCGGCGATCAGGTAGCGGTCGGCGTGCACGTCGTCGTCGGGTGCGGCCACCTCGCCGCGGCGGACGCGGCCCGCCAGGCGCGTGCCGTCCTCGACGATCAGCGAGTACGCCGAGACGTGGTCGGGGCCCGCGCCGATGGCCGCCGCCAGCGAGGCCCGCCAGTCCGCGTCGGTCTCGCCCGGGGTGCCGTAGATCAGGTCGAGGCTGACGTGCTCGAAGCCGGCGGCGCGCGCCTCGGCGACGCACGCCTCCGGGCGCCCCGGCGTGTGGGTGCGTTCCAGAACGGCGAGCACGTGCCGGCGTGCGCTCTGCATGCCGAACGAGACCCGGGTGAAGCCCGCAGCGCGCAGCGCGGCGAGCGATTCGGGGCCGACCGAGTCCGGGTTGGCCTCGGTGGTGACCTCGGCGTCGGCGGCGAGGCCGAACTCGGCGCGCACCGCGTCCAGCATGCGCGCGAGGTCGGCGGGCGGCAGCAGGGTCGGGGTGCCGCCGCCGACGAACACCGTGCTGACCCGGCGCGGGTCGTCGCCCAGCACCTTGCGCGCGAGCCGGACCTCCTGCTCCAGGACCTCCGCGTAGTTCTCCCGGGAGGCCAGCGCCCCGCCGGAACCGCGCAGCTCGCCCGCCGTGTAGGTGTTGAAGTCGCAGTACCCGCAACGGGTCGCGCAGTACGGCACGTGCAGGTAGAAGGCGAGTGGCCGGCCGGCGGCGCCGGCGCGCGCGGTGGCGGGCAGCGCGCCGTCCGCGGGCACGGGCTCGCCGTCCAGGGGTGCGGAGGGCATGCCCCCATTGTCCCCTGCCCCGCGGGCCCGCCTACGCCGGTCCGCCGCCTACGCCGGTCCGCCGGGTCCGCCCGGTCCGCCGACGGTCACGTGGTCGATCAGGTGCTCGACCGGGCCGAGCAGTGCGGGGTCGAGGTCGCGGAAGCTGTGCACGCGGCCGAGGATGCGCTGCCAGGCCGCGCCGGTGTGCTCGGGCCAGCCGAGCGCGCGGCACACGCCGGTCTTCCAGTCCTGCCCGCGCGGCACGTCCGGCCAGGCCGGGATGCCCACGGCGGCGGGCTTGACCGCCGCCCAGATGTCGATGAAGGGGTGCCCGACGACCAGTACGTGCGGGTCGTCGATCCCGGCGGCGATCCTGGACTCCTTGGAGCCCGGCACCAGATGGTCCACCAGGACCCCGAGCCTGGCCCCGGGGGTGGGGCCGAAGGCCCGGACGACCTCGGGCAGGTCGTCGATGCCCGCGAGGTACTCCACGACGACGCCCTCGATCCGCAGGTCGTCGCCCCACACCTTCTCGACCAGCTCCGCATCGTGGCGCCCCTCCACATAGATGCGCCCGGCGCGCGCCACCCGGGCGCGGGCGCCCGGTACGGCGAGTGAGCCGGAGGCGGTGCGGGCCGGCCCTTCCGCGGCGGCCCGCGGACGCGGCCTGACCAGGGTCACCGGGTCACCCTCGAAGAGGAACGCGGCCGGAGCGAGCGGAAAGTCCCGGTGGGTGCCGAACCGGTCCTCCAGCGTCACGGCCGTCTTGTCGCAGCGGATCACCGCACCGCAGAAGCCGGTGGTGACCTCCTCGACGACGAGCCCGGGGTCGGCCGCCAGCTCGGGAACGGGCTTGCGCCGCTTCCACGGCGGCGTCAGATCGGGTCCGTACTGTCTGCTGCGCATGGGCCCATTCGACCACGCCGCCTCATGCGGGCACACCGAACCTGCGGGCCAGCACGCCCCGCTGCGCCCGCACGAACTCCGCGTCCACCACGGCCCCGTGGCCCGGCACGTAGCGCGCGTTCCGGCCGCCGAGGGCGAGCAGCCGGTCCAGGGCCGCGGGCCAGCGTTCCGGCGTCGCGTCGGGCCCGGCCTGCGGCTCGCCCGACTCCTCGACCAGGTCGCCGCAGAACACCACGGGCACCGGGCCCGGAACGACCACCACCACGTCGTGCCCCGAGTGCGCGGGCCCCAGGTCGGCGAGCACCGCCGTTCTGCCGCCGCCGAGGCCGACGGCCGTCTCGCCGCGCACCTCGTGCCACGGGCGCCGCAGCGCCGAGGCGTCCGCCTCCGCGGCCTCGCGCGCGATGCCGTACCGCACGGCGGCGGCCGCGACTTCCGCCCGCCCGCCGCGGTCCAGGTGGGCGGGCAGCCCGGCCGCGCCGTGCGCGGCGACCCCGGGCAGGCCCGCGAGCCCGAGCACGTGGTCGAAGTGCGGGTGAGTGATCACCACGCGGGTGACGGGCGCCCCCAGCAGCCCGGCCGCCTCCCCGGCCAGGGCGGCACCCGCGGCGGCCGAGGGCCCGGCGTCCACCAGCAGAACGCCGTCCGCCCCGGCGACGGCCCCGACCGTTTCGTCCCAGCCGGCCAGCCGGCACCTGATCACACCGGGTGCGAGCCGTTCCCACGTGTATTCCATGCCACGACGTTAGGCCCTGTCTGGCCGCGCGTACGGGCATGAACGGCCGGGGTGGTGGGCACCTTCTGCCCGCTGCTCGTTCCCTGGCCGTGCTACCCGGCCGTACACTGGGACAGGGCTTGGCACTCCTCGCAGATGAGTGCCAGGGCGGCCGACCAGCGACGGACAGCCGGACGGGAGGTGTGCGACATGCTCAGTGAGCGCAGGCTGGAAGTGTTGCGTGCCATCGTCCAGGACTACGTGGGCACCGAGGAGCCGGTCGGTTCCAAGGCGCTGACCGAGCGGCACAACCTGCACGTCTCCCCGGCGACCGTGCGCAACGACATGGCCGCGCTGGAGGAGGAGGGGTACATCGCCCAGCCCCACACCAGCGCGGGGCGGGTGCCGACGGACAAGGGGTACCGGCTGTTCGTCGACAAGCTCGCCGACGTCAAGCCGCTCTCGACGGCCGAGCGCCGCGCCATTCAGAACTTCTTGGCCAACGCGGTGGACCTGGACGACGTCGTCGGCCGCACGGTCCGGCTGCTCGCGCAGCTGACCCGGCAGGTCGCCGTCGTGCAGTACCCCTCGCTCAGCCGCTCGACGGTGCGCCACGTCGAGCTGCTCTCGCTCGCTCCGGCCCGCCTGATGCTGGTGCTGATCACGGACACCGGACGGGTCGAGCAGCGCGTCGTCGACTGCCCCGCACCCTTCGGCGAGACCTCGCTCGCCGATCTGCGCGCCCGGCTGAACAGCAGGATCGTCGGCGAGCGCTTCTCCGAGGTGCCGCGCCTGGTCGCGGATCTGCCGGATTCCTTCGACCAGGAAGAGCGCGGCACGGTCTCGACGGTGCTGTCCTCTTTGCTGGAGACTCTGGTGGAGGAGACCGAGGAGCGGCTGATGATCGGTGGCACCGCCAATCTGACCCGCTTCGGGCAGGACTTCCCGCTCACCATCCGGCCGGTGCTTGAGGCGCTGGAGGAGCAGGTGGTGCTCCTGAAGCTGCTGGGGGAGGCGAAGGACTCGGGCGTGACCGTGCGCATCGGCCATGAGAACGCTCACGAGGGCCTGACGTCCACCTCGGTGGTCTCGGTCGGTTACGGTTCAGGAGACGAGGCGGTCGCCAAGCTCGGCGTGGTCGGACCGACCCGCATGGACTACCCCGGAACGATGGGAGCAGTGCGCGCAGTGGCACGTTACGTCGGACAGATCCTCGCGGAGAACTAGGTGGCGGCGGACTACTACGCGATCCTTGGCGTGCAGCGCGATGCCTCGCAGGACGAGATCAAGAAGGCCTTTCGCAGGCTGGCTCGTGAGCTGCACCCGGACGTGAACCCGGACCCGAAGACCCAGGAGCGGTTCAAGGAGATCAACACCGCGTACGAGGTGCTCTCCGATCCGCAGAAGAAACAGATGTACGACCTTGGCGGCGACCCGATGGGCGGCGCCTCGGCCGGGGCGGGGGCCGGTTTCGGCGCCGGCTTCGGCAATTTCTCGGACATCATGGACGCCTTCTTCGGCACCGCGTCCCAGCGCGGCCCGAAGTCGCGCACCCGGCGCGGCCAGGACGCCATGATCCGTCTGGAGATCGATCTCAACGAGGCGGCGTTCGGCACCACCAAGGAGATCCAGGTCGACACCGCCACCGTCTGCACCTCGTGCAGCGGCGAGGGCGCGGCCCCCGGCACCTCCGCGCAGACCTGCGACATGTGCCGCGGGCGCGGCGAGGTCTCGCAGGTCACGCGGTCGTTCCTGGGGCAGGTCATGACCTCGCGGCCCTGCCCGCAGTGCCAGGGCTTCGGCACCGTCGTGCCGACCCCGTGCCCGGAGTGCGCGGGCGACGGCCGGGTCCGCAGCCGCCGCACGCTGACCGTGAAGATTCCGGCCGGCGTGGACAACGGCACCCGCATCCAGCTCGCGGGCGAGGGCGAGGTCGGCCCCGGCGGCGGTCCCGCCGGTGACCTCTACGTGGAGATCCGCGAGAAGCCGCACCCGACCTTCCAGCGCCGCGGCGACGACCTGCACTGCACGGTCACCGTCCCCATGACGGCCGCCGCGCTCGGCACCAAGGTGCCGCTGGAGACGCTCGACGGCATGGAGGAGGTGGACATCAGGCCCGGCACGCAGTCGGGGCAGTCCATCCCGCTGCACGGCCGCGGCGTGTCCCACCTGCGCAGCAACGGCCGGGGCGACCTCATCGTGCACGTCGAGGTGCAGACCCCCGGCAAGCTGGACCCGGAGCAGGAGGAGCTGCTGCGCAGGCTGGCGAAGCTGCGCGGTGAGGAGCGTCCCCTCGGGCAGTTCCAGCCGGGGCAGCAGGGCCTGTTCTCGCGCCTGAAGGACGCGTTCAACGGCCGTTAGCGGCCAGGGCGGCAGGAATCGGAGCAACGGACGGCAGGAGTCGAACGGCATGGCGACGGCGCCCGTCTTCGTGCACGACGGCCTCACCGGCAGGGGCCCGGGGCCGCTGACCCTGGCGGGCCCCGAGGGCAGGCACGCCGTGTCGGTGCGCCGCCTCCGGGTCGGCGAGGCCGTGGTCCTCACCGACGGCGAGGGCACCGGCGCCTCCGGAACGGTGGCCGCGGTGGACGGCCGGGACCGGCTCACGATCGACGTGACCGAGGTCAGCCAGGAGGAGCCGCCGCGCCCGCGGCTCACCGTGGTGCAGGCCCTGGCCAAGGGCGACCGCGGCGAGCTGGCGGTGGCCGCCATGACCGAGACGGGCGTGGACGCCATCGTCCCCTGGTCGGCGGCCCGGTGCGTCACCCAGTGGCACGGCGAACGAGGGGCCAGGTCGCTGGAGAAGTGGCGCGCCACCGCGCGCGAGGCGGGCAAGCAGGCGCGCCGCGTGTGGTTCCCGCGGGTTCCCGGGCCGATGACGACGCGTCAGGTGGCCGAAGGGCCGGTCGCCGGGGCCACGTTCGTGGCCGTTCTGCACGAGTCGGCCGACCAGCCGCTCGCGACGGCGCCGCTGCCGGAGCAGGGCGACATCGTGCTGATCGTCGGCCCAGAAGGCGGTGTCACGCCCGAGGAGCTGGACGCGTTCGCCGCCGCCGGGGCCCGCGCCTACCGCCTGGGGCCGACCGTGCTGCGCACCTCGACGGCGGGCACGGCCGCCGCCGCCCTCCTGATGGGCCGCACCGGCCGCTGGGCCTGAGCAACCGGACGGGCCCGGACCGCAACCGGTCAACAGCGGTCCGGCGTCCTGTGATTGGGGACCGGTCCCAGCCGTGGTGGGGTAGGGTCCTGCGTACTTCGGCCCAGGGGGGAACGCGATAGTGCCGCACGCGCCGCTGACGGACACGACGGAGCTGGCCAGGGAGCTGAGGCTCCTCTCCGACGAGGAGCTGCTCGCGCTCAGACGCGCCGAGCTGCGCGGGCTCGCGGACGACCTGGAGCACGACCGCGATCTGGCCGAGTGGGCCGAGATCGACCTGCTCCAGGCGTTCGCCCGCCAGGAGAGCATGGCCCCGGCCGCGCCGGCCCCGGCCCGCCGTGGCGCCCTCGGCACCCTGCGCCACCTGCTGAGCCCCGCGTTCCGGCAGGGCCTGAAGGGGCGGCCCGCCGGGCAGCTGCTGCGCGACGCGGTGGCGGCCGTGCGGCGGCGCCGCGTCCGCGACGACCTGCTGGAAGCCGCGCTCGGCATCCTCGTGTTCGTGCCGCTGCTGATCACCTGGTACGGCCTGCGGGAGGCGGGGCGCGCCTACGACGAGCTGGCCAGTGACGACCCGGAGCAGGCGACCCGGCCGTTCCTCCAGCTGTGGCAGTCCGGCTTCGACGGGCGGGTCTCCACGCTCGGCGAGTTCGACAATGTCGCGCTGATGGCCGTGCTGCTGATCTCCCTGCTCGTGCTGCTCGCGATCTGGCACGCCCGCGTCAGGAGCCGCACCGAGCGGGAGTGGGACGCGCAGCAGACCGAGCGGGAACGGCTCATGGGCCGCCTCACCTCGGTGCTCACCCGCACCCAGCTGGCCCTGTCCGGGCAACGCCTGTCCACGCCACGGCAGTTCACCGGCGAGCTGTCCAAGGCCGCTGGACGGCTCGGCACCCTGGTGCGCCGCGCCACCGACGGGCAGCAGGCGCTCGCCACGGCCACCACGGCCGCGCACGACGCCACCACGGAACTGCGCGCCGCCGCACAGCGCATCGTCGACGCGGCCACGCCGCTCGGCGCCGCCACCGTCCGCCTCGAAGCGGCCGTGCAGTCCGGGCAGGCCGAGACCACCCGTGTCAGCTCGGCCAACGCCGCCGAGGTCCGCGACGTCGGCGAGCGCATCACCAGGATGGGGCAGCAGATCGAGGCCGCCCTGACCGAACTCACCACCGTGCAGCGGGAGCTGACCGCCACCACCCAGGCCGCGGCGCAGGCGTCCCACGAGGCCGCGGAGGCCGTCACGCACAGCGCCGCCCGCACCGACGACGCGGTGCTCGGCATGCGCGAGGCCGCGGAACGGTGGGACGTGGCGGCCGCGCACTGGCAGGACGCCGCGGCCCGCGTCGACACCGGAGTCCGTGAACTGACCGGCCGGCCGCCCGGGTTCGGTGGTGTACCGAGCCAGCAGGGCGCGGGCCGGTGACCGCCGTCCGCCCCGGGCGCCCCCGGCGGCCGCGGCGCCGCATCGGCCTCATGGCGCTCGCGGGCTGGCTGTTCGCCGACTTGCTGCTGGTACTGGCGCTGGTGTCGATGAGCGGCCAGGAGGACCCGCTCGCGGCACCCGAGCCGACGCCCACCGGGCCCGCCGAGCCGACGGAGGAGCCCACCGAGCCGCCCGAGGAGCCCGACATCCCGCGCGGGGTGGAGCAGGAGCCCGTCATGTTCGACGTCGAGGGCCGGGACACGGGGTGGCTGCGGGAGCAGATCGCGGCGGCGACCGAGGAGTGGGCCGGCCAGGAGGCCGCGTTCGTGCTGACCTTCGGCGGCACGCTGAACGGCACCGGCTACGCCCGCCTCGTCAACGACCAGCTGCACGAGGCCCGCCCCGACATGTTCGCCGAGGAGATCACCGCGGAGGACTTCCTCCAGGTCAACGAGCCCGCCAACACCGCGCGGCTCTGGGTCTACTTCTACACCTCGCCGAGGTGACCGCCGCCGTGGACACCGCAACCGCCGGGGCCTGGCGCCCCGGCCGCCGGGCCGACGCGGACGGGCCGCCGCCGCCCTGGCTGCCGCTGTTCCCTGCCGTGCCCCGGTACGAGGAGCTGAGCCGCCACCTCGCCGACGGCGGTTTCCGGCACGCCGCCGACGCCCTGCTGCCGCCCGGCGGCGGCTCCGCCTACCGGCCGAAGGGGCTGGCGGGCGACGACACGGCCGGGCCCGGCCTCCGCGTCCTCGACGGGCTGTGGCTGCCCCCGGAACGCGGCCACGACCTGCGCCGCGCCGACGCCGCCGAGTGCCGCCGCGCCGCGGAGCGGTGGGAGACGTCGGGCGACCCGCGCGCGGGCGCCGCCCGGCACGTCCTCGAACGGCTGGCCGAGGCGGCGGACGACGACCCCATGGCGCTGCGGCGCCTCGTGCTGTACCAGCTGGCCTGCCTGCTGACCGATGGCGGGCCCACCGAGGAGGCGGCCGTCGCGCTGGGCGTCGACCCCGCCGAGGCCGCCGTCCTCGCCGCCGCCGTCGCGGCCGGATTCCCCGCCGCGGGCCGGATGCGGAAGGCGGCGGAGGACCTGGACGATGCCTGGCGCGCGCATCGCCTGCACCGGGCGCGGCAGCTCGCGCAGGAGCTTCCGCCGGACGCGGCCGACCCAGGACTTGTCCGGCTGCGCGCCGATATCGAGGCCCGGCTCGCCGACGTGGCACGGGAGTTGACGGACGCCGGCCGGCACGGGGAGGCGGGCCTGTACCGCGCCGCCGCCACCGCCTGCCTGCGCGCCGTGCGGCTCGCCGTGGACGACGAGGGGGCGCGCGCCGCGCTGCTCGCCGCCGCGGTGACGGGCGGCGACAGCGGCGCGATGTCCCGCGTGGCCGTCGGCGTCGAGTCAGGCACGGCCCGGCTGACGTGGCCGGCGCCCGGCCGTTCCGTCCGCTTCCAGGTGCTGCGCTGGGCCGAGACGGAAGGACCCGGCACGGCCGTCGAGGTCGCCGCCTCCGCCGCGGGCGGCGCGGGGCACGAGGCGTGGGACGCCGACCCGCCGACCGGGCGGACGCTGCGCTACGCCGTCGTGCCCTGGCAGGACGGCCGCATCGCGGGCACGGCCCGCGCCACCGCGCCGCTGCGCGTGACGCCGGACGTCACGGGCGCGCGGGCCGAGGTGGTGCCCGACGGGCTGCGGCTGCGGTGGCGGGCGCATCCGGCGGCGGCCGAGGTGCGCGTGGTGCGGACCGCGGGGCCGGGCGCGGACGCCGGAACGCCGGTGCCCTGCGGCCCCGATGGGCTGACCGACCGGCCGCTGCCGCCCGGCCCCCACAGCTACCTGCTGCGGTGCGCCTACCCGGGCGAGGACGGCGAGACGGTGTGGTCGGCCGGGGAACGGGTCACCGGAGTCGCCGAGGAGTGGCCCGCGCCGGTGCCGGGCGACATCGCGCTCGCCGCCGCGGCCGACGGCCGGGTCACCTTGAACTGGCAGGCCCCGGAGCGGGGCGAGTCCCGCCTCGTGCGGTGGCGGGAGCGTGTGCCCGAGCCCGGCGACGACGTGTCCGCTGCGCTGCCTGGCCTGTCCGCGCTCCAGGGCGAGGGCAGGGAACGCACCGTCACCGTGCTGCCGCCGCCGCGCGCCGCGCTGCGGCTGACCGCCGTCAGCGTGCTGGGTCCGCGGGCCGTGGCCGGGCCCTCGGTGCTGCTGGAGACCCTGGGCGCGGTGCGGGACCTGTCGGCGAGGAGGCGGGGGCCGGGCAGCGCGGAGCTCTCGTTCACCTGGCCGGAGCCCGCCGTGCTGGTCCTGGTGACGTGGGAGGGCGGCGGGCGGCGCGAGGAGCGGCGCGTGCCCCGCAGCCTGCACCGCGCCGGTCCTGTCCAACTGCCCGTCGGCCGCGCCGCGTACACGATCACGGCCGTGCCCCTGGCCCGCCCGGACGCCACGCACGCCACGCACGCCACCAGCGAACCCGCGGAGACCCGCCTGCCCGCGCTGCCGTTCCCGCGGCTCGCGCTGTACTACGCCCGCGAGAGGGTGGGCAGGACCGTGGGCAGGACCGTCAGCCAGGCGAGCCGACTGGTCCGCCGGTAGCGGGCGCCCGGCGGGTTCACCGTTCCCGCACGACCGCCTCGGCGCCGTCGCCCAGTTCGAGGAGCAGACCCGGGCGCAGCGCCGCGGTGCGGCCCGGCGGCACCTCCAGCTGGCTGCCGTCCGCGCGCCGCACCCGCCACGGCCGGGCGGAGCGGTTCGTCAGCCCGAACCGGCCCGGCGTCGTCGGGTGCGGGGTGACCTCGCCGATGGGCGTGCCGAAGTCGTGCCGCTCGGGGTCCTCCTGCAGGTGGTGCGGGTACAGTTCGGCGCCGCGGTTCAGCCGGATGTGGCGCTGGGGACGCCGTTTGCCCTTGCCCGCGGTCAGCTCAAGGCGCATCGGCAGATCCACCGGGCGGCGGCACTTCCAGCATTCGGGCGCGGCGCCGTCCGGTTGGGTCATGTTCTCCTTGCCGCAGGTCGCGCACGGCACGATCGCGTCGCGCACGGCGCTCAGCGCGTCGCGCCACTCCGACTCGCGCGCCCGTTCCCCTGGCCTCGTCAGGCCCTCGGTGAACGTCTTGATGAACAGGTCGCGCAGCACCTGCGGAAGAACGCCCCAGGTCGCGATGACGGTGTCCTGCTCGCCCGGCACTGGCCGGTTGGCGGTGCGCACCGGGTCGTAGACGAACACCGGCTCGGTGCCGTACAGCTTCCGCTGCGCCTTCTCGTCCAGGCAGTGAATCCGCAGTTCGAGGGCGCCGTCGAAGGGGTGATGGTTCATCAGCAGATAGAACAGCAGCACCGCAAGCGAGTGCAGGTCCGTCTGGATGCCCGGCTTGACGCCCTGGTCGCGGCGGACCAGCTCGGGCGCCATGAAGTTCATGGTGCCCTCGATGCCGGCGGACTCGCCCTCGACGACCGCGTTGTCGTTGTCGCACACCAGGACATCGCCGTTGTCGGGGTCGAAGAAGACGTTCCCCCAGCTGATGTCGCGGTAGGCGATGCCCTGTTCGTGCAGGGTCTTGTACGCCTCGACCGTGTTGAGGGCCGTGGTGATCAGCGAACGCGGCGTCGCCGCGGCCACCGCCTTGTCGCGGCGCAGCAGCGCCGGCAGATCGTGGAACCGCTTGGGGCGCAGGTCCATCACGTAGCCGAAGCTCTCGCGCGAGGGGTCGGCGACGATCGTGCGCGGCCACAGGAAGCGGTCGTCGCCCCAGGCCCTGTCCACCAGCGCCTCCAGAATGCGCCACCGGTGGACGTCCGCGAGCTGCGGGAAGTACCACTTCAGGGCCGCGGGCCCGCCCGGGGTGTCGACCTCGTACACCTCGCCCTGCCCACCGAAGCCCAGCAGGCTCTTGACGGTGACCTGCTCGTCCCGTTCCGTCGTCAGCCGGGTCCCCGCGTCCAGCATGCCGCCGGTGCCCTGCGTACTGCTCATCCGGTGTTCCCCCTCGTCACTCAGGTCGTCACTCAGGTCGTTCTGCCGTGCGTTCTGTCGTGCGTTCCGGCGTGCGTTCCAGGGGGACGGGAATGGCGCCCACCAAGGTGGTGTCGTCCCCCGAATGCGCCGCCGCATGGCCGAGCCAGTCGGCGAGTTTGTCCTGCACCTGCGCGCGTCCCTCCGACTCGACGCGGTCGCGCACGCCGCGCGCGAATCCGAGGAACCCGTCGTGGTCCTCGAAGCTCTTCGACAGGCCGTCGGTCGACAGCAGCACGGCCGGCGGCGGCCCCTTGCCGGTCAGCGGCCGCCAGTGCATGCGGGCGCGCAGCCACGCCTCCGGCTGGCACAGCGACTCCGTCTCGTCGCCGAGATCCTGCCCCGCGTACAGCGGGGCCTCGGGCGGCCCCTCGTTCCACACCAGCGTGATGTCGCCGTCCCCGAGTTGCCAGCACACCAGCAGCTCGCGGGTGAGAACCACGCCGAGCAGGGTGCTGCCGTAGGCGTCGAACGCGGGGGCCTGGCCCGCCCGGCCGTGGGCGGGCGCGCTGGCCTCGTGCCGGGCGACGCGCAGCCGCCAGCCGTGCACGAGACGCCGCGGCAGGTCCCGCGCCATCTCCCGCCGCACCGGCCACCCGGGCGACTTCTCCCCGCACAGGGCACCGGCCACGAAGCGGCGGGCGCAGGCGGCGAACTCCTCGGCGGCCCAGCGGGCGCCGAGGTCGCTGCGGAAGTGGGCGGCGGCCCCGTGCCCGTCCGCGACGGCGAGGACCGCGGCGCCCCCGTCCGCGGCGAGAAACGCCAGGTGACTGTCCTGGCTGTACTCCTTGCCCCGCCCCGTCACGTCCTGCCCGAGCAGCCGGAAGGCGGCATGCGCGGACCCGGCGAGGTGCGGCCCGGTGGCCGCGTGGGCGTCGCTCACTGTGCCTCCTCGTTCGCTTCTCCGCCCACGCGGCGGAGCAGGCGGTGGGTGACGAGGTGCGGCCCGGTGGCCGCGTGGGCGTCGCTCACCAGACGTCGTCGTCGCTCGCGCCGGCCGTGATGGTGGGCGTGCGGTCCATCGGCGTGGCCAGCTGCTTGTCGCCCTCGACGGCCGGGGTGGAGGCGGTGGCCACGGCGACGGTGGAGGCCCAGCGGATCGCGGCGACCAGCTGCTTGGGGTTCTTCACGCGCAGCGGCTCCTGTTCCGGGTTGGCCAGGAACTCCTTGAGCATCTCGCGGTCCGCGTCCTCGCCGATGCCGATGGCGACGCGCACCGCGCGCTTGCCCCACGGGGTGGCGTCGATGTCGCGCAGCCCGGAGCGCCAGTCGTCGGTGGGCAGCCCGTCCGAGACCAGCGCGAGCACCGGGCGCAGCGCGCGGCCCGGCATCGGCGGCGTCTTCAGCGCCTCGGAGGTCAGGCGCAGCGCGGCGCCGAGGTCGGTGGTGCTGTGGGCGTAGACGTCCTCCCACGTGAAGTCCTGGATGGCGGTGGGGGCGGCCAGGTGCCAGGAGGCGCCGGAGCTGAACGTGACGGCGCGGACGAGGAGTTCGGCGCCGGGGTTGTCGTCGGCGGCCTTGCGCATCTCGGGGATGGCCTCGCGGATGGCGTAGTTGAGCTGTGTGATCTTGCCATTGATCCCCATGGAGCCCGAGCAGTCGAGCAGCCAGATGAAGTGGAGGGGACGGCTGGCCATGGGGCCACCGGGGATGTCGCTCACGGGATACCTCTCCGAAGGGACGGTCAGGTCCGGTCAGTTGGCGGAATGTGGGGCGGCCGGCGCACCGGAGGCGGCGGCTGCGGGGGTGGCGGCTGCGCGGGCGGCGGCTGCCGGGGCGGCGGGGGCGGGGGTGCCGTCCGTGGCGGCGGGGGCGGCGGGGGCGGGGGCAGCGCGGTGCTCTCCTCGTACTGGCGCAGCTGGCGCCGGGCCCAGATCCGCACCTCGGCCAGCACCATGGAGTCGCCGCGGTTCAGCTCGCGGCGCAGGTGCTGCGCGGCGTCGGCGGCCCCGGGGCCGCCCGCGTTCACCTCCTGTCCCCGCACCAGCAGGCGGGCGGTTTCGCGCCTGCTGGAGGTGAACGGGTAGGCGTCCTCGTGGCGCAGCAGTTCGCGGGCCAGCTCGCAGCGCTTGTCGTTGACGGTGCCGCCGCGGGTGATCCAGTTCAGCAGGCGCAGGTGGATGCGCGTGCTGACGAGCAGCGGCAGCGGGCAGGTCCTGGCCAGTTCGAGGGCGCCGGCCAGGTCGGGGTCCGACTTGTCCCAGACCAGCTCGTAGATGAGCCCGAGGGTCTCCTCGTTCAGCTCCTCGTTCTCGCCGAGCCGGCCGCGCAGCATCCGGAAGAGGCCCACGCCGTGCAGGTGGTGCGGGCCGCCGCGCAGGTTTCTCGCCGACTCGCGCAGCCGTTCCTGAACGGCGGCGGGCGCCGCGGGCGGCAGCGGCGGCGGGGGGCCTGACGCGCCGGGCAGCCGCGGCAGCCAGTCCCGGACGGCCTGGGCCACCCACGGGTCGGCGCGCGGCGGGCTGCCCTCGCCGCCGAGTCCGTCGTGCACGCGGTAGCGGTGCCGCAGGACGTCGGGGTCCTTGCGGTCGAACGTGGCGTCGGGGCCGATGCCGATGATCTGCTGCGGGGCGTCGAGCGGACGGGTGCTGCCGGTGGTGAACGTCAGCGCCCTGGCCTGCCCCGCGGTGCCGTACCGGTCGAGGAACCAGGTGGCGAGCCCGATCCACCGGGCCACGGTGGCCTGTTCCTCCTCGGCGAGCACGAGCTGCCGGCCGGCGGGGGAGGTGAACAGGGCGCGCACGTCGCTGAGGAACGGGATCAGGCGGTCGGACCGCGCCCTGGCGAAGTCGGCCAGCTCCTCGGCGGTCAGCTCGGTGCCCGGCTCCGGCTCCGGCTCCCGCGCCGGATCGGTGTCCGGCTCGTGCGGGCGGTCCCACAGCGGGGAGCGCCACAGGTCGACGGGCAGGATGTCGCCGAGGGCGCGCTCCGGCCCGTGCGGCAGGTACAGCGCGTCGACGGTGCCGTCGGCCGTGCCGTCGGCGGCGCCGCGGCACAGGAGGAGGCTGCCGCCGCCCGGCAGCCCGGCATGGGCCAGGCAGCCGCCGTCGCCCGCGGGAGGGGCGGGCGCCGCGGCGGCGACCAGGGGCAGCAGGTGCTCGGGCAGGCGGCCGGTGCCGTCCGCGGCGGCGGTGACCCGTTCGGTGACCTCATCGGTGCTCAGGGTGAACCGCAGCCTGCGGATGACACGCCCGCCCTGCATCTGCCGTCCCCCTCGGAATGCCGTTGCCCCGTCCCCGTCGTGCCCCGTCGCGGCACGGTCCGGATGTCGGCATGGACGTTCCGTCGCCCGGGGTTGGTTGGAGGATATCCGGCCAGACCGGTGACCGGTCCCGGAACGGTCAGGCTTCCGGGGTCGGTTCGTCGGGGTGGCGGCGCAGCCACACGATCGCGGCGACGAGGCCGCCCCACACGATGGCCATGGCAATGATCATCATGACGATGGCCGAGGCCGACATCAGCTGCTCCTTCGCGCGGTCGAGTCCTGGGTGTCCTGCGTGTCCTCGGTGTCCTCGGCGTCCTCGGAACTGGCCGGATTACGCCGCCACCGCACCAGGGAGAGCAGGACGCCGACGACGAGGGCGGCGGCGGCGACCCCCCAGCCGGACCAGAGCAGGAACGAGGTGTCGTAGCCCGCGTAGTTCTCGTCGAACTCGTCGGTGAGGCTGTCCACCATCATCCAGATGAGCACCAGCGGGGTGATGACGCCCAGGCAGATCCGCCACCAGATCCGCAGCGGCACCGCGGAGGTCGCGTCGGCGTGCCGCTGGAGGGCGGGCAGTCTGCGCAGGCCCCAGCTGACGGTGATCACCAGGGCGAGCCCGGCCAGGACGATGCCGTACTGGTTGATGAAGTGGTCGGAGACGTCCAGGAAGTGCAGCCCGCTGTCGCTGGAGAACAGCACGGTGGACACCACGGCCACCGCGCCGCAGACGGCCAGCACGGCCGGCACGCGCCGCAGCCCCATGCGGTCCTCGACGGTGGCGACGATCACCTGCACGATGCTGATGAGGGAAGTGAGTCCGGCGAGCACCAGGGAGCCGAAGAACAGCACGCCGAAGAACGCGCCCATCGGCATCTCGGAAATGATCTGCGGGAACGCGACGAACGCGAGGCCGACGCCGCTGCTGGTCACCTCGCTGACGGCGAGCCCCGACTCGGCGGCCATGAATCCGAGGGTGGCGA
Organism: Streptomyces johnsoniae; assembly: GCF_031845565.1. Lineage (NCBI taxonomy): Bacteria > Bacillati > Actinomycetota > Actinomycetes > Kitasatosporales > Streptomycetaceae > Streptomyces > Streptomyces johnsoniae. Next base: position 311,516 of record NZ_JAVREV010000007.1, on the reverse strand, counting down.
AGACGGCCACGCCGGCCAGGATCTCGAAGGAGCTGTTGGCGAAACCGGCCACGAGCGCGGAGCCGGTGAGGTCGGACTTGCGGCGCAGGTACGAGGCGTAGGTGATCATGATGCCGAAGCCAACGGACAGCGAGAAGAAGATCTGTCCGTAGGCGGCGACCCACACGCCGCCGTCGCCGAGCGCGCCCCAGTCGGGCGCGAAGAGCGCGTCGAGGCCGAGGTCCGCGCCGTCCAGCGTGAGGGCCCTGACCACCAGGATCAGGAAGAACACCACGAGCAGCGGGATGAAGACCGTGTTGGCGCGTTCGATGCCGCGCCGCACGCCCAGGATGAGGATGGCGAGCACGACCAGCCACACGGCGATCAGCGGCCAGACCACGCCAGGCACGAACGTCGAGATCTCGCCCGGACTGTCGGAGACCTTGAGGAAGTCGCCCATCAGGAAGCCCTCGGGGTCGTCGCCCCAGGACTGGTCGAACGAGAAGCCGACGTAACGGACCGCCCAGGCCAGGATCGCCGCGTAGTAGGTGGCGACGACGAAACAGATCGCCACCTGCCACCAGCCGATCGCCTCGGCGGGCCGGGACAGCTGGCGCAGGGCGCCCGGGGGCGATGAGCGGTACCTGCGGCCGATCGTGTATTCGAGGATCAGCAGCGGAATGCCCGCGGTGAGCAGGGCGAGCAGGTACGGCACCATGAACGCGCCGCCGCCGTTCTCGTAGGTCACCGCGGGGAAGCGCCAGATGTTGCCGAGGCCGATGGCCGAGCCGATGGCGGCCATGAGAAAGCCGGCGCGGGTGCCCCACTGTTCCCGTTGCGGTTCCTGGGTCATGGTCGAGCGTCCTTGATCATCCGGTCTGTCCGTATACGAGCCCGCCGCACGTTACCAGCCGGTTCGGCCGGCGGGCAGGGCCTGAATCAGGTACGGCGGCCCGTTTCCGTACCGCCCCGGCGGTAGCATCCGTGCGTACGCGTTGACGAGGGCCGCGAGGAGAGTGCCGGGCAATGGCGGGAGAACCCGAGGCGGACTGCCTGTTCTGCAAGATCGTGGCGGGCGAGGTGCCCGCGACGGTGGTCAGGGAGACGGCCACCACGGTCGCGTTCCAGGACATCAACCCGCAGGCGCCCTGCCACGTGCTGATCATCCCCAAGGCGCACCACCGGGACGCCGCGGCCCTCGTCGCCGCCGACCCCGCGCTCGCCGCCGACGTGCTGCGCGAGGCGGGGCACGTCGCGGCCGACCAGAAGGTGGACGGCAGCGGCTACCGCGTCGTGTTCAACACCGGCACCGGCGCCGGGCAGACCGTCTTCCACGCGCACGCCCACGTGCTGGGCGGCCGCGGCCTGGAATGGCCCCCCGGGTAGGCCGTGACCGCACGCGAACTGGTGGTCCTCGGCACCGCCAGCCAGGTGCCGACCCGGCACCGCAACCACAACGGCTACGTGCTGCGCTGGGACGCGGAGACCATCCTCTTCGACCCGGGCGAGGGAACGCAGCGGCAGCTGCTGCTCGCCGGGGTCGGCGCCACCGCGCTCACCCGGATCTGCGTCACGCACTTCCACGGCGACCACTCCCTGGGGCTCGCCGGCGTGTTCCAGCGCATCAGCCTGGACCGGGTCCCGCACCCGGTCACCGCGCACTACCCGGCGGGCGGGCAGGAGTTCTTCGACCGGCTGCGGTACGCCACCGCCTACCACGACACCGCGCAGATCCTGCCGCGCCCCGTGACCGGCCCCGGAGTCCTGGAACGCACGGCGGAGTTCACCCTCACCGCGCACGAACTGTCCCACCCCGTCGAGACGTTCGGCTACCGGCTGACGGAGCCAGACGGCCGCCGCGTGCTGCCCGAGCGGCTCGCGGCGCACGGCATCGAGGGCCCGGACGTCGGACGGCTCCTGCGCGCGGGGACGCTGCGCGGCGTGACGGCGGACGACGTCACCGCGCCGCGGCCCGGGCAGTCCTTCGCGTTCGTCATGGACACCCGGCTGTGCGACGGCGTCTTCGCGCTCGCGGACGGGTGCGACCTGCTGGTCATCGAGTCGACCTTCCTCGACCGGGACGTCGCGCTCGCCCGTGAGTACGGCCACCTCACCGCCGGGCAGGCGGGCCGCGTCGCCGCCGAGTGCGGGGTGCGGCACCTGGTGCTGACGCACTTCTCGCAGCGCTACCAGGACCCGGCGGACTTCGCCGCCGAGGCGCGGGCCGCCGGATTCGCCGGCACGCTGACGGTCGCCGAGGACCTGATGCGCGTCCCGGTGCCGCGCCGCGTGACCTGACGCGCTACTGCCCGACCCGGCCGTCGATCCGCTCACGCAGCAGATCCGCGTGCCCGTTGTGCCGGGCGTACTCCTCGATCATGTGCACCATGACCTCCCGCAGCTCGACCGGCTCGCCGTCCCTGGCCCGGCGCCCGGTGACGCCCAGATCGGGTGCCTCGGCCACGAACCGTTCCGCGAAGGCGATTTCGGTGCGCCAGGCGGCGAACGCCTCCTCGACCGCCCGCGGGTCGGCGACCGCGCCGTTGAAGTCCGCGTCGGGGTCCTCCGCGGTGCGGAACGGCCGCGGCACGTCCTGCCCGGCCAGCACCTGCCGGAACCAGCCCAGCTCCACGTCGGCCATGTGCCGGACCAGACCGAGCAGCGACATGGGGGACGGCGGAACGGAGCGGCGCGCCAGCGCCTCGGCGTCGAGCCCCTCGCACTTCATGGCCAGGGTCAGGCGCTGGTCGGCCAGGTAGCCGACGAGGTTGTCGCGTTCGCCGCGGAAACGGCCGTCGGAGCGGGGGTCCTCGTCGGGGTGGACAAACATGTCGGACCAGCCGAAGGCGGGTGCGGGCGGCGTGGCGTCAGGGGATGCGGGAGACATGTCCCGAAGCATCGGGGCCCGGCGCCGCGGCGCGCCACGTGTTTTTCAGCCCGCCGCGGTGTCCCCGGCGTGCTCGGCCAGGATGCGGGTGGCGACCGCGGGCGAGTCCACCAGTGGGTGCAGTGCCAGGGCGCGCAGCGCCGCGCGGCGCGAGCCGGTCGCCGCCGCTTCGATCGTGGCCCGCTCCACCGCCTTGACCTGGAGCATGAGGCCCAGCTCCGCCGCTCCGGGCGACAGGCACGGCACCGGGCGCGCGCCCTGCGCCGTCACCTCGCAGACCGTCTCGACGATCGCGTCGGCCGGCAGTTCCGGCACCGTTCCGCCGTTGCGGACGTTCAGGATCAGCCGGGAACGCCGGTCGCCCGCGATGGCCGCCATCAGGTCGAGCGCGACGCGTTCGTAGCCACCGCCGGCCAGATCGCAGCTGTCCCGCTGCCAGCCGCCCGACGCCGCGCGCCCCTCCGCGCCGTACGTCTCCTCCCGCTCCCGGCGCGTGCGTTCCCACAGCTCCGGCGCGCGGCCCGGCTCGCGCGCCGCGTCCGAGAAGAACGCGCTCTGCTGCGCGTTCAGGAACTCGCCCCTGGTGGCCTCCGCCGCCCGCGCCGCGGCCAGTGTCTCCCGCCGGAAGTAGTAGTAGTGCAGGTACTCGTTGGGCAGCGCCCCAAGCGCGCGCAGCCACGCGCCGCCGAACAGCCGGCCCTCCTCGAACGACGCCAGCGCCTCGTCGTCCGCCAGCAGCCCCGGCAGCAGGTCACGGCCCCGGTAGGTCAGCGACCGCAGCCAGCCGAGGTGGTTGAGCCCCAGGTAGCCGAAACCGACCGCCCCCGGATCGGCCCCCGCCGCCCGCGCCGCCCGCCGCACGAGCCCCACCGGCGAGTCGCAGATGCCGATGACGCGGTGGCCGAGCTGCGTGGCCATCGCCTCGGTCACCATGCCCGCCGGGTTGGTGAAGTTGATCAGCCACGCCTCCGGCGCCAGCGCCCGGACGCGGGCCGCGATCTCCAGCGCCACCGGCACCGTGCGCAGCCCGTACAGCACCCCGCCCGCGCCCGTCGTCTCCTGCCCCAGCACGCCGTGCCCCAGTGGCACGCGCTCGTCGCGGACGCGGCCCGCCGTGCCGCCGACCCGGACCGCGCAGAACACGAAGTCGGCGCCCCGCACCGCCTCGTCCAACGACCGGGCCACCCGCACCTCGGGCGCCCCCGGCACCCCCGCGGCCAGCCCGGCCAGCACCGAGGCGATGACGTGGACCCGGTCCTGATCGGTGTCGTGCAGCGTGACCCGCGTACACCGATCGGGTGAATCGCGTGCGGCGTCCGACAGCAGCGCCCGGTATACCAGGGGGACGCGGAAGCCACCCCCGCCGATGATCGTGAGCCTCATGGCCCGGAACGTACCGTAGAAGTGACCGGGAACGTCGGCGGGATCGGACGGGGACGGGACGGGGACGGATGACCACGGGGACGAGCGGGACGAGGGGCGGGACGAGGCGCGGGACGAGGGGGAGCGGCCGGTGAGCACGAAGACCCAGGACCCGCTCGCCGGTATCCGCGCCCCCGGAGACCCGCCCGTGGACGTGTTCCTGACCGGCACCGTCTTCCTCGACATCATCTTCACCGGCCTCGACTCCGCCCCGGTGCGCGGCACCGAGTCCTGGGCCCGCGGCATGGGCTCCAGCCCCGGTGGCGTGGCCAACATGGCCACCGCGCTGGCCCGCCTCGGCCTGCACACCAGCCTCGCCGCCGCGTTCGGCGACGACATGTACGGCGAGTACTGCTGGGAGACGCTGGAGCGCGGCGAGGGCATCGACCTGACGTCCTCGCGGACCGTCCCCGGCTGGCACTCGCCCGTGACCGTGTCCATGGCGTACGAGGGCGAGCGGACGATGGTCTCCCACGGCCACGAGGCGCCCGTTCACGAGGCGCTGCCAGGACCGCCGCCCGCCCGTTCCTGCATCGCGTCGCTCACCCCGGGGCAGCCGCAGGGCTGGGTGGCCGAGGCGGCGCGGGCGGGCAGCATGGTCTTCGCCGACACCGGCTGGGACGACACCGGGACCTGGGACCTGGCGGCGCTGCCGGACCTGGCGTACTGCGAGGCTTTCCTGCCGAACGCGGTGGAGGCCATGCGCTACACCGGCACCGGCTGCCCGCGCGCCGCGGCCCGTGCCCTGACGAAGACGGTGCCGCTGGCCGTCGTCACGATGGGCGCCGAGGGGGCGTACGCGGCCGACGGCCGCACCGGGGAGACCGCGGAGGTGCCCGCCATCCTCGTCGAGGCGCTGGACACCACCGGCGCGGGGGACGTGTTCATGGCCGGGTTCGTGACCGGCACGCTCGCGGGCTGGCCGCTCGCCGACCGGCTGGCCCTCGCCGGCCTGACCGCGGCCCTGTCCGTGCAGGAGTTCGGCGGCTCCCTGTCCGCGCCCGGCTGGGGCGAGGTGGCCGCGTGGTGGCAGCGGGTCCGCGAGGTGACCCCGGCCGAGGGCCCGCCGGGGGCGGCGCTTGACCGGTACGCGTTCCTCTCCGGCCTGCTGCCCGGCGCGACCCGCCCCTGGCCGCTGCGCCGCGCGGTCCCGACCCTCGGCTTCCGCCCCCGCTCGGCGAGCGGCCCAGGCACAGGCACAGGCCCCGGCGCAGGCCCCCGCCCCCGTCCCCGTCCCGGCCGCTGAACGCGCGCGGCGGGGGCCGGCCCTCGCCGTCCTCGGCGATCGCACCCGGTAATGCCCTACGGCTCTGTCGGTCCCTCGTCGTACCCTGGACTTCAGGTACTCCAGTGCAGAGAGGGATGAGCAGGTCCGCAGTGGGCCGCCCATGACACAGACACCCACACACCAGCCAGCGGCCCCGGCTCCTGAGGCGACCGCCCGGTTCACCGTCCCGGCCAAGCATCCGATGGTGACGGTGCTGGGTTCTGGAGACGCGCTGCTCCGCGTGATCGAAAGTGCCTTTCCCGGGACCGACATCCACGTCCGGGGCAATGAGATCAGGGCCACCGGCGAGCAGGACGACGTCCAGCTCGTGCAGCGTCTCTTCGACGAGATGATGCTCGTGCTGCGGACCGGTCAGCCCCTGACGGAGGATGCCGTCGAGCGGTCGATCGCGATGCTGCGCGGCACGGACGGGACGGGCGGCGGCACCAGCCCCGCGCAGGTGCTCACGCAGAACATCCTGTCCAACCGCGGCAAGACGATCCGGCCCAAGACGCTGAACCAGAAGCGGTACGTCGACGCCATCGACCACCACACCATCGTCTTCGGGATCGGCCCGGCCGGTACCGGCAAGACGTACCTGGCCATGGCCAAGGCCGTGCAGGCGCTCCAGTCCAAGCAGGTCAACCGCATCATCCTCACCCGGCCCGCGGTCGAGGCAGGGGAGCGGCTCGGCTTCCTGCCGGGCACGCTCTACGAGAAGATCGACCCCTACCTGCGGCCGCTCTACGACGCCCTGCACGACATGCTCGACCCCGACTCGATCCCGCGGCTGCTCAGCGCGGGCACGATCGAGGTCGCGCCCCTGGCGTACATGCGAGGCCGGACGCTCAACGACGCGTTCATCATTCTGGACGAGGCGCAGAATACGAACCCGGAACAGATGAAGATGTTCCTCACCCGGCTCGGGTTCGAGTCCAAGATCGTGATCACCGGCGACGTGACGCAGGTCGACCTGCCCGGCGGCACCAAGAGCGGTCTGCGGCAGGTGCAGGACATCCTCGACGGCGTGGACGATGTCCACTTCTCCCGGCTCACCAGCCAGGACGTGGTGCGGCACAAGCTCGTCGGCCGCATCGTGGACGCCTATGACCGCTTCGACGACCGGAACGGAAAGTAGCCGCCCCGCATCATGGCGATCGAGGTCAACAACGAATCCGGCCTGGACATCGATGAACGGGCCATCCTCGACATCGCCCGCTACGCCCTCGGCCGGATGCGGATTCACCCGCTTTCCGAGCTGTCGGTGATCGCGGTCGACGTAGCGGCGATGGAGCAGCTCCATCTCCAGTGGATGGAGCTGTCCGGGCCCACCGACGTGATGTCGTTCCCGATGGACGAGCTGCGTCCGCCCTCCCGCGAGGAGGAGGAGCCCGTGCAGGGGCTCCTCGGGGACGTGGTGCTGTGCCCGGAGGTGGCGAGGATGCAGGGCGAGCAGGCCCCGACCCGCCACTCCATGGACGCGGAGCTGCAGTTGCTCACCGTCCACGGGGTGCTGCACCTGCTGGGCTACGACCATGAGGAGCCCGTCGAGAAGGCCGAGATGTTCGGCCTCCAGAAGGCCATCGTCGACGGCTGGCGCGACGAGCGCGGGCTGCCGGGCCCGTCCCCCGCCCCCACGACGACATGACCGCCACCCTGCTGCTCGCCGTGTTCGGGCTCCTGGTGGTGGCCTGGCTCTCCTCCTGCGCCGAGGCGGGCCTCGCGGTGATCACCGGCTACCGGGCCGAGGAGGCGGTGCGCGCCGGGCGCCGGGGCGCCGCCCGGCTCGCCGCGGTGGCCGCCGACCCCACCCGCTACCTCAATCTGGCGCTGCTGCTGCGCGTCGCGGGCGAGATGGGCGCCGGGGTCCTGGTGGCGTACGCCTGCCTCAAGGAGTTCGACGAGGTCTGGCAGGCGCTCGCCGTGGCGTTCGGCGTGATGGTGCTGCTGTCGTTCGTCGCCGCGGGGGTGTCCCCGCGCACGATCGGCCGGCAGCACCCGCTGGCGACCACGACCGCCGCGGCCTACGTGCTGGTGCCGCTGGCCCGCGTGCTCGGCCCGCTGACGCAGGCGCTGATCATCCTCGGCAACGCGCTGACGCCGGGGAAGGGCTTCCGCAAGGGGCCGTTCGCCTCGGAGGCGGAGCTGCGGGCGATGGTGGACCTGGCCGAGCGCGAGTCGCTGATCGAGGACGAGGAGCGCCGGATGGTGCACTCCGTCTTCGAGTTGGGCGACACGCTGGTCCGCGAGGTGATGGTGCCGCGCACCGACCTGGTGTCGATCGACCGCCACAAGACGGTGCGCCAGGCCATGACGCTCGCGCTGCGCTCGGGTTTCTCCCGGATTCCGGTCACGGGGGAGAGCGATGACGATGTCGTCGGCATCGTCTACCTGAAGGACCTGGTGCGGCGGGTGCACGTCAGCAGGGAGGCGGAGGCCGACCAGGTGGAGGCGGTGATGCGCGCGGCCTCGTTCGTGCCCGACACCAAGAACGCCGGGGATCTGCTGCGCGAGATGCAGCGCGACCACATCCACGTGTCGGTGGTGATCGACGAGTACGGCGGCACGGCCGGTCTGGTCACCATCGAGGACATCCTGGAGGAGATCGTCGGCGAGATCACCGACGAGTACGACAGGGAGCTGCCGCCGGTGGAGGAGCTGGGCGACGGCGCCCACCGGGTCACCGCGCGCCTCGACCTGGGGGCGCTGGGCGAGTTGTACGGGCTGCGGCTGGACGACGAGGACGTGGAGACCGTCGGCGGCCTGCTGGCCAAGGCGCTCGGGCGGGTGCCCATCGCGGGCGCGCACGCCGTGGTGGACGTGTCCGAGGAGCAGGGGCGCAGCGCGCTCGCGGACGGCATCGCGGGGCTGCGCCTGACCGCGGAGTCACCGGCCGGCCGCCGCAACCGGATCGACCGCATCGTGGTCGAGCCGGTCCCGGCCCCCGCGGAGCCCGCGGACTGACGCGCGCGCCCGGAAGGCCCGGAAGGCCCGGAAGGGGCGGAAGGCCCGGAAGGGGCGCGCTCACTCCAATGGGCGTGCGACGGTGGCCGTACGGGCGGCCGGCTGGCGCCATGGAAGCATGTACGCGCATCTACGCACGGCCGTCGTCGCGGGGGCGGCCGCACTGAGTCTGGGGCTTGCGCCCGGCCAGCCCGCCGCCGCCGACGTGCTCGGCGAGCGGCAGCTGCGCGAGGCGCTGCTCGACGCGGTGGACCTGCCCGCGGGGTGGGCCGGGGACAGTGAACGGTCCGCCGCCGAGCGGGGCTTCGGCGTTCCGCGGCCGGCGGAGCCCGCCTGCGGCGGGTTGTTCGACAGCACGGCGGACACCGCCGCGCGGGCCGGGTTCGCCCGCACCCGCAGCGGCCCGTTCGTCACCACGGTCGCCGCCGCGCACGGCGACGAGGCCGCGGCCGGGCGGGTGCTGGCCGCGGTGGAGGGCGCGGTGCGCGGCGCGTGCGCCACCGTTCACACCCAGGAGCGCGCCGGGGAGGGCACCGTCACCGTGTCCTACGACGCCGCCGCGCTGGACGCCGAACGGCTGGGCGACGAGAGCGTGGCCGTCCGGTACCAGCGGCGCCCGTCGGGTCCCGGCGCGGCGACGCCGGTCGTGGCCGATCTGGTGGTGGTGCGGGTCGGCGCGCACACCGTCCGCGTCGCACAGGCCGGGCGGGAGGACGAGGGCACCGAGGAGATGGCGGCCATCGCGGAACGCGCGGCGGAGAAGCTGCGGCAGGTCGCCGAGGGCCGCACCCCGGCCCCGCCGCCGGATCAGCCGGGCACCACGGATCTGTGACCCGTCGGCACCGCATAAGCTCGGACCCATGAATGACGCCGTTGACCCCGAGGACCGCAAGATCATCACGCTGGCGCGGAGTGCCCGCGCCCGCAACGGCGTTCCGGAGGGGGCCGCGGTGCGGGACGAGACGGGCCGCACCTACGTGGCCGCCACCGTCGCGCTCGCCTCGCTGCACCTGAGCGCGCTGCGGACCGCCGTGGCCATGGCCGTGGCCAGCGGCGCCGGGTCGCTTGAGGCCGCCGCGGTGGTGTCCGAGGCCGACGCGCTGCCGGACGGCGACCTGGCCGCGGTGCGCGACCTCGGCGGGCCCGGCGTTCCCGTGCTGCTGGCAGGGCCCGACGGACGGCTCCGCGAGACGATCGCCGCCTCATGAGCACGCCGCCGCCGGACCACCGTTCCGGATTCGCCTGCTTCGTGGGCCGCCCCAACGCGGGCAAGTCCACCCTCACCAACGCCCTGGTCGGCACCAAGGTCGCCATCACCTCGAACCGCCCGCAGACCACCCGGCACACCGTCCGCGGCATCGTGCACCGGCCGGAGGCGCAGCTTGTGCTCGTGGACACCCCGGGCCTGCACAAGCCGCGGACGCTGCTCGGCCAGCGGCTGAACGACGTGGTCCGCGCCACGTGGGCCGAGGTCGACGTGATCGGTTTCTGCCTGCCCGCGAACGAGAAGGTCGGACCCGGCGACCGGTTCATCGCCAAGGAGCTGGCCCAGATCACCCGCACCCCGAAGGTCGCGATCGTCACGAAGACGGACCTGATGGCGGGTGATGCCCTGGCCGAGCAGCTGATCGCGGTGGACCAGCTGGGCAAGGAGTCGGGCTTCGAGTGGGCGGAGATCGTCCCGGTCTCCGCCGTCGAGGGCCGACAGGTCGAGCTGCTGGCAGAGCTGCTGGTGCCGTTGCTGCCCGAGGGGCCGCCGCTGTACCCGGAGGGCGACCTCACCGACGAGCCCGAGCTGGTCATGATCGCGGAGCTGATCAGGGAGGCCGCCCTCGAAGGCGTCAGGGACGAGCTGCCGCACTCCATCGCGGTGGTGGTGGAGGAGATGCTGCCCCGGGAGGACCGCCCGGCGGACCGGCCGCTGCTGGACATCCACGCCAACCTCTTCATCGAGCGGCCCAGCCAGAAGGGCATCGTCATCGGCCCCAAGGGCAAGCGGCTGAAGGAGGTCGGCACCACATCCAGGCGGCAGATCGAGGCCCTGCTCGGCACGCCGGTCTTCCTCGACCTGCACGTGAAGGTCGCCAAGGACTGGCAGCGCGACCCCAAGCAGCTGCGCCGCCTCGGCTTCTGAAGGCCCGGGGGCCGTCCCCCGATTGCCGCCGCCCGCGCGCGGCGGCAGCCGGGGCGGGGTGCAATGGCGGCATGAACGACACGTCCCGGCCGGCCGTGCTCGCACATCGCCTCGGGGTCGTGCGCGGCGGGGCGCCGGTGCTGAAGGAGCTGGAGTTCTCGGTGCCGCGCGGCACCGTGACCGGGCTGCTCGGGCCTTCCGGCTGCGGCAAGACGACGCTGATGCGGGCGGTCGTGGGGGCGCAGGCGCGGGTGACCGGGCGTCTTGAGGTGCTGGGCGAACGGGCCGGCAGCGCCGCGCTGCGCCACCGCCTCGGCTATCTCACCCAGGCCCCGTCCGTCTACCTCGACCTGACGACCACGCAGAACCTGGACTACTGGGCCGCCGTCCTCGGCGTCGGGCGGGCCGACCGTTCCGAGCACGTCCGTTCCGTCCTCGCGGACGTCGATCTGACCGAGCACGCGGGTGCGCTGGCCGGGCGGCTGTCCAGCGGCCAGCGGGCCAGGGTGTCGCTTGCGGTGGCGCTGCTGGGCGCGCCGGAGCTGCTGGTGCTCGACGAGCCGACGGTGGGTCTCGATCCGGTGCTGCGCCGCAGCCTGTGGGATCTGTTCCACCGGCTGGCGGCGGAACGGGGGGCCACGCTGCTGATCTCCTCGCACGTGATGGACGAGGCCGACCGCTGCGACCGGCTGATGCTGATGCGCGAGGGCCGCGTCCTCGCCGAGGGCACGCCAGGGGAGCTGCGGGCCCGCACCGGCACCGACTCCGTCGAGCACGCGTTCCTGCACCTCGTCGAGGCCGACCGCAGGGCGCGCACGCCGTGAGCGTGGGCCGCACGCTCGCCACCGCGCGCCGTGTGCTGCGCCAACTCGGCCACGACCGGCGGACCGTTGCGCTGCTGCTGTTCGTTCCGCTGTTCCTGCTGACGCTGCTGCACTACGTCTTCGACGCCGACCCGCGGCTGTTCGACCGGGTCGGGGCCTCTCTGCTGGGGATCTTCCCGCTCATCACGATGTTCCTGACCACCTCGATCGCGACGCTGCGCGAGCGCACCACGGGCACGCTGGAGCGGCTGATGGCGATGCCGCTGGGCAAGGGCGACCTGATCTTTGGCTACGCGCTCGCGTTCGGCGCGTTCGCGGTGCTCCAGGCGGGGCTGGCCACCGCCGTCGGGGTGTGGCTGCTGGACCTGGACCTCGCCGGATCGCCGTGGCTGCTGCTGTTCATGGCGCTGCTCACCGCGCTGCTCGGCATCGCCCTCGGGCTCTTCGTATCGGCGTTCGCCGCCTCGGAGTTCCAGGCCGTGCAGTTCATGCCGGCACTGATCGTGCCGCAGATCCTGGTGTGCGGCCTGTTCGCGCCCCGCGACACGATGCAGCCCGCGCTGGAGTACGCCTCCAACGTGCTGCCGATGTCGTACTCGGTGAACGCGATGACCGGCGTGCTCAACGGCACCGGTGTCCCCGACCACTTCCTGCGCGACGTGGCCGTGGTCGTCGGCATGGCGCTGGGCTTCCTCGCGCTGGCCGCCGTGACCCTGCGCCGCCGCACGCCCTGAACGCCCCTGCGCCGCCGCACGCCCTGAACGCCCCGACTCGGCCCGCGGGCGCGGCCGTTACGCGGAGAGCGCCGCCGTCGCCAGCAGCCGTTCGGTGTCGGCGGGGCCGAGGCTCAGGGCCTCGCCGATCACCGACAGCATGGCCAGCTCCGAGGTCCGGTACGGCCCGTCGGACAGCGCGATGCGGGCCCCGTGCAGCAGCAGGCTCTCGCGGCCCGGGCTCGCCAGATGCGGGGTCAGCGCCGACAGCGCCTCGCGCACCTCCCGGTCCAGCTGCGCGGGGCTGTCGGCGGCCAGCGCGGCCTGGAGCGTCAGCAGGCGCTCCTCGGTGCAGTCCGCGAACCCCGCCGCCCGCACCGCCTCCACCGCGGTGCGGCGGGTGGCGGCGTTGGCGGCGGCGTTGTCCCCCGTGGCGAGCAGGGCCAGCGTGATGGAGTGGACGCCGTCGCGCAGCAGCGCGGTGAGCCGCGTGGTGGTCGGCTGGTTCAGCGCGCCGAGCGGGAACCGGCCGCGGCAGGCCACGCATTCCACCACGGGCTCGGCCGCCCCGCGGGGCAGCACCGGCAGCCCGAGCAGCGTCAGCCTGCGCCGCCCGTTCAGCCGCCGGTAGCAGCGGTCCCCGCCGCACGAGACGCAGAAGAAGTCCCCGTCGTCCACCACACGCCAGGCCGTGCGGACGCCCGCCATCCGGGAGTGCACCACGCCGTACCTCCGTTACCCGCTGGCAACATTGCCGTGGGCGTGATGTTAACCACACTCCACCGTCGGCGTCAGTAGTCCGGACGCACAAACAGCGCGCGGCCCCGCCGTCGTGCGCTACCGCGCCGCGCGGTTGACGGCGGATACGACCGCCTTCAGGGAGGCGCGCACGATGTTGGCGTCGATGCCGACGCCCCACAGCACCCGGTCCCCGATCGCGCACTCGATGTACGCCGCGGCCTGCGAACCCGCGCCCTCGCTCATCGTGTGCTCGACGTAGTCCAGCAGCCTGACCTCGTCCCCGACCACGCCCGCCGAGCCCAGGGCGTCGAAGAACGCGGCGAGCGGCCCGTTGCCCGTGCCGGTCAGCACGGTGTCCGCGCCGTCCACCACGGCCTCCACGGTCAGCGCGTCCTCGCCCTCGCTCGTCGTCGAGGTCTGCGCGTCGCGCAGCGCGATGCGGCCCCAGCCCGTGCCCGGCACCGGCAGGTACTCGTCGGAGAAGACCTCCCAGATCTGCCCCGGGGTGACCTCGCCGCCCTCGGCGTCGGTCTTCTCCTGGATGATGCGGGAGAACTCGACCTGCATGCGGCGCGGCAGGTCGAGGCTGTGGTCGTTCTTCAGCACGTAGGCCACACCGCCCTTGCCGGACTGCGAGTTGACCCGGATGACCGCCTCGTAGGAGCGGCCGACGTCCTTGGGGTCGATCGGCAGGTAGGGAACGTCCCACACGCCGTCCGCGCCCTCGGCCGCCATCGCCTCGAACCCCTTCTTGATGGCGTCCTGGTGGGAGCCGGAGAAGGCCGTGTAGACCAGGTCGCCCACGTACGGGTGGCGCGGGTGGACCGTCATCTGGTTGCAGTACTCCCAGGTGCGGCGGATCTCGTCGATCCCGGAGAAGTCGATCATCGGGTCGACGCCCTGCGAGAACAGGTTCATCCCCAGGGTCACCAGGTCCACGTTCCCGGTGCGCTCGCCCTGCCCGAACAGGCAGCCCTCCACCCGGTCCGCGCCCGCCATCAGCGCCAGCTCGGCCGCCGCGACGGCGGTGCCGCGGTCGTTGTGCGGGTGGACGGACAGGCAGACGAACTCACGCCGCGACAGGTGGCGCGACATCCACTCGAAGCGGTCGGCGTGCGTGGACGGCGTGGACCGTTCCACGGTGGCCGGCAGGTTGAGGATGATCTCGCGCCCCTCGGCCGGCTGCCACACGTCCATCACCGACTCGCAGACCTCCAGGGCGAAGTCCAGCTCGGTGTCGGTGAAGATCTCCGGGCTGTACTGGTAGCCGAACGCCGTCCGGTCGTCCAGCAGCTTCTCCGCGCACTTCACGACCAGCCGGGTGCCGTCCACCGCGATCTGCCTGACCTCGTCCCGCCCGCCGCGGAAGACGACGCGGCGGAACGTGGGGGCCGTGGCGTTGTACAGGTGGACGGTGGCCCGGTGGGCGCCGACCAGCGACTCGACGGTGCGCTCGATCAGCTCCTCGCGGGCCTGCGTCAGCACGGAGATGGTGACGTCCTCCGGAATCGCGTCCTCCTCGATGATGGAGCGCACGAAGTCGAAGTCGGTCTGGCCCGAGGACGGGAACCCGACCTCGATCTCCTTGTAGCCCATCCGTACCAGCAGGTCGAACATCGCGCGTTTGCGCGCGGGGGACATCGGGTCGATCAGGGCCTGGTTACCGTCGCGCAGATCCGTGGACAGCCAGCGGGGGGCGGCCGTGACGCGCGCTTGCGGCCAGGTCCTGTCGGGGATGTCGACCGCCTCGTAGGGGCGGTACTTGTGGATCGGCATTCCGGAGGACCGCTGGGTCACGGAGGCGGCGGTCAGCGGCGTCGGCTTGCTCATGATGCGTGTCTCCTGGGCGTCGACCGGGGGCCGGAGTGCGCCCCGGTGGGAAAGAGGGCCGACGGCAACGCCGAACTCCGCGGGGAGGGGGCCGGCCGTAGGTGACTACAGACCCTCGCCGCGGCAGCTAAGGAGGAGCATCCCGAAACGCATCGCACGGCAAGCCTAACCCGCCCCGCGCCACCCGCCCCGGCCGTATCAGCATCCGAGACGTCCACCGGGCGCCCCGCGCGCTACTCCCCGGGGAGTAACGCGCCAGGACTGCCCCCGGCCGCAGTACCCGCGACCTCGCCCCGCAGGACGACGCGCCGGCCCGCGGCGGCGGGGGAGTCTGGAAGCCCGCACGGCAAGCCGGCACAGCAAGCCGGCACAGCAAGTCGCACAGCAAGTCCGCACAGCGCAACGCACGAGGAGGCGGCCCATGGGCACCGGGCACGTGACAGCCGAGCCGATGAACGGACGCGGCCTCGTCGGCGCGGTCGGCGCGCTGCCCGGCACGTTCACGGCCCGCCCCGCGGGCGCCGCCGCGGATGGCCGATGATGAACGCGTGTCCGTGATCAGGGATCTGCTGCAACCGGCGCGGCCCGAGGGCGAGGACGACCCGGAGCACCGGGTGTTCCGGCGGGACGGGGCGATCGCCGCGGGCGTCGGCCTGCTGTGCGCCACCCTCGCCGTGACCGTCGAGCACGACGGCGGCCCGCTGGACGCGCTCGGCTGGCTCCTGCTGGCCGGTGCGGTGGTGCCGCTGGCGTGGCGGCGGCTCCGGCCGCTGCCCGTGCTGGTGCTGTGCCTCGCCTTCGCCGCGCTCTACCACGCCCTGGACTACACCCACGCGGCGCCGTTCGCCGCCTCGGCGCTGGCGGTCTTCACGGCCGCCGCCACGGGGCCGCGGCGGCGCACCCTGGGCATGGCCGTGCTCGTGGTGGCCGTCATCCTGGCCGTGTGGTCCTCGTCGGGGCCCGAGCGCGGCGTCGAAATGCTCCAGGTCTCCGGCTGGATTCTGGCGGTCATCGCCTTCGGCGAGGCGGTGCGCCTGCACCACCAGTACCTGGCCGCCATGCGGGAACGTGCGGAGCGCGCCGAGCGCACGCGCGAGCAGGAGGCCGCGCGCCGGGTCGCGGAGGAGCGCGTGCGCATCGCGCGCGACCTCCACGACCTGCTCGCGCACACCATCACGCTCATCGGGGTGCGCGCCTCGGTCGCCGCGCACCTGCTGACCGCCGGTCCCGAGCGCCTCGACCGGGCCGCGGTGGCCGAGACGCTCGACAGCATCTCCGGCACGTGCCGGGACGCGAAGGCCGACCTGCGCACCACCCTCCAGGTGCTGCGCGGCGACGGCGAACGGCAGTCGGACGGGCCGCTGCCGGGGCTCGCCGGGCTGCCGGACCTGGTCCGGGCCGCGGAGGCCGCGGGCGCCCGGGTCGAACTGGCCCTCGACGCGGCGGAGCCGGTGCCGCAGGCGTCCGGGGCGGCGGCGTACCGCATCGTGCAGGAGGCGCTGACGAACGCCGTCCGGCACGCGGGCGCCGAGGTGCTGATACGGGTGTCCGTCCGGCGCGACGGGCCCGACCTGCGCATCCGCGTCCAGGACGACGGGCCGGCGGCGGACGGCGGGTCCGTGCCGTTCCCGGCCGGAAATCCGTCCCCGGCCGGAAAGACGGCGGCCGACCCGCCCGGTTACGGCATCGCCGGGATGCGGGAACGGGCCCGCAGCATCGGCGGCACGTTGTTCGCCGGCGCCCGGGAGGACGGCCCCGGCTTCGTCGTCACCGCCCGGCTGCCCGCCCAGGAGGCCCCCAGATGATCAGAGTGCTGCTCGCGGACGACCAGACGCTCGTCAGGTCGGCGTTCGCCATGCTCATCGACTCGGCGCAGGACATGGCGGTCGTCGGACAGGCGGGCACCGGCCGCGAGGCCGTGGAACTGGCCGGCACCGCGCGTGCGGACCTGGTCGTCATGGACATCCGGATGCCCGACCTCGATGGCATCGAGGCGACCCGCCGCATCGCCGCGGAGGAGGATCTGGCGGGCGTGAAGGTGCTGATCCTCACCACCTACGACACCGACGAGCACGTGGTGGCGGCGCTGCGCGCCGGGGCCTCCGGCTTCCTGGTCAAGGACACCAGGCCGGCCGACCTGCTCGACGCCGTCCGCATCGTCGCGGCCGGCGACGCGCTGCTCTCGCCGGGTCCCACCGCCCGCCTGATCGCCCGCGCGCTGCGCGCCCCCGACGCCCCGGGCGGCACGGCCACGCCCGCCGCGCTCGCCCGGCTGTCCGACCGGGAACGGCAGGTGCTGGCCCTGGTGGCGCGCGGCCTGAACAACGCGGAGATCGCCGACGCGCTCGGCCTGTCACCGCTCACCGCCAAGACGCACGTCAGCCGCATCATGGGCAAGCTCGGCGTGCGCGACCGGGCCCAACTGGTCATCGTGGCCTACGAATCGGGCCTGATCACTCCGCGCGCCCCGCAGTGAGGCGGCCGCGCCCCGCGGGGCGGCCTCACAGGTCGGACATGGCCAGCATCAGATCCATGTGGTGGGTCAGCAGCCGCCCCGGCCGGTGCTCGGCCGCATCGTCCGGAATGTGCACCCGCACGCCGGGCCGGTCCCCGTCGACGCGCTCGATCTCGCTGCCCGCGTACGCCTCATCGTCCTCGTCGAGCACGGTGCGCAGACGGTCGGCGACCCGGTCCGCCGCGTCCTGGTCGGCGCTGATGCCGCACAGCACGCTTGAGGTGTCCTCGGGGGACTCGGCGAGCAGCCCCACGGCCCAGACGAGCACCGCGCTGTCCGGATCGCGCTGTATGACGTCCACGCGGTAGACCTCGTCGCCGAGGCAGCGGCTCAGCTCCTGATAGCCGGGGGCCTCCGTGAGCGGGGTGCCGCTCGCGGAGCCGGCCGGGTCGAAGCCCTCGTTGCCCCAGGTGATCTCCTCGCCGGTGACCTGGAGCACGGGCTGCCCCTCCGGCCCGGTCCACACGGGTGCCTCGCCCGACCGATCCTCGCGGAAGCCGTCCGCGGCCAGGTCCTCGGCGACGGCCGCGGCGTCGAAGTCGCCCGCCCAGAAGCCCCACTGGTCCCGGAAGCCCACGGTGACCGCGGTGTGCGCGGCGGCCGGGTCGAGGCCGTAGCGGTGCTCAGGCACGCTGTAATGGCTGAGCAGCGACGTGCCGAAGTCCTGGACGTACGTGAACCGCTGCTCGTCGGCGGCCAGCAGTTCCTCGGCACGTTCGATGTCCACCCAGGCCAGGCCCTCGGGTGGCGCGTCCGCGTAGGGCACCTTCTCCAGTGCGCTCAGCAGGGCGCCCTCCGAGGTATCGCCCGAAGCGCCGCCCCAGGGCGGCTCCTCGGAGCCGGAGCACGCCGTTGCCGCGGCGAGTAAGAACGCGGCCCCGAGGGCCACGGGGCGGAACCGCCACCGGGTTCTGTCGCTGTCGGCCGTCATGGCCCGGAGCCTAGCCCCAGCCCCTGCCGCTGGTACGGGGCCGTACCGAACCGTTGCCGTTCCGGGGTCGTCCGGTGACGCGGAGTCCCCGGCTCCGGTCGTGCTCCGGTCGTGCTCCGGTCCTGCTTCGGTCCTGCTTCGGTCCTGCTCCGGTCCTGCGCTTCGGTCAGCGGGCCGGGTCCGCCGGGCAGGGGGGCATGCGCCGGACGGCCAGGATGGCCGTGTCGTCCGCGAGCCGCCCGCGGGTGTGGGCGAGCACCGCCACCTCCACCCGGGTCACCACGGACTGGGGCGCGAGGTCGTCGCCGACCCGCCGGAGGTGCTCCGCCAGCGGCAGGAACGCGCCGTTGCCGTCCCGGGCCTCCGTCACCCCGTCCGTCACCAGCAGCAGTGTTTCACCCGTGCCGAACGGTACGCGCAGCACGGGTGGCAGCCCGCCGATCAGCCCGGCCAGACCGAGCGGCACGCCGGTGCCCTCGGGCAGGCTCCGCACGTCGGAGGGGGTGAGGGCCAGGGGCCCGCCATGACCGAAGTTGACCAGCTCGACGCAGTCGGTGACCGTGGCAGGAAAGCCGACGAGCACGGCCGTTGCGAAACGTTCGTCCCGCTGGCCGAGTTCGGCCATGTAGCCGTTGTGCCGCCGCATCCGGCTCTCCAGGCGTTCGGCCACCACGGCCAAGTCGCTTTCGTAGTAGGCCGCCTCCCGGAACGCGCTCAGCAGCGCCGCCGCCGCGTCCACCGCGCCGGTGCCCTTGCCCTGGACGTCGCCGAGCAGCACGCGCGCTCCGTGCGGCGAGGGCTGCACGTCGAAGAAGTCGCCGCCCACCCTGGTCTCGATGTCCGCGGTGAGGTAAAGGCTCGCGGTGTCCAGACCGCCCGCGCCCGGCGGGATCGGGCGCAGCACGGTGAGCCGGATGGCGTCCGCCGCGTTCACCACCCGCCGGATGTGCCCCCGCGCGCGCCCGCTCAGCCAGGAGGCGAGCACCGCGAGGGCGGCTCCGGCCACCACGAGCAGGAAGTCGGCGGGCCCCTTCTGGTAGCTGTACTCCCAGGCGTTGTCCAGCACGACGTAGGTGACCACGGACAGCACGCCGAAGATCAGGGTCGCCGCGACTCCGCACAGCGCCGCCGCGATGCCCGGCACCAGCACGATCCAGGTGATGATGCGGAAGTCGCCCGAACTGTTCCAGTCGCCGATCGCGATGGCGGCCAACAGCGCGGCGGGCAGCACCCAGGAGACGTTCAGGCGGCCGATGCGCAGGGCAGGCTCGCCGGGGATCAGGACCCTGCGGAGCCACGTGGTGCGGCGGGGCGTCAGGGTGGGGTCCACCTTCCCACCATCCGCGAGGCGGGCCCGCCCCGCCCGGCGGGGGTGGGCCGAACGGGGCATGGGCCAGAATGGCCGCATGAGTCTGTTCCGCGACGACGGCATCGTGCTGCGCACCCAGAAGCTGGGTGAGGCGGACCGGATCATCACCCTGCTCACGCGCGGTCACGGCCGGGTGCGCGCCGTGGCGCGCGGGGTGCGGCGCACGAAGTCGAGGTTCGGCGCGCGCCTGGAGCCGTTCTCGCACGTGGACGTGCAGTTCTTCGCGCGGGGGAGTGCGCTGGTGGCGCGCGGGCTTCCGCTGTGCACCCAGACCGAGACGATCCGGCCCTACGGACGGCACATCGTCGACGACTACGGCCGGTACACCGCGGGCACCGCGATGCTGGAGACGGCGGAGCGGTTCACCGACCACGAGGGCGAGCCGAACGTTCAGCAGTACCTGCTGCTGGTGGGCGGCCTGCGGACGCTCGCCGCCGGGGAGCACGCGCCGGGGCTCGTGCTCGACGCGTTCCTGCTGCGTTCGCTGGCCGTCGGCGGCTACGCGCCCAGCTTCGCGGACTGCGCCAAGTGCGGCATGACCGGGCCGAATCGCTTCTTCTCCGTGGCGGCGGGCGGTTCGGTGTGCGGCGACTGCCGCGTGCCGGGCAGCGTCGTGCCCTCGCCCGAGGCGCTGCGGCTGCTGGGCGCGCTGCTCACCGGCGACTGGGCGACGGCGGACGGCGCGCAGGCCAGGCACGTGCGCGAGGGCAGCGGGCTGGTGTCGGCCTATCTGCACTGGCATCTGGAAAGAGGGCTGCGGTCCCTGAGGTTCGTCGAGAAGGGCTGACCGGGATACCCTCGGTGACAGGACCGCAACGACTAAACGGAGTTCCCCTATGGCTCGCCGCGGAATGCTGGCGCCTGCGCGGCGCCGCGAATACCGGGTTCCCGACCCCCACCCGTCGGGTGCGCGTCCGCCCAAGCTGCCCGGTGAGCTGGTGCCCGGGCACGTCGCGATCGTCATGGACGGCAACGGCCGGTGGGCCAAGCAGCGCGGGCTGCCGCGCACCGAGGGGCACAAGATCGGCGAGCAGGTCGTGCTCGATGTCGTCAAGGGCTGCATCGAGATCGGCGTGAAAAACCTGTCGTTGTACGCCTTTTCCACGGAGAACTGGAAGCGTTCACCGGACGAGGTCCGGTTCCTCATGGGCTTCAACCGGGACGTTATCGACCGGCGCACGGAGGAGTTGCACGCGCTCGGCGTGCGCGTCCGGTGGGCGGGGCGCGAGCCGCGGCTGTGGAAGTCGGTGATCCGCAAGCTCCAGACCGCGGAGGAGCGCACCCGGGACAACGAGGCGATGACGCTGTACATGTGCGTCAACTACGGCGGGCGCGCGGAGATCGCGGACGCCGCGGCGCGCCTCGCCGAGGACGTGCGCGCCGGCCGGATATCGCCGGAGAAGGTGAACGAGCGCACGCTGACCCGGTACCTGTACTTTCCCGACATGCCGGATGTCGACCTCTTCCTCCGCCCCTCGGGCGAGCAGCGCACGTCCAACTACCTGCTCTGGCAGAGCGCCTACGCGGAGATGGTCTACCAGGACGTCCTGTGGCCGGATTTCGACCGGCGCAACCTGTGGGACGCCTGCGTCGAGTACGCCTCGCGCGACCGCAGGTTCGGCGGCGCCATCCCCAACGAGCTGCGGTCCAAGCCCGGCTCCTGACCGTTCCCGCGTGGGTGCGGCCGAGGTCGACCCGGCACCCGCTGCGCACGGCTGACCCGGCCGCACGCCTGTAGCCGTGGCCGGGTCAGCCGGCGGGAGCGGCCTCGATCAGCGCGAAGGAGTGCGGCGGCGGCAGCGGGGTGATCACCGGCGCGGAAAGCCCCGCCGCCAGGCAGAGGTCCGCGAACTCCCCGCGGGTGCGCTCCCGCCCGCCGACGTTCACCAGCATGTTCAGATCGCTCAGGTACGGCAGCCCGCCGAACGCCTCCTCGGCCCGTTCCGGCAGCAGCGGCTCGACGATCAGAACCCGGCCGTGCGCGGGCAGGACCTCGGCGCAGCGCCGCAGGAGACCGGCGCACTGCTCGTCGTTCCAGTCGTGGATCACGCTCTTGAGCAGGTACAGATCGCCACCGGACGGCACCGAGACGAAGAAGTCGCCGGCCACCGTCTCGGCCCGGTCCGCGACGCCCGCGTCCGCGAAGACGCCCGCGGCCTGCGCCAGCCCCTCGGCCGTGTCGTACACGACGCCGCGCAGCGCGGGGAACGCCGTCAGCACGGCGGCCAGCAGTGTGCCGTCGCCGCCGCCGACGTCCACCACCCGCGAGAACCGGCCGAAGTCGTAGGCGCCGGGAAGCGCCTGGGCCGCCGCCCGCGTGCCCTGGCTCATGGCGGCGTTGAACTCGGCCGACAGCTCGGGCCGGCGCCCGAGGTGGGCGAAGAAGTCGGCGCCGAACACGGCGTCGAAGGAGGTCTCGCCGGTGCGGACGCTGTCCGCGAGCCGTTCCCAGGCGCGGGTCATGACCGGATCGGAGAACATCCGGACGAACGAGGCGTAGGAGTCGGGCCGCCGCCCGTCGAGCAGCGCGCCCGCCGGGGTCGCGGTGAACGTGTCGGGGCCGCTCTGGGCCAGCAGCCCGAGACCGGCCAGCGCGCGCAGCAGCCGGAGCGTCGCCACGGGCTGCGTACCGCACTCCCGCGCCACATCGCGGGCCGTGCGCTCCCCCTCGCCGATCCGCTCCATGACACCAAGCTCGACCGCCGCGCGCAGCGTCTGTGCCGCCATGGTGCCGAAGACGAGCTGAGTCACCCGCCCCCGCTCACTCGGAACCCGCGGCCCGGCCGTCTCGTCGTCTGCCATGCACAGCTCCCTCACCGATCCGAAACAGGTGAGGTAAGCCTAACCTTACTAGCTGGGGCGTGGGTGGAAAACCGCGAAACCCGCGCACCTGCGGAATCCGCGTGCGGCTCAGGTGGTGCAGTCGCCGCAGGTGCCGAAGATCTCCACCGTGTGGTCGACGTCCCGGAAGCCGTGTTCGCGTGCGATCGTGTCGGCCCACTTCTCCACCGCTGGACCCGCCACCTCCACCGCCTTGCCGCAGGAGCGGCACACCAGGTGGTGGTGATGGTCGTCGGTGCTGCACCTGCGGTAGACCGCCTCGCCGTCGCTGGTGCGCAGCACGTCGACCTCGCCGGCGTCGGCCAGGGACTGGAGAGTCCGGTAGACGGTCGTCAGGCCCACCGAGTCGCCGCGGTGCTTGAGCATGTCGTGCAGCTCCTGCGCGCTGCGGAACTCGTCGACCTCGGCCAGTGCCGCCGCCACCGCCGCGCGCTGGCGCGTCGACCGGCCTCGCACCGGCGGTTCTGCCGTCCCCACGTCTGGCCTCCCTGCATCCGGCATCCGTGCCCCGGCCAGGGTAGCCGCTTTCCCGGCCGTCACGAACGGACGGCCGGATGGGCCTTCGCCACGGCGGGGGTAACGGGCGCGGCCCGGCGGGCGCGGCGCCTGGCCAGCGGCAGGGCGAGGGCGGAGATCAGCAGGAACAGGCCGAGCGCGATGAGCACGATCGTGGCGCCCGGCGGGACGTCGACGTAGTACGAGGTGACCGTTCCGGACACCGAGACCAGCACGCCGATGGCCACGGACAGGGCCAGCGTCATCGCGAACCCGCGGGTCGCCTGCTGCGCGGCCACCACCGGGATCACCATGAGCGCGCTGACCAGCAGCAGCCCGACGACGCGCATGGCCACCGTGACGGTGGCCGCCGCGGTGACGGCGAGCAGCAGGTTGAGCGTGCGGACCGGCAGGCCGGTGACCTGTGCGAACTCCTCGTCCTGGCAGACGGCGAACAGCTGGCGGCGCAGGCCGAGGCAGATCAGCAGCACGAAACCGGACAGGAACGTGATCGCGGTGATGTCGGACGGGGAGACGGTGGTGACCGAGCCCCACAGATAGGAGGTGAGGTTCGCCGTCGAGCCGCCCGGGGCCAGGTTGATGATCATGACACCGCCCGCCATGCCGCCGTAGAACAGCATGGCAAGCGCGATGTCCCCGCGCGCCCGCCCCCAGGCGCGCAGCAGCTCCATCGCGACCGCGCCGAGCGAGGACACGGCCACCGCCATCCAGACCGGGCTGGTGTCGAGCAGGAAGCCGAGCGCCACGCCGGTCAGGGCGACGTGGCCGATGCCGTCGCCCATGAGGGCCTGCCGGCGCTGCACCAGGTAGATGCCGACGGCCGGTGCGGCAACGCCGATCAGCAGCGCGGCCAGCAGGGCCCGCTGCATGAAGGGGTAGTCGAGAAGTTCGAGCATCAGAGGATTCCGGTCCGGAGGGTGGGCGTGGCGGAAAGCTCGTCGGCGGCCGGCGGGTGGCAGGCGGTCTGCGTGCCGGGCAGGCGGCCGGGCCGTTCGACGGTGCGCTCCACCCGGCCGTCCGCCAGGACCACGGCCCGGTCGATGAGCGGCTGGAGCGGCCCGAGCTCGTGCAGCACGAGCAGTACGGAGACGTCGCGGCCCAGCGCTTCGCGCAGCGTGTCCGCGAGCACCTGCTGGCTGTCCAGGTCCACGCCCGCCAGCGGCTCGTCCATGATCAGCACGTCCGGCTCGCCGGTCAGCGCGCGGGCGATCAGCACCCGCTGGTGCTGGCCGCCGGACAGGTCGTTCACGGACTCCGCCGCCCGGTCCGCGAGGCCGACCAGGCCGAGCGCCCGGTCCACGGCGGCCCGGTCGGCCCGGCCGAGCGGGCGCAGCCGGCGCCGGGCGAGCCGCCCGGCGGACACGACCTCGCGCACGGTGGCGGGCACGCCGGCGGCGGCGGTGGAACGCTGCGGCACGTAGCCGACGCGCGCCCAGTCGCGGAACCGGCGGACCGGCGAGCCGAACAGGGTCAGCTCACCCCCGGTGACCGGCACCTGGCCGACGACGGCCCGCACGGCCGTCGACTTGCCCGACCCGTTGGCGCCGAGCAGCGCGACCGCCTCGCCGGGGCGCACGGCCAGATCGATGCCGCGCAGCACGGGCCGCCCGCCCAGCTCGGCGGTCACCTTGGCCAGCGATATGACGGTCTCCATGGGTCACCGCTTCCGTGGTCGGTCAGGATGCGCCCAGCGCCTCGCGCAGGGCCTGAAGGTTGGCGCGCATCACCTCGAAGTAGTCAGCGCCCGGGGAGTCCTCCGTGATTCCCTCCAGGGGGTCGAGGACGGCCGTCTCCAGACCGAGATCGCCCGCGAGCGTACGCGCGGTCTCGTCGCTGACGAGGGTCTCGAAGAAGATGGTGCTGACGTCGTCCGCCTCGGCGATCTCCTGGAGCTCGCGCATGCGGGCGCCGCTCGGCTCGGACTCGGGGTCGAGGCCGCTGATGGACTCCTCGTGCAGGCCGTAGCGCTCGGCGAGGTAGCCGAACGCGGAGTGCGTGGTGATGAACGTGTCGGTCTCCGTGGTGGCGAGCCCCTCGGCGAACTCCCCGTCCAGGGTGGCCAGCTCGTCCGTCAGCTCCGCCGTGTTCCGCTCGTAGTCGGCGGCGTGGTCCGGGTCCTGCTCGGCCAGCGCCGCGCCGAGCCCCTCGGCGACCTCGGCGTACTTCACCGGGTCGAGCCAGACGTGCGGGTCCTGGCCGCCGTGGTCGTGCCCGTGGTCGTGGCCCTCGTGGCCTTCGTCCTCGTGACCGTGGCCCTCATCCGCGTGCTCGTCCGCGTGCTCGTCCCCGTGGTCGTGGTCGTGGTCCTCCTCGTGCGCTTCCTCTTCGCGCAGGGTGGTGAGCGAGGAGGCTTCGACGACGTCCTGCGCGCCGGACTGCTCGATCGCCTCGTCCACGGCGGGCTGGAGCCCGGCCAGGTAGACGACCAGGTCGGCGTCGGTCAGCTCCGCGGTCTGCCGCGGGCTGATGTCCAGGTCGTGCGGCTCGGCGCCGGGCTCGGTGAGGGTCTGGACGTCGACGTGCTCCCCTCCGATGCGTTCGGCGAGGAACTCCAGGGGATAGAACGAGGTGACCACGTCCAGCCGGCCGCCGTCCCCGCCGCCCCCACCGTTGTCGCCGTCGTCGGAACCGCATCCGGTGAGCACGCCGAGCGCCGTGATGCCGGCGACCAGGGCGGTGGCGGATATTCGGGAGCGAGAGCGTGAACGGCTTCTTGCGGTCATGACAGCCATTTTCAAGTTATGTGGAAACGATTGTCAAATGTGTCAACATGAGTGTGATCAGCGCCTCCTGTCGGGGGATACCGGGAGGCGGTCGGCCTTCCGCTCAACCGATTTGCTGCGCGCCCCTCGTACGCCGGTAACCTGAGGCAATCCCATGTCGTCCTTCGTCCTGAAGAGAGCACCGTGGCCGCCGACAAGATCGACACCATCGTCAGCCTCAGCAAGCGCCGTGGCTTCGTCTACCCCAGCAGTGAGATCTACGGGGGGCAGCGCGCCGCCTGGGACTACGGACCGCTGGGAGTGGAGCTGAAGGAAAACGTCAAGCGCCAGTGGTGGCGCGCCATGGTCACCTCGCGCGACGACGTGGTCGGACTCGACTCGTCGGTCATCCTCGCCACCGAGGTCTGGGAGGCTTCCGGGCACGTCGCCACGTTCACCGATCCCCTGACCGAATGCACCTCCTGCCACAAGCGCTTCCGCGCGGACCACCTGGAGGAGGCGTACGAGGCGAAGCACGGCCACCCGCCGGCGAGCGGCCTCGCCGACATCAATTGCCCGAATTGCGGGAACAAGGGCTCGTTCACCGAGCCCAAGCAATTTTCCGGGCTGCTGGCCACCCACCTCGGGCCGACCCAGGACACCGGCTCCGTCGCGTACCTGCGCCCGGAGACCGCCCAGGGCATCTTCACCAACTTCGCCGCCGTGCAGCAGACGTCGCGCCGCAAGCCGCCGTTCGGCATCGCGCAGATGGGCAAGTCCTTCCGGAACGAGATCACGCCGGGCAACTTCATCTTCCGCACGCGCGAGTTCGAGCAGATGGAGATGGAGTTCTTCGTCAAGCCGGGCGAGGACGAGCAGTGGCACGGCTACTGGATGGAGCAGCGCTGGAACTGGTACCGCGACCTCGGCCTGTCCGAGGACAACATCCGCTGGTACGAGCACCCGAAGGAGAAGCTGTCGCACTACTCGAAGCGCACCGTCGACATCGAGTACCGCTTCAGCTTCGGCGGGTCGGAGTGGGGCGAGCTGGAGGGCGTCGCCAACCGCACCGACTACGACCTCAACTCGCACTCCAAGGCGTCGGGTCAGGACCTGAGCTACTTCGACCAGGAGGCGGGCGAGCGCTGGACGCCGTTCGTCATCGAGCCGGCGGCCGGCGTGGGCCGCACCATGCTGGCCTTCATGCTGGACGCCTACCGTGAGGACGAGGCGCCCAACGCCAAGGGCAAGATGGAGAAGCGCGTCGTGCTCGGCCTCGACCCCCGGCTGTCCCCGGTCAAGGTCGGCGTGCTGCCGCTCTCGCGCAACCCGCAGCTGTCGCCGAAGGCCAGGGACCTGGCAACGGCGCTGCGGCGCAACTGGAACATCGAGTTTGACGACGCGGGCGCCATCGGCCGCCGCTACCGCAGGCAGGACGAGATCGGCACGCCGTTCTGCGTGACGATCGACTTCGACACGCTCGACGACAACGCGGTGACCGTGCGTGAGCGCGACTCCATGAAGCAGGAGCGGGTCTCCCTGGACCAGATCGAGTCCTACCTGGCCGTCCGCCTCGTCGGCTGCTGACCTCCCGCTGATCTTCGCCCCCGGCCCCGCCGTTCACCCGCGGGGCCGGGGGGCGGCCGGGCTCAGGTCTCCCAGCCCGAGGTGCCGATATCGCAGCCGAACGGCGCCGGAACGTGCGCCGCTTCGCCGAACTTCGTCTCCAGGCGGTCCGGTAGCCGTCCCCCTCGGAGGGCCGCGAGTGCACCACGACCCGTGAGGCCAGCATGTCCACCAGGACGTACACCGGGACTCCGGCCCGACCGTAGCTCTCCACCTTCTCGAAGCGGTCCCGCTCGGCCGTGGCCTTTGAAGTCAGCTCGGCCACCAGGGACAGCGCCTCGCCTGGCAGGCGTGTGCCGCGGACGCGCGTGGCCGCCGCGTCCGCCACGTGCACGTCCGGCCCGAAGCCGCGATGGCGCTTCGGGAAGACGTACAGGCAGGGCGCCTGGCTGACTCGGTGTCCCGTCGGCGCGTGCGGCTTCAGCTGCTCCGCCAGCGATTCCATGACGTCGAGGCAGAACCCCTGGGGCCGCCTGGTAGCCCGCGGGCACATCCATCCCGTCCAGCGCATGGCGCAGCTCCTCGAACTCCGCGGCGCCCGGGACGTCCTCCGTCCTCTTCGGCCGCTGCGTCACCACCGTCATCACCGTCATGGCGCGCCTCCTTCGCCGTTCACACCTGTACGCGCTCAGCGTACGGCGCGTCACTGACAGTGAGATTCGCGGTCGGGCCGCGGTCACGGCCGCGGCGCCTCCTCGGCGGCGGGGCCGGTGAGGGAGGCGTGACGCAGTGCGGGGAAGGCGGCGGCTACCACGAGGGTGGCGGCGACGCAGACCAGTCCGCCGGTGATCACCGCGGCGCGGGCGCCGGTGAACTCGGCGAGGAGGCCCATCGAGGCGTTGCCGAGCGCCGGGGAGACCGTTGCCTGGACCATCCACAGGCTGCTCACCCGCCCGCGCAGGCTCCGGGGCGTGCTGTGCTGGAGAAGCGCCGAGCGCAGGGTCTCGGATATCAGGTCGCCGAGCCCGGCGAGCGCGAGCAGGAGCAGTGCGAGCGGCAGGAACGAGGTCGCGCCGAAGCCTGTCAGCGACAGGCCCCACAGTGATACGGCCGCGACGAGCACGTGCCCGCCGGCGCGGCGCGTCCAGCCGCTGGTGGCCGCGCCGACGAGGGCGCCGAACGCGGGGGCGGCGTACAGCAGGCCGACGATGCCGGGGCCGCCGCCGAACTGCTCGTCCGCCAGCACCGGATACAGCGCCTGCGGCATCGTGAACACCATCGCCGCGGCGTCGATCAGCAGCAGGCCGACGATCAGGCGGTGGCCGCGCACGAAGCGCAGCCCGGCCGCCACCGCGCCGAACGCCTGTCTGAGGTCCCGGCCGGTGCCAGGGCCGGCCCCGGCACCGGCCCCGGTCCGAGTGGGCGGCAGCGGCCGGACGAAGAGCAGGGCGACGGAGAAGGCCAGCAGGCCGACGGCGTCGATGGCGTAGCAGAAGGCGAGTCCAGGACCGGCGATCAGGACGCCGCCGAGCGCGGGGCCGAGCAGGGCCGCGAGCTGGGTGGCCGCCGCGGTCAGGGCCCCGGCCGCGGCGAGCCGGCCGGTACCCACCAGGTCGGGGATGGCCGCGAGCATGGCCGGGCCGCCGAGACCGGCGAGGAGCCCGGTCAGGCCGGTGGCGACGTAGATGACCCACAGTTGCGGCTCGGGCAGCAGCGCGTTGACCGCCAGGGCACCCGCGGCCAGGATCAGCGGCGGCCGGGTGGCCAGCAGCAGCCGACGGCGGTCCACGCGGTCGGCCAGGACGCCGCCCGCCAGGACGCCGACGACCAGGGGCAGGGCGCGGGCGAGTCCGGTGAGTCCGATGTGGAGCGGCGATCCGCTGAGGTCGTAGACCTGCACGGCCACGGCGACGCCGGTCATCAGGGTGCCGATCAGCGCCCCGGCGAAACCGGCGAACAGCAGCCGGAAATCGCGGCTGCCGCGGAGGGGGGTGAGGTCCATGGCGAGAGACGCCAACGGCATGAAGGGCTCCGGGGGAACATGCTCGTCGCGAGCAGGTGAGGTAAGCCTTACCTGCTCAGCTTGTCGGGTGCGGGAGTTAAAGTCAACGCGTGTGAAGTTCAAGGGCTTGCTAGCCTCGTACCCCTCATGAGCAGCGACCTTCCCCCGTCCCGCCGTCGGCCGACCCACCGCAAGGGCCGCGCCACCCTCACCCGGGAGTCGGTCGGTCGCGCCGCGCTCGACTTCCTCGGCGACCACCGGCCCGCCGAACTGACGATGCGCTCGCTCGCCGCCGCCCTCGGCGTCTCGCCCCGCGCGCTCTACAACTACGTCGAGGACCGGCGCGACCTGATCACCGTCGCGGCCGAGATCTTCGAGGCCGACTGGCGCCTCCCACCGCTCGACCCCGCGCCCGGACGCTGGCCGGAGAGCCTGCGTGCCATGTGCCGCGACCTGCGCGCGCATTACCGGCGCCACCCCGGCATGACGACCCTGGCCCTCGCCGAGAACGTCACCGCCGCCCGCCACCCCGTCATGCTGCGGAACGTGGACGCCCTCATCGGCTTCTTCGCCGGCCTCGGGCTGCCCCTGCCGGACGCCTACCGCGCCTGCATGGAGTCCATCCGGCTCGTCGTCGGCTTCGTCGAGTTCCAGGACTCCCCGTACGATCGGCCGCCCGCCCACCTCGGCCCGGCCGACACGGCCCCCCTGCCGCCGTGGCTCACCCCGGACGGCGCGGACGAACTGCCGCACCTGAGCCGTCTCGCCGCGGACATGCCCGACGGGACCGGCTCGCCCGACGAGTTCTTCGAGTTCTCCCTCGATGTCCTCGTCGGCGGGATCGCGGCCCGCCTGCCCGACGCGGAACCCGACGCGGGACCCGACGCGGAAGGAGGACAATGGTCCCCATGACCGAGTCCGTGCCACCGCTCCAGATCGGCCCGCACACCGTGGACCCGCCCGTGGTGCTCGCCCCCATGGCGGGCATCACCAACGCGCCGTTCCGCACCCTGTGCCGGGAGTTCAGCGGGGGCAGGGGCCTGTTCGTCAGCGAAATGATCACCAGCAGGGCCCTGGTCGAGCGGAACGACAAGACGATGCGGCTCGTCCACTTCGACGCCGCGGAGAAGCCCCGTTCCATCCAGCTCTACGGCGTCGACCCGGACACCGTCGGCCGGGCCGTCCGCATGATCGCCGACGAGGACCTGGCCGATCACGTCGACCTCAACTTCGGCTGCCCCGTTCCCAAGGTCACCCGGCGCGGCGGCGGCTCCGCCCTGCCATACAAGCGCCCGCTGCTGCGCGCCATCCTCCGCGCCGCCGTCGGTAACGCGGGCGGCCTGCCGGTCACGATGAAGATGCGCAAGGGCATCGACGACGATCACCTGACCTACCTGGACGCCGGCCGCATCGCCGTCGACGAGGGCGTGGCCGCCATCGCGCTGCACGGCCGCACCGCCGCCCAGCACTACGGCGGCGCGGCCGACTGGCACGCCATCGCCCGGCTGAAGGAGGCCGTTCCCGAGATCCCGGTGCTGGGCAACGGCGACATCTGGTCGGCGGACGACGCGGTGCGGATGCTGCGCGAGACCGGCTGCGACGGCGTCGTCGTCGGCCGCGGCTGCCTGGGGCGGCCGTGGCTGTTCGGCGACCTGGTGGCCGCGTTCGACGGCCGCGGGCCCGCCGGGTACGCGCGCCCCTCGCTGCGGGAGGTCGCCGACGTGATGCTGCGGCACGCGGCGCTGCTCGGCGAGTGGCTCGACGACGAGCCGCGCGGCGTCATCGACTTCCGCAAACACGTCGCCTGGTACACCAAGGGCTTCTCGGTCGGCTCGCAGGCCCGCCGCCGGCTTGCCGTGGCCGCGTCCCTGGCGGAGCTGGCCGCGCTGCTCGGCGAGCTGGACCTGGACCAGCCCTGGCCGGACGGCGCCGACGGCCCGCGCGGGCGCACCTCGGGCCGCAGCCGCGTCGTGCTGCCCGACGGCTGGCTGGCCGACCCGCAGGACGCGACCGTGCCCGGCCGCGAGGCCGAGCACGACACCTCCGGCGGCTGACTCTCCCCCGCGCCCGCGCCCCCCGCCTCCCCGCGACCTCAGTTCTGCGTCGCCGTCGCCGTCGCCGTCGCTGTCACCGCCGCCGTCGCCGCCGTCAGCAGCGCGAACGGGGAGGCCGCCGACCACGCCTGCGGCCAGCACGCGTCCGGGTAGGACACCGGCTCCGGGTGCTCGGCGCGTGCGTAGCCCGCGATCACCTCCGGCATCCGGAAGCCGGACCGCGCCGCCATGTCGAGCAGCCCGCGCGTCAGCCGGGCCGCCTCCTCGTGCAGTCCGTAACGGGCCAGACCGAGCGCGGCGATGGCGCTGTCGTGCGGCCAGACGCTGCCCCGGTGGTACGACAGCGGGTGGTACGCCTCCTGCCCGGCCGCCAGGGTCCGCAGGCCCCAGCCGGAGAAGAACGCGTCGGACAGCAGCCGGCGGCCCACCGTCTCGCCGTGCCGCTGGTCGAGGAGGCCCGTCCACAGCAGGTGGCCCGCGTCCGAGCCGAGCGCGTCCGCCCGGCGGCCGGCCGCGTCGAGGGCCAGCGCGGGGAAGTCCTGCTCCGGCAGCCAGAAGTCGGCGAGGAAACGCCGCCGCAGCTGCGTCGCCGCGTCGTCCAGGCGGTCCGCGTACGCCGTGTCGCCCCACGCGGTGCGCGCCAGGCGGGCCGTGCGCCGCAGCGCGTCGTACGCGTAGCCCTGAGCCGCGGCGGACCGGATCACGCCGCGGACCGGGGTGCCGTCGGCGTGGCAGATGGCGTCGGCGGAATCCTTCCAGCTCTGGTTGGCCAGGCCGCCCTCGTCCGCCTGGTACATCAGGTAGCCGTGGTCGGAAAGACCGCTGTACTGGAACATCCACTCCACCGCGGCGCGCGCGTGCCGCTCCAGGCGGTGGGCCAGCTTGTCGTCGCCGGTCGCCTCGGCGTGCGCGCCGAGCAGCATCAGGAACAGCGGCGTGCTGTCGACCGAGCCGAAGTACCTGCCGTAGGGCACCTGCCCGAAGTAGGCCAGCTCGCCGTGGCGCAGCTCGTGCACGATCTTGCCGGGCTGCGCCAGCCGGTCCTGGTCCTCGCCGGTGGCCTGGGCGGCGGCGAGCGCGAGCAGGGTGGCGGCGGCGGTCTCGGGGCGGCTGGGCAGGGTGAACAGCGAGGTGATCGCCGCGTGCCGGCCGAAGAGGGTGAGGAACCACGGCGCGCCCGCCGCGGGCACCCGCAGCGCCTCGCCATCGGGTCCTGTGGCGGCCACCCGCAGCCCGGACAGGTCGGCGAGGCCCTGGGCGCAGGCCGGGGCGAGCCCAGGCCAGCCCTCGGGAACGGCCGGGGTGTCCGCCGCGGCGGGCGGGAAGACGTCCGCGGCCTCGGCGGCCGGCTCCGGCACGCCGTGCGGATGCGCCTCCACCCGCAGCGCCAGCTCGGCCGAGCCGTGCGGCGGCAACTGGAGCCGCCAGCACAGCCGTCTCGCGCCGCTGCCGGTCTCCTCCACGGCGTCCGGCTCCGGCCGCGCCGAGACCACCGTGCGCGCATGCCACTCGCTGCGCCGGTAGCCGAACTCGATGCCGTCGGGGCGGGCGGCCCGCGTGCGCACGGCGTGCGGCTTCTCGTACCAGCGGTGGTCCGCGCGCAGCTCGAACTGGTCGGCGAAGTCGGCGTCGACGGTCAGCGCGATCAGCGCGGCGCAGGGCGTGCCGCGGTTGCTGCTGAGCCGGAGGCGCTCCACGAGCGCGCCCTCCGCGATCCGCTGCTCGCGGAAGACGGTCAGCGCGGGCGCCTCGGCGCGGCTGGCGGGCGGCGTCAGCACGGCCGTGGCGGCGGCGCCGCTCGCGGTGGCGGGCACCAGCACGGTCGGCGTGGAGCCGTCGACCGTGAGCTGCCAGCGGCTGAGGTGGCGCGCATCGCGGGCGAACAGGCCGTGCGGGTGGGTCCCGCGTTCGCCCGTGATGTCGCCGGACGGGCCGACGGCGGCGAAGGTGCCGTCGTGGACGAGCAGACAGTGGCTGGTGGTGATCACCGAGCTACCTCCGCGAGCAGGTCGATGGTGAGGGCCGCGGTCCAGCTGAAGTCCCGGGTGCCGCGCGCGTCGCCCGAGAACGGGTCGACGTACTCGGCGAACCCCGAGGCCACCGCGGCCTGGAGGACGGTGGTGCGGATGGCGTCGGCCCGTTCGTGCGCGCCGTGCCGCCGCAGGCCGCGTTCGAGGAGCCAGTTGACGTTGAACCAGGCCGGGCCACGCCAGTACCGCGCCGGGTCGAAGGCGTGGCCGGTCAGGTCGTAGCTCGGCGCGAGGCGCGTGGTGCCGCCCAGGCCGAAGCGTTTGCCGCGCAGCGTGCGGACGAGGGCGGCGGCGACGTCCCCCGGCAGGCCGGGAACGATCAGTGGCAGCAGGCCGGCCGCACTGTACTCGTGGATCTGGGCGCCGCCGATCACGTCCTGGCACAGGAACATGCCCTCGTCCGCGTTCCACAGCCGCTTCAGCAGCGCGGTGGTCAGCTCCTCGGCGCGGACCTGGTGGTCGGACGGGTCGGTGCCGAGGACGGCGGCGATGTCCCCGAGGGCGTGCTCCGAGGCGATCAGCAGCGCGTTGACGCCCGGGTCCTCGACGGCGAACGGGTGCCCGTCGTCGTCCGCGTACTGCTGGCCGCGGTACCGCTCGGCCAGCCGGACATAACGGCCGTAGTCCAGGTCGGTGGGCCGGTCGGCGGGGCAGCCGTGGTCCAGGTCGGCCCGGTGGAAGGAGCCGGTGGCGGCCGGCTCGATCCGGGCGAGCGGCGGGTCCCAGCACGGACTGTTGTCCATGCCGGACTCCCAGGGGTGCACGATTGACGCCAGGCCGCGCCCGCCCAGGTCCCTGCGCTCGGTGAGGTAGCGCTGCCAGGCCACGAGCCGCGGGTAGACCCGGGGCAGGAAACCCCGCCGCACGGACGCGGCGGGGTCGGCCCGGTGCACCAGCCAGGCCGCCAGCGCGTGGATGGGCGGCTGGATGATCCCCGAGGTCTCGACGCCGCCCGGCGCCCCGGCCTTGTCGCCGGCCGTGGAAGAACGCCAGAAGTCGGGGCTGGGGAAGTAGGCGCTGAGCGGCACCGACGGATTGAACACGATGTGCGGGATACGGCCGTCGGCCCACTGCGCGGCGAGCAGCGTCTCCAGCTCGCGCTGGGCGCGGGCGGGCGACAGGTGGCGCAGGCCGATGGCGATGAACCCGGAGTCCCAGCTCCACTGGTGCGGGTAGAGCGTCCGCGAGGGAACCGTCGAGGAGCCGGTCCAGTTGCCGGAGAGTACGCGGCGCGCGCCGTTGTATGCGATTGAGGGGAGGGTGGCTGGCTGGTCAGCGCGTTCCACGAGGGCTCCGAAGACGTTGGCCGCGCCCGCCGGCGTGCGGGCGCACCGTTTGTTTTGTCGAAGGTACCGTAGAGTTACGTCTACTTAACACGCAAAAGTACCGCTGTAATATCTACTTCACAAGCTGAAGGGGGAAGAAAAACCGAAACGGCGGCCCGGAAGGCGGTCATGAACCAGGCGAGCGCGGGTCATCTGTTGCGGTTGATACGCAACGGGCAGGCCACCACACGCGGTGAGCTTCAGCGGATCACCGGACTCTCCAGGTCAACGGTGGGCCACCGGCTGGATCAGCTCTTCCGCGCCGGGTGGATCAGGGAGGCGGCCGGTGATCCGGTGGACGCCCCGACCGGTGGACGGCCTTCCCTGCGGCTGGAGTTCGACGCCTCGCACGCCGTCGTCCTGTGCGCGGATCTGGAGACGCGGCACGCCCGCGCCGCCGTGCTCGACCTCGGCGGCACGATGCTCGCCGAGCACTCCGGGGCGCTGCTGATCAACCAGGGGCCGGACGAGGTGCTTGACCGGCTGGCGCAGTGGTTCGCGCTGCTGCTGGAGAAGACGGGACTCGGGGCGGGGGCCGTCTGCGGTATCGGGCTCTCGGTGCCAGGACCGGTGGACCGGGCCTCGGGGCGGGTCCTCCAGCCGCCGTTGATGCCGGGCTGGGACCGGTATCCGGTGCCGGAGCGGATGCGGCAGGCGTTCGCGGCCCACGCGGGCGGCGTCGCGCGGCACGTCCCGGTCCTCGTGGAGAACGACGCCAATCTGATGGCCTACGCCGAGCAGCGCCGCGGCTTCCCCGACTGTGCGGCGTTCCTGCTGATCAAGGTGTCGACCGGGATAGGGGCCGGGGTGGTGGTCGACGGCGACATGTACCGGGGGATCGACGGCGCGGCCGGTGACATAGGGCACATCAGGCTCAGCGACCATCCGCACGCGCTGTGCCGCTGCGGCTCCTACGGCTGCCTGGCCGCCGTGGCGAGCGGGCGGGCGCTGGCCGAGCAGCTGACGGCGGCGGGGGTGCCGACCGCGTCCGGCTCCGGCGTGCGGGACCAGCTGGCGATCGGCCAGCCCGACGCGGTGCGGCTGGCGCGGGACGCGGGCCGGCTGGTGGGCGGGGTGCTGGCGACGGTGGTCACGCTGCTCAATCCCGGGGTGTTGATGATCGCGGGCGATCTGACCGGGCCGCCGTTCCTGACCGGCGTCCGCGAGCTGCTGTACCAGCGGGCCATGCCGCGGACCACGGCCTACCTCCAGGTCGTCACCTCCCGGCTCGGCGACCGCGCCGGTCTCGCGGGCGCCGCGGCCATGGTCGTCGAGTCGCTCTACGCGCCGGACCACGCGGACACCCGGCTCGCCGCCGCAACGGCGCACTGAGCGGCCGGACGCGCCCGGCGCCCACGGCGCACGGGAGGCGTACTTCGCGTTCAAGGGCGTTCAAGAGCGTTCACGGGACCTGACTTGGGCGTAATGCTGCTTATGTGCGCGTGATGCCCGCCACGAATGATGGCGAGGATGCTCAGATGAGCGATTGGCGGGGTAGCCTCCCGCTGTCAGGGCAGCCGTTCACGAGGAGTCGAGTCCCGTGCCGGATACGCAAGCTCCATCCCTCATCACGCCCCCGCCCCGCACCCCCGTACTCCCGGCCACGCCGGTGACGTACGTGTACGACTTCACCGAGGGCCACCGCGGCCTCGCAAGACTGCTGGGCGGCAAGGGCGCCAACCTCGCCGAGATGACCAGGCTCGGCCTGCCCGTCCCGCCGGGCTTCACGATCACCACCGAGGCGTGCCGCGCATACCTGCGCACCGGCACGCCGCCGCCCGCCCTGCACGACGAGGTGAGTGCGCACCTCGCCGCGCTGGAGCGCCGCACCGGCCGCCGCCTCGGCGACGGCACCAACCCGCTGCTGGTGTCCGTCCGTTCGGGGGCGGAGCGTTCCATGCCGGGCATGATGGACACCGTCCTCAACATCGGGCTCACCGACACCTCGGTGCACGCGCTGGCGGCGCGGTCCGGGGACGAACGTTTCGCCTGGGACTCCTACCGCCGGCTGATCCAGATGTTCGGCGAAACGGTTCTCGGCATCGACGCCGCCGCGTTCGAGGAACGTCTCGCGCACGCCGCGCGGCCGACCGGGGCGAACGACGAAACCGAGCTGACCGCGGGCCAACTGGAGCGGCTGACCGGCGCGTTCAAGGACATCGTGCGCGAGCGCACCGGCCGCCCGTTCCCCCAGGACCCGCGCGAACAGCTCGATCTGGCCATCCGGGCCGTCTTCGACTCGTGGAACGGCGAACGGGCCAGGCTGTACCGCCGCCGCGAGCGCATCCCGCACCACCTGGGCACCGCCGTCACCATCTGCACCATGGTCTTCGGCAACCTGGGCCCCGACTCCGGCACCGGCGTCGCGTTCACCCGCGACCCGGCCACGGGGCGGCAGGGCGTATACGGCGACTACCTGCCAGGCGCCCAGGGCGAGGACGTGGTCGCGGGCCGCAGGAACACCGTGCCGCTCACCGAGCTGGCCCGGCGGGGCCCGCGGGCGCACGCCGAACTGCTGCGCATCATGGAAACCCTGGAGAACCACTACCGGGACCTGTGCGACATCGAGTTCACCGTCGAGCGCGGCACCCTGTGGATGCTCCAGACCCGCGTCGGCAAGCGCACCGCCGCCGCCGCGTTCCGCATCGCGGTGCAGCTCCTCGACCAGGGCCTCATCGACGAGGCGGAGGCACTGCGGCGCGTCACCGGCGAGCAGCTGGCGCAGCTGATGTTCCCGCGCTTCGACGCGGGCGCCGCGCCCGCGCCGCTGGCCACCGGCATCGCCGCCTCGCCCGGCGCGGCCGTCGGCGCCGCGGTGTTCGACCCGGCCACCGCAGTCGCGCGCGCCGCGGCCGGCGAACGGGTCGTGCTCGTGCGGCGCGAGACCACGCCCGACGACCTGGACGGCATGATCGCCGCGGAGGGCATCCTCACCGCGCGCGGCGGCAAGACCTCGCACGCCGCCGTCGTGGCCCGCGGCATGGGCAAGACCTGCGTATGCGGCGCCGAGGAACTGACCGTCGACGTCGCAGCCCGCCAACTGACCACCGCCGAAGGGACGGTGATCCGCGAGGGCGACATCCTCTCCCTCGACGGGACGACCGGCCGCGTCCACCGCGGCGAGGTGCCCGTCGTTCCGTCCGCCGTCGTCGAGTACTTCGAGGGCACGGCGCTGGCGGACGCCGACGAGCTGGTGGCGGCCGTGCACCGCATCATGGGCCTGGCCGACGCGGCGCGCCGCCTCGACGTCCGCGCCAACGCGGACACCGCCGAGGACGCGGCCCGAGCCCGCCGCTTCGGCGCCAACGGCATCGGGCTGTGCCGCACCGAGCACATGTTCCTCGGCGAACGGCGCGAGCTGGTCGAACGGCTGATCCTCGCCGGCACCGACCGCGAGCGCCACGCCGCGCTCGCCGCCCTGCTGCCGCTGCAACGCGCGGGCTTCACCGACCTGTTCGCCGCCATGGACGGCCTGCCGGTCACCGTGCGGCTGCTCGACCCGCCCCTGCACGAGTTCCTGCCCGACCTCACCGAACTGTCGGTGCGGGTGGCGCTCGACCGCCGCGACGAGGACGTTCGCCTGCTGGCCGCGGTGCGGCGGCTGCACGAGCAGAATCCGATGCTCGGCCTGCGCGGCGTGCGGCTCGGCCTCGTCGTGCCCGGCCTGTTCGCGATGCAGGTACGGGCCGTGGCCGAGGCGGCGGCGCAGCGGCGCGCGGCCGGCGGCGACCCGCGGCCGGAAATCATGATCCCGCTGGTGGGCACCGTGCGGGAGCTGGAGATCGTCCGCGAGGACGCCGAAGCCGTCGTCACCGAGGTCGAAGAGGCCCACGGGGTGCGGCTCGGGATTCCGCTCGGCACCATGATCGAGCTGCCGCGGGCCGCCCTGACGGCGGGTCAGATCGCCGAGCACGCCGACTTCTTCTCGTTCGGTACGAACGATCTCACCCAGACCGTCTGGGGGTTCTCGCGCGACGACGTCGAAGCGAGCTTCTTCGCCGCCTACTTGGAGAAGGGCATCTTCGGCGTCTCCCCGTTCGAGACCATTGACGCCGACGGCGTCGGCGCCCTCGTCCGCACCGCCGCGGCGGCGGGTCGCGCGGCCCGCGAGGATCTGAAACTCGGCGTCTGCGGCGAGCACGGCGGTGACCCCGAATCCGTGCGCTTCTTCCACACGGTGGGACTCGACTACGTGTCCTGCTCACCGTTCCGCATCCCCGTCGCCCGGCTCGAAGCGGGCCGGGCGGCGACGGCGGCCCCCTAGCCGCCGCGGGGCATCTCCCCCGGGCCTTTCCCTCAAGGCCCGGATGCCCCCGGGATGCACCGGGGGCGGCGCCTGTGCGGAGGCGCCGCCCCCCAACTCCCCGCCAGGACGGCGGATGACGCCGCGGGCGCCTTGGCGGAGGCACGTGCCGCGATGACCTGCCATGGCGGGACCGGCCCCCCGCCCGCACGGCCAGTCCCAGGGCGGTGGCCGGCGTTGGCCGCGGGCGATGCGGGGGTCGATGCGGCGCGCAGCCCGAAGGACCGTGGTGCTGGTCATGGTGAACGTCTCGCCGGAGGCGAAGTGCAGGCGTTTGCCGCCGCGTTGCACCGGAAGTCGGGGTGGTCGGACCAGATGGCCGCAATGCCGAAGAGCGCGTACATCGCGACGCCCTGCATGGCCCGGCCGTTGTGTTCCCCGAGGACGATGGGGGCCATGACGTTGGTGAGGGCGCTCAGCGCTTCCGCCTGCCGCAGCACGTGAGCCGGGTCCTGGCGCCCCGCGTGGGCGCGCGACGCGGGGGACAGGCCGTCCCGCGCCTGCCGGTCGCCCTCCTCGCCCCAGGCGGCGGACGCGGCCCGCGCCGTCTGCTCGTCTTCCTCGATCCTTGCGCGCACGAACGTGATCAGATCGTCCATGCCGTCCATGCCGTCCATGATTGCCCAGCTGTCCGGAACGCCCGGGACGGCGCAGGTCAGCGGGCTACGCCTGTCCGGAACACCCGGAACCCCTGGCGGCGCGCCGCCCGTTCCCGCCAAGATCGGTCCGGAGCACGGAGCCGCACGTAAGGCGATGAGCCCGCTCCCATGGCACGCCCACCACGGGGGCGGGCGTGCCATGGGAGTGCTCCCGTAGAGTCCGGCCCCATGCACCTGACGGTCCTCGGCGGCTGCGGCGCGTGGCCCACCGCGGAACAGGCGTGCAGCGGCTACCTCGTCGAGCACGCCGGCTTCCGCCTGCTGCTCGACCCCGGATACGCCACGCTGCCACGCCT
Source organism: Streptomyces johnsoniae (assembly GCF_031845565.1). Classification (NCBI taxonomy): domain Bacteria; kingdom Bacillati; phylum Actinomycetota; class Actinomycetes; order Kitasatosporales; family Streptomycetaceae; genus Streptomyces; species Streptomyces johnsoniae. The sequence goes on along the minus strand of NZ_JAVREV010000007.1, from coordinate 271,646 downwards.
GCTCCGGCACACCACGGTTGACGCGATCGACGCCGTGCTGGTCAGCCACGGGCACCCCGATCACTGCGCCGACCTCAACCCGCTGCTGCGCGCCCGCGGGCTGAGCGACACCCCGCCCCCGGCCCTGCCGGTGTACGCCCCGCACGGGGCGGTCGATGCCGTGCTCGCCCTCGACCGGCCGGGCATGCTCGCCGGGGCGTACCGCCGCCACGAGTTCCGGCCCGGCGACCGGTTCGCACTCGGCCCCTTCATGGCCGACACGTGGCTGCTGCCGCACTTCGTGCCCAACGCGGGCATCCGGCTCACCACGCCGGAGGGCGTGCTCGCCTACACCGGCGACACCGGGCCGAGCCCGGACATCGTGCGCCTCGCGCGGGACGCCGACCTGCTGTTGTCGGAGGCCACCTACGTGCACCGGGTGCCGACCGCCGACGCACCGTACCTGCTGACCGCACGGCTGGCGGGCCACTATGCCGAACGCGCGGGCGCCGCCCGGCTCTTGCTCACCCATCTGTGGCCCGGAACGGACCCGGCCGCCGCGACCGAGGCGGCGGCGGAGGCGTACGGGCACCCCATCGGCGTTGCCGCCCCGGACCTGGTGGTCCACGTCACCGGGCCCGGGTAGGAGCGGCCGACGGGGGTCAGTCGGGCGCCGCCCCCGTGGCCGCGTCGAGGGCCACCACACCGTTCTCGTTGGCGATGTACACGAAGTCGTACGCCGTGACCGGGCCGTTGTCCCGGTTGCCGCTGCTCGGGGTGGCGAGGGTCGAGGCGGACCAGCGCTCGGCACCGTCATCGGCGTCGAGGGCGTGGACGGTGCCCATGGTGCTCAGGGTGTCGCCGACGTAGACCATGTCCCCCGCCACCGTGAACCGCGTGGGCGACAAGATGCCCCCGTGATTCCACTTCTCGGCACCCGTCGACGGGTCGACCGCGTGGACGGCGTACACATGCTTGTCCAGGCTCGCGAAGTAGACGATGCGACGAACCAGGGAATTCAGATCCCCGGGGAGGATGCTCCTCGCCGGCGGCCTGGTTGATCCGAGGCGCGCGATGTGTACGCCGCCGCGGGCCGGTACCGGTGCGAAAGTGCCGACCGTAACGCTCCGTCCCACGAAGGTCGTTCACAGAGGTGGACCAGTCTGTCCCGCTCGTGGCGGTCCGGTGTGGCAGCGGGCCACGCCACACGAGCAGTACCGGATCTGACGGCCCCGAGCAGGTGCGCGTCCCCGGCGTCGGCAACGACAGCCCAGGGGCGGGCGGGCCCGGCGCCCGTCAGCCGCACAGGGCGTGGTCGATCATCGTGCGGGTGGCCTCGTCCTGGTCGTCCTGGCGGGCGTCGAAGCTCAGGGTGAATACCGCCGCCGAGGCCGCGGTGTCGCCGTTCTCCGTGACGGCGGTTTCCGAGACGGTGCCGAAGGAGGTGCCGCCGTGGAACCACAGGCCCTCGCCGTTGCCGCACCGCGGCGCCCACGCGATGCCCAGGCCGTAGCCGGTGCCGGGGCCGTAGAAGTCCGGGGCGGGCACGGTCCGTTTCATCTCCGCGAGCTGGGCGGGCGGCAGCAGCGTGCCGTCCATCAGCGCGCGCAGGAACGTGTTCATGTCGCCGGTGGTGCTGATGATGGCGCCGTCCGCGCCGCCGCCCCCGGACAGCGTGGTGTCGGTCAGCTCGTCCTCGCCGGGGAACCGCAGGTAGGCGGCGGCCGTCGGCTGCGGCACGTACGCCGAGGTGCCGGGGGTGAGGGTGCGGGTCAGGCCCAGCGGCTCGATGATCCGTTCGTGCACCTCGCGTTCCCAGGAGTGGCCGGTGGCGGCCTCGATGATCAGGCCGGCCAGCACGTAGTTGGTGTTGGAGTAGCCCCACCGGGTCTCACTCGCCGGGTCCGCCGCGTCGGGCAGCCACGCCGGCGGGCGGCTGGTGGCGAGGCCGACCGCCTGCTCGGCGGTCGTCGTCGTGAAACGTGACTCGTGGTAGGACTCCGGGGTCAGCGCCTCCGGGTCGCCGAAGAGGACGTCGGTGTAGTTGGCGAGGCCGCTGGTCTGCCGCAGCAGGTTGTGCAGCGTGACGCGGCTGCCGTCGTTCCCGTTGCCGCCGACCAGGCCGGGCAGCCACTGTTCGACGGTGTCGTCGAGTCCGAGCGTGCCCTCGGCGACGAGCTGGAGGGCGACGACCGCGGTGAACGTCTTGGTGTCGCTGCCGATCCGGTAGTAGGCGTCGCGCGGCACGGGCCGGTCGCCGTCGAGGTCGGCGGCTCCGGCGCGTGCCCACGAGCCGTCGCCCGCCGCGTTCTCCCACTCCGCGAGCACGCCGGTGGCTCCGGTGGCGTGCACGGCCTCCGCGTCCCGGTCGAGGCCGGAGTCCGGCTCCGGCTCCGGCGGGGTGCCGACCGCGGCGCTCCCGGTGGCCATCGCCGTGGCGGTGGTCAGCGCCAGCGCCGCCGTCGCGAGTGCCGCGCGGACCAGTGTCGTTCGGCGGTACCTCATTGTCCGTCACTCCCTGTACCGGTGTCCGTTGCTCCGTTGCTCCGATGTCCCTGCCGAGGACGCTACGGAAGCGGGACCAGCGGTGACCATCCGGCCGCCCGGCGTGCGGATGGTGGGGCCAGCCCCCCTGCCGTGACGCCGTCGGTGGGGCGGGGTGGACGTGGTGTGAAGAGGGCGGGTGCGGGGCGGGGCGCCGTGACGTGCGCCCTAGGGTGAGGAACACAAGTGATTCAACCAGTGATTCAACCAGTGATTCCGCAAGTCATCGGGAGTTGAGGATCGTCGTGCGTTCCCCCACACGCAAGCAGGCGGCGCTCGTCGCCGGCACGCTGCTCGCCTCGTTCACCATTGCCGCTCAAGCCGTCGGCGTACCGGGCGGCGGCGGTGACGACGCGCCGCAGGACCCAGGCCCTGACATGGCGGGGGTGCGGGCGGCGCTGACCGAGGCGACCGAGCTGGGCGCCCCCGGGGCGATGGCCCGCTACGACGGGCCGGACGGGGCGCTGTCCGAGGTCGTCGGCGAGCGGGAGGCCGGCTCCGGGCTGCCGATGGACACCGACGCCCAGTTTCGCATCGGCAGCGTCACCAAGTCCTTCTCCGCCGTCGTGCTGCTCCAGCTGATCGGGGAGGGCGCGGCCGGGCTCGACGACCCGGTGAACGACCACCTGCCGGGGCTGCTGCCCGACGACCGCATCACGCTGCGGCACGTGCTGAACCACCGCAGCGGGCTGTGGGACTACAGCAACGACATGTTCACGCAGACGGTGCCCGGCTTCGAGGCGGTGCGCAACGAGGTCTACCCGCTTCAGGACCTGGTCGGCCTGTCGACGGCCGAGCCGCTGACCGTCGAGCCCGGTTCGGCCTACGCCTACTCGAACGCGAACTTCGTCGTCGTCGGCCTGCTCGTCGAGCACCTCACCGGCCAGTCGCTCGCCGAGGCGTACCAGGAGCGGATCATCGGTCCGCTGGACCTGGCGGGCACCGCCTACGTGCACCCGGAGAACACGATGCCCGGGGAGCACATCGACGGGCACCTCACTCCGGACGAGGCCGGTCAGCCACTGGTGGACTCCACGGAGCAGACGGCGTCGTGGGCCCAGTCGGCCGGGGCGATGATCTCCACGCCCGGCGACCTGAACCGGTTCACGAGCGGGCTGCTCGGCGGGGAGCTGCTGGCGCCCGAGCAGCTGGACGTGATGCTTGAGGTGATGCCGACCGACGACACCGGCACCCGGCACTACGGGTTGGGCCTGCGGCGCTACGACCTGTCCTGCGAGACCTCGGTCTTCGGGCACACCGGCACGGTGCAGGGCTACTACACCTACGCGTTCACGACCGAGGACGGCGAGGAGAGCCTGGCCGCCACGGCGAACACCTCGAACAACGGGGTCGTGAACACCGCGCTGGGCGAGACCCTGGAAGCCGCGTTCTGCGGCGCCGAGGCCCCGGCGGCGCCCGAGGTCGCCGAGCGGAACGCGGAGCCGAACGCGGAGCCGAATGCGGAGGAGAACCCGGAGGAGAACGCGCGCTTCGTGCCGCTGGCCGAGCCGGACCTGCCGGCGGAGCAGCAGCGGAACTGACGACCGGTCGCGTTCAGCCGGATCTCAGTCGAACTGCCACTCGCGCTGGGCGTATTCGAGCACGACCGGGTCCATCAGCGTGCTCGCCCGTACGTCCCGCTCCCTGCGGTCGACGGGGAAGACGGTGGCGGCTCGCAGTACCGCGTCGTCCAGGAAGCGCAGCCGGGGAGCGTCGGGCGCCAGCCGCAGCCGCGGCGGCGTCCGGCCCCGGTCGGCCAGCACGAAGCCCCAGTTGCCGAAGCTGGGCACGTCCACCTGGTAGGGGGTGGTCGCGAAGCCCGCCGCGCGCAGCGTCGCGTCGACCGACCAGTACGTGCGCGGGGCGAAGAACGGCGAGCCGGCCTGCACGACCAGCCGGCCCTCGGGGGCGAGCACACGCGAGAGCATCGTGTAGAACTCGACCGAGTACAGCTTCGCGGTCGCGATGTCCTCGGGGTCGGGGAAGTCGACCAGCACCGTGTCGTACGGCCCGGGCGCGTTCCGCAGCCAGCTGAACGCGTCCGCGTTGACCACCTCGACCCGCGGGTCGGACAGCGCGTCCCGGTTGAGGTCGCGCAGCGGGCCGTACCCGGCGCCGAGGTCGGTCATCGCCTTGTCCAGCTCGACGAGCGTCACCTCGGCGACGTCCTCGTACCGCAGCACCTCGCGCAGCGCCAGGCCGTCGCCGCCGCCGAGGATCAGCACCGAGGAACGCTCCGGGGCGGCGGCGAACGCCGGGTGCACCAGCGCCTCGTGGTAGCGGTACTCGTCGAGCGAGGAGAACTGGAGATCGCCGTTCAGGAACAGCCGCATGTCCGCGGTCTCCATGAAGCCGATCGACTCGGTGATGACGATTTCCTGGTACGGGGTGCGCTCCGCGTGCACGATCGGGTCCCGGTACAGGCGCTGCCTGGCCGTCATCTCGATATCGCCCGCGTACACGTACGCGCCGGTCAGCACGGTCAGCACCACCGCCATCCCGGCCAGCAGCGCGCCCTGCACGAACCTGCGGGTCTGCCGCCGGAAGATCCACAGCACGGCGGCGACGCCGGCGACCGCGTTGACCGCGCCCACCACCAGCACGCCCTTCAGCTGCCCGAACGTCGGCAGCAGGAGCAGCGGGAAGCAAAGACCGCCGACCAGCGCCCCCAGGTAGTCCACCGCGAACATGTCGGCGACGGCGCCGCCCGGCTCCTGCCGCCGGATGCGCTGGAGCAGCGTCATCAGCAGCGGGATCTCCGCGCCGATCAGCAGGCCCACGACGAACGCGACCACCGTCATCGCCGGGGTGTAGATCCCCACCCAGGCGAACATCACGTACAGCAGCAGCACGGACAGGCCGCCGATCAGGGCCAGCAGCCCCTCCACGACGGCGAACGCGCCCACCGCGCGCCGCTGGAGCGGCTTGGCGGCCAGCGAGCCGACGCCCATGGCGAAGACCATGATCGACAGGACGAGCGAGGTCTGGAAAACCGTGTTCCCGATGAGGTAGCCGCCGAGCGCCACGAGCGCAAGCTCGTACACCAGACCGCACGCGGCGCACAGGAACACGGTCAGCAGCAGGAAGAACCGCGCCAGCCGGGGCCGCGCCGTCACGAGAGTGCCGCGCCGACCATCAGGGCCGTGCCGACGTAGACCGCGCCCTGCACCCAGGCGGCCGGGTGTGCACGGCCGTCCTGGTCCTCCAGCACCATGGCCCCCATCGGACCGGGCGTGATGGCGCCGACCACCGCGAAGACCAGCGTCATCACCACGACCCCGGCCAGCCCGTAAAGACCGGTGCTGAGCAGGCCGTAGCCGAGGCCCTCCTCGGACTCGCTGGCGCGGATCGCCTCGGCGATCACGAGGCCGACGCCGAGCATTTCACCGCCGAGGACGACGGCCGCGCCCTTGTTGCGTTCCTGCCACACGACCTTCGCGAGGTGCCCCGGCGTCACCAGGTCGAGGGCGTAGAACGCCACCGCCATCACCGCGAATCCGACGACGCCGTAGAGCACGGCCTCCCCGGCGGATTCGAGTATCTCTCCCACCATGTGCTTCTTCGCCTTCCGGTTCCGATTCCTTCGGTTTCCGTGCGCTGCTCGCTCTGCGCTGCTCGCTCTGCGCTGCTCGTTCCGGGCTATGTGCTCCGCGCTACTTGCCCGAGCCGGGGCCGCCGCCCCTGAAGTCGCCGCCGCTCCTGCCCTGCGACGCGGGCCACCGGTGGCCGACGTGGCTGCTGTAGCGCGAACGGCCGGAGTCGTAGTCGTCGATGTCTATCTCGCTGCCGCCCGACGTGTGCGGCAGCACCGCGACGATGTCGTCGTCGTAGCGGAGGAAGACCATGCCCTCGCTGTCGATGCGGTCCTCGGGGCGGCGTTCCCCCTCGATCTCCGAGGCGACCGCGGTCGGCCGGTCGGCCGCGTCGCGGTAACGGTCGTCGGCGCCGGCCCGCTCGTAGGTGTCGGCGATCCACGCGCGCGGCGCGTCGTCGTCCTCACCGCTGCCGCCGCCGCAGCCGGCGGCCAGCAGCATCAGCGCGCCGGCGGCCGCGGTCGCGGTCGCGGAAAGGGTCCTGGTGCGGTTCACGGTGCCTCCAGCCGGGTGCGGGTTTCCACGATCTGGCCGGCCTGCGGGTACGCGTGCCAGGTCCGCCAGGTGATGACGTCCGCCGCGCGTTCCGCGGCGAGTGCGGTCACGGCGTCGGGCGAGCCGGGGAACACGCCGCACAGCGCGCCCTCCCGCCCCGCCGTCCGCTCGCGCAGCGCCCGCGCCCGTGCGGCGAACTCGCCGGGGGCGCAGTGCCGTACGCGTGAGACGAAGCGGTAGCGCCAGCCGTCGACGGTCTCCGTCACCTCGCTCGGCGGGCCGTCGCCCGGCCGTCCGGGCAGGCAGGCCAGGGTTTCCGTGACCGGCCCGGCGTGCACCTGGTGCGAGGCGCCGAGCAGCCGCAGCTCCACGCCGACGCCGCCGAGGTCGACCCGGGTGACGGCCAGCGCGTCGCGCGCGGGCAGCCCGAGCGCGAACCGGAGCTGGTCGGCGCGCGTGTCCAGGTAGGGGGCGGCCAGCTCGATGCCGGGGCTCACGCGTCGCCGCCCGGATAGATGACCAGCGTGCCGCCCGGAACGCGTTCGCCGAGGGACACCTCCCAGGTGCCGCGCCCGCCGTCGCCGAGGAACCGTTCGAAAGCCAGGCCGCGTCCGCCGGGCGCGTCGAAGTCGGCGTACTCCATACGGCCGGTCGCGCCGAGCCCGGTGGTGCCCTCCGAGCGGTAGTCGGCGGTGCCGTGCTCGCTGCGGTGGTAGGTGACGCCCTCGACCGTCAACGTCTTCTTGCTGGGCAGGAGTTCGTCGCCGCGGTACTCGGTCCACAGCACGACTTCGAGATCGGGGTCCTCCTCGACGGAGAGCCAGCGGCGCCCCTCCTCGGTGCCGTCCATGGCGTCGAGGTAGTGTTCCGACCAGGTGAAGCCGCCCTGCCGCAGCCTCAACGAGCCCCGGACGAAGAGTCGTTCACCCAGGTACTCGACCATGTCGCCGGCCTTCAGCCGCCGCGGGTCGCCTGCGGTGTCCTGACCGGGGTCGAACGGATCGCGCGGCGCGCGGCGTGCCGCCGCCTTTCGCGCCGCTTCCCGCGCGCGTCTGACGCGCAGCAGCACGGCGACCGCGGCCGCCAGCGCCACCACTCCGGCCAAGGCCAATATGAGGCCCATCGGCCCACCCCCGTTGCTCATGCCTCGCCTTGAGTCGGCAGAGTATGACACGGGTACGGTCCGGCATCCGCTCGGGGGGCCGACCGCGGGCGGACGAGGAAACGTTGCGCCACGCGGACGGCTTGGTCACCAGTGGTCGCTCCCCCCGGAGAACCACTGATCCCCCCGTCCCCGAGCGGTGCCGGAATGCGCCCCACCCTCCATGACAACAGCCGGGTCCGGCCAACGATTTCGACGTAGGCTGAAACTCCGTGGTCAGCGGAACGGGGCGCTGCAAGGGAGGTTGCACGGTGCTGCGGATTCACCTGACCGGCGAGGATCTGGCGCGCATCCGCATCGCCGAGGGGCCCGATCCGATGTGGGAGACGATGCTCAGCTCCCACCGCTTCCGGGACCGGCGCGCCCAACACATCTACGGGCCCTGGCGGCTGGCGGCGCGCCGCCGCATCCGCGCGCTGCCCGGCACCCTGCGCGCCCTGGTCCCGCCCACGGGCTACTTCCCCGACTTCCTCAACCCGCTCGCGGCGCAGGAGGGCTGGGACAGCGCCGTCGAGGCGCTGCGCGCCACGCCGCGCCGCCGCCTCGCCGCCGACATTGCGCTGCTCGCGGCCGGGCAGCCGTCGCTGCCGCACTGGGTGCGGCTGCTCGCCGACGGTGAACGGGAGGCGGTCGAGCAGCTCGTCGCCGACCTGGAACGCTACCGGCGCGCGGCCCTCGACGCGGCCGTGTGGCAGCGGGTGCAGGCCGACGTGGACGCCGACCGGGCGGTGCGGGTGCGGCATCTGCTGGCCGGTGGGGCGCAGGGCCTGCTGGCGGGGCTGCGCCCGGTCCTGCGGTGGAACCCGCCGGTGCTGGAATCGGACTACCCGGTGCGGCGCGAGCTGTTCCCCGGCGGCAGAGGGCTGCTGCTGGTGCCGTCGTACTTCTGCGGGCGGCAGCCGGTCACCTACGCGGACAAGGAGCTGACGCCCGTCGTGGTCTACCCGGTGGAGCACGCCGCGCCGCCGCGGCCGAGCCCCTCCGCGCTGGGGCGGCTGCTCGGCGGCACGAGGGCGCGGGTGCTCGGCTGCATCGAATACGGCACGACCACGGGTGAACTCGCCCGCCGCGCCGGGGTGTCGCCCGCCTCGGCCAGCCAGCACGCGCGCGTGCTGCGGGACGCGGGCCTCGTGCGGTCGGTGCGGCGCGGCAGCGAGGTGCTGCACACGCTCACGCCGCTGGGCGCCGACCTGCTGACCTGACCGGCGGCCCCGGCGTGGGCACGGGCGGGGTCACACCTGCCAGCGGACCCCGGTCAGCTCCTCGGAGGCGTGCCACAGGCGGGTGGCGGCCGCGTCGTTCCGCGTCCAGGGCGCGCGCCACGATCCACCGGGGCCGCCGCGCGGGGTGCGGGCGCCGAGCACGCTGGGTCCTGTGAACGAATCGGGGGCCACGCCGGGCGCGGTCGCCGCGTACAGCGAGGGCGTCGCGCCGGCCTCCGGCGGCGCGGCGAACAGCCGGGTGCCGGCGCGCGCGACCCGCTCCTGGAAACGGCTGCCGGCCAGTCGCGCGCCGCGGGTGTGCAGCCCGGACTCGGCGTAGCCGGGGTGAACGGCGGCGGCGACGACGTGCCGCCCGCGCAGCCGCCTGGCCAGCTCGTGGGTGAACAGCAGGTTGGCCGTTTTGGAGCGGCCGTACGCCACCCAGCGGCCGTATTTGCGCTGGGAGTTGAGGTCGTGCATGTCGAGGTTGGCCAGCAGGTGCAGCAGGCTGGAGACGGTGACCACGCGGGCGCCGGGGCTGGCGAGCAGGCGGTCGAGCAGCAGCCCGGTGAGCGCGAAGTGGCCCAGGTGGTTGACACCGAACTGCATCTCGAAGCCGTCGGCCGTCCTGGCGTAGGGGACGGCCATCAGACCGGCGTTGTTGATGAGCAGGTCGAGCCGCCGCGCGCCCCACTCGACGGCGAACGCCCGCACCGACGCCAGGTCGGCGAGGTCGAGCAGCCGCAGCTCGGCGCGGGCCTCGGGCACCTCGTCGAACAGCCGCTCCAGCGCCGTCTGCCCCCGGTCCTGGCTGCGGCAGGCCAGGACCACGCGGGCGCCGCGGCGGGCCAGCTCACGGGCGGTCACATAGCCGAGACCGCTGTTGGCGCCCGTCACCACCGCGGTGCGGCCCTTGAGGTCGGGGATATCGCGTACGGTCCAGCCCATGCCCCCAGGGTAGGCCCGCACCGCGGTGGGTGGTGAGACGAATACGTAACGTTACGTCACGCCGGATGCACCGGATGCACCGGATGCACCGTGACGGGGCAGCGCAGGCGCCGGTCGAGGCCAACGCGGCGTTCGGGTCCGGTGAGCGTCACCGGCACCGTGTGCCGGATGTCCTCGCTGGAGGCGGCGAGCCGCAGTTCGAGCGCGCCCGGCTCGACGATCCGCTCACCGGGGGCGAGCGTGTAGGCGGTCAGGTCGGCGTGGAAGCCGAGGCGGACCTCGGCGGAACGGCCGGGTTCGAGCGTGACGCGCGTGTAGCCGATGAGCCGGTTCACCGGGCGGGTGACGCGGGCGACCGGGTCGTGCAGGTAGAGCTGCACCACCTCCGTTCCGGCCAGGGCGCCGGTGTTGGTCACGGTCAGCCGCACGGTGGTCCCGCCGTCGGTGCTCAGCTCGGTGGCGTCGGCCGAGGCATCCTCCCAGGCGAACGACGTGTAGGAGAGGCCGTGCCCGAACGGGTACAGCGGGGTGGGGTCGATGTTGCTGGCGTCGCCCCGCCGGCCGAGCGGCGGCGCCAGGTAGGGGGCGGGCTGCGCGCCCGGGCCGCTGGGCACCCCGACGGGCAGCCGGCCGGAGGGGTTGATGCGGCCGGAGAGCACGCCCGCGAGGGCGCCGCCGCCCTCCTCGCCGGGGAAGAACGTCTGGACGCAGGCGGCCAGCCGGTCCGCGAAGCGGCCAAGCGCGTAGGGCCGCCCGGTCAGCAGCACCAGCACCACGGGGACGCCGATGTCCAGCAGCCGGTCGAGCAGCTCGCCTTGGCCGTCGGGGAGTTCGAGGTCGGCGGCGTCGCAGCCCTCGCCCGAGGTGCCGCGGCCGAACAGGCCGGAGCGGTCGCCCGCCACCATGACGACGACGTCGGCCCCGGCCGCGTCCCGCGGGGTCTTCGCGAGCGTGACGTCCGCGCCGGGGAATTCGGCGCGCAGCGCGGCGAACGGGCTGGCCAGGTCGACGCCGACCGGCAGCTCCGGATGCCGCACGCCCACGTGCCTGGGGAACGTGTAGCAGCCGAGCAGCGGCGCGACGTCGTCGGCGAGCGGCCCGGCGACGGCGATCCGGGCGCCCGGCGCGAGCGGCAGGGCGTTGTCGCGGTTGGCGAGCAGGACCACGGACTCCTCGGCGATGCGCCGGGCGGCGTCCCGCAGGGCGGGCGGGTCGAGGTCGACGGGCGCGTCCGCGGCGAGGGCGGGCGGCTCGGGGGACCAGTCGGCGTCGAGGAGGCCGAGTTCCGCCTTCTGGGTGAGCACGCGCAGCACGGAGCGGTCGACCAGCTCCTCGGCGACCTCGCCGGACTGCACGGCCTTGAGCAGCGGCGTTCCGTACGCGCGCTGCGCGGGCAGCTCGACGTCGATGCCGGCGGCGAGTGCGAGAGCGGCGGCTTCGGCGGGGGAGCCGGCGACGCGGTGGGTGAGTTCGAGGAAGGAGACGGCGAAGTAGTCGGAGACGACGGTGCCGGCGAAGCCCCACTGCTCGCGCAGCAGTTCGGTCAGCAGCCAGGCGTCGCCGCTCGCGGGCACGCCGTCGAGGTCGTGGTAGGCGCTCATGACGGAACGGGCGCCGCCCTCGCGCAGCGCCATCTCGAACGGGAAGAGGACGATGTCGGCGAGTTCGCGCGGGCCGATGGACACCGGCGCGTGGTTGCGGGCGCCGCGGGAGGCGGCGTGGCCGGCGAAGTGCTTGAGGGTGGCGACGACGCCCGCGGTTTCGAGGCCGCGCACGTAGCCGGTGCCGATGGTCGCCACAAGGTAGGGGTCCTCGCCGATGGTCTCCTCGGTGCGCCCCCAGCGCGGGTCGCGCAGCACGTCGAGGACGGGCGCGAGGCCCTGGTGGATGCCGACGGAGCGCATCGAGTCGCCGATGAGCCGGGCGGCCTGCTCGACCAGGTCGGGGTCGAAGCTGGCGCCCCAGGCGAGGGGGGAGGGGAAGATGGCGGCCTGCCAGGCGGCGAAGCCGGTGAGGCATTCCTCGTGGACCAGCGCGGGCACCGAGAACCGGTTCGCGTCCGCGATCCTGCGCTGGTCCTCCGCCAGGGCCTTGGTCTTCTCGGTGGGGTCCACCGGGGCGGTGCCGAAGGGCCGGGTCAGCTGGCCGAGTCCGTCGGCGAGGAGCGACTGGAGGTCGGGCGTGGCCGCGTTGACCTCGGACTGCATGGGGGCGACGTCGGCGTCGTCGCCCTCGCCCGCGTCCGAGCCGGGCCAGATCCCGACCAGTTGGGCGAGCTTTTCCTCAAGGGTCATCCGGGACAGCAGTTCCGCGGCACGGGTCTCGGCCGGAAGTGTCGTGTCCTGCCAGGGGCTGTGCATAAGGCTCCTTGTCTGGGCGGCCGTGGTTCCGGGGACGGACCCCGGGGCTCTAGCGGCCGCCGACACCCATCAGACCGTTGATCAGCTGACGGCGGGCGAAGAGGTAGGCGGTGAAGATCGGCACGATGGACAGCACCACGGCGGCGAGCAGCGCCGGGATGTCGACGCGGAACTCGCCGACGTAGTCGTACAGGCCGAGGGTGAGCACCCGCGTCTCCGGTGACTGGGTGAGGATCAGGGGGAAGAGGAAGCCGTTCCACGCGCCGAGGGCGGAGAAGACCCCGACGGTGGAGATGCCGGCCCGGGAGATGGGCACCACCAGCTGGAGCAGGATGCGGGTCTGGCTCGCGCCGTCGAGAGCCATCGACTCGTACAGCTCCTCCTCGATGTCGCGCATGGTGCCGACGAGGATCAGCACACTCACCGGGAGGGCGAACGCCGCGGTCGGCAGGATGATCGCCAGCAGCGTGTCGTAGAGCTGGAGTTCGGTGATGATCAGGTAGACGGGGATGATCACCGCCTGGGAGGGGATCGCGAGACCCAGCAGGAAGATCTGGAAGATCCGCCGGGAGGCGCGCGACCGGGTGCGCACGATGCTGTAGCTGACGGTCACCGCGAGCACGATGGCGATGGCCGCGCAGGAGGCGGTCACGATCGCCGTGTTGAGCAGGTAGCGCGGGAAGTCGCTTTCGAGGACCGTCCGGTAGGCGTCGAGCGTGGGTTCCGTCGGGAGCGACAGGGGGCCGTTGTCCAGGTACGACTGGCGCGTCTGGAGGGTCGAGGCGACCAGGATGTACAGCGGCACCATGACGATGACCAGCCACACCAGGACGCCGACGCCGGCCGGGTAGTTGGCGCGGCGCAGGCGGAGCGCGCGGGCGGCCCGGGGCCGTTCGCCCGGGGTCCGCTCCCGGACGCCGGCCGGGCGCTTGTCGATGGTCTGGGTCACAGTCCCTCCCGGGTGCTGCGCATCTTCGTGAACCCGGTCAGCCGCACCAGCAGCAGGGAGGCCGCGGTGGCGACGACGACGAGGGCGGTCGCGACCGCGCTGGCGTACCCGAGGTCGAACGCCTTGAACCCGGTGTCGTACATGAGGTACGGAACGATCGCGGTGGCGTCGCCAGGGCCGCCGCGGGTGAGGATGAGCACGGTGTCGAAGTAGGTGAGCGCTCCGACCACCATCAGCACGGTCGAGGTGACGATGGTGTTGCGCAGCTGCGGCAGCGTGATGTGGAAGAACTGCCGCACCGTCCCGGCGCCGTCGATGGCGGCGGCGTCGTAGAACGAGCGCGGGATCTGCCGGGCACCGCCCTGGTAGATCAGCATGTGGAACGGGACGAACTGCCAGCCGGTGACGAACAGTACGGCCGCGAAGGCGCCGCGTTCCGAGCCGAGCAGGTCGGCGCTCTCCAGGTTGAGGAAGTTCGCGATGTCCGGGGCGAGTCCGAAGTTCGGGTCGAAGATCGTGCGCCACAGCAGGGCGAGCGCGACGGAGGACGCGAGCAGCGGCACGAAGAAGATCGCGGACAGCACGGCGCGGTTGCGCTGGCGGCCGGCCGCCCAGACACCGAGGAGCAGGACGATGGGCGTCTGCGTCAGCCAGGTCAGGGCGGTCAGGAGCAGGCTCAGCCAGACGGCGTTGCGCATGCCGTCGTCGTTCCAGAGCCGCGACCAGTTGTCCATGCCGGACCAGACGGGGTTGCTCAGGCCGTTCCAGTCGGTGAACGACAGGTAGCCGACGATCGCCATGGGGGCACCGGCGAAGAAGAGGAAGAAGAGGGCGCCCGGAATCGCCCAGGCGATGCCTGGGCGACCGGTGCGCGGTGCGCTGGGGTTCTTATCGAGCTTCACGGGGTCCCTACAGGGCCTGTGCGGCTTCGATGAAGTCCTGCGGGCTGAGCTGACCGCTGAACAACTGCTCGATGTTGTCGATGAGCGGCGCGGCCTGCCCGGCGGGCAGCGCCTGGTCCCAGGAGAGGGTGAAGGAGGAGGCCCCGGAGATCATGTCCCACTGGTCCTGCGCGTATTCGGGGACGGGGCTGGAGGCGATCAGGCTCTCGGCGTTGGTGGTGGCCGGGATGTCGCCGTTGTCGATCAGCGCCTGTGCGTATTCCTCGGTGGCGTGCACCTTGAGGAACTCGATGGCGGCGTCGAGGCGTTCACCCTCGACCTGTGAGTTGACGGACCAGTAGTTGGTCGGGTTGCCCACGACGGCGGAGGGGTCGCCGGCGCCGCCCTCGATGACGGGGAACGTGGTCCAGGCCAGCTCGTTCTCGGCGAACTCCGGCTGGTTGGTCAGCTGGTTGGAGAACTCCCAGTTGCCCATCAGGTGCATGGCGGCCTCGCCCTGGGCGAAGAAGGTGGAGGCGCCGTCGGTGGTGTAGCTGACGGAGCGGAAGTCGTTGCCGAAGGCCCCGGCGTCGACCAGCTCGACGGCGGTCTCGATCGCTTCGAGGGCGGCCGGCTCGCCCCAGGCGGAGGAGTCGCCGTTGCGGATGCGTTCGAAGATCTCGTGCCCGCCCTGGCGGTCGAGCAGGTACTCGATCCACATCAGCTCGGTCCAGGCGTCGGCCCCGGCCAGCGCGGCGGGCGTGATGTCCTGCTCCTGGAAGGTCTCGACGAGCGAGAAGAGGTCGTCGAGGGTTTCCGGGGGCTGGACGCCCGCCTCGTCGAAGATCCGCTGGTTGTAGAAGAGAGTAACGGTCTGCACGCCGCGCATGGGTATGCCGTAGTAGCGGCCGTCCACCGTTCCGGCGTCGAGGATGGTGGGGAGGAAGGCGCCCTGGAACTCCTCGTCCTCGGCGAGGGTGTCGGTGAGGTCGACGAGCATGTCCTCGGCGACGAAGTCGCTGATGCTGCCGCCGCCCCAGTTGAAGAAGATGTCCGGGGCGTTGGAGCTGCCCATGGCCGTTCGCATGCGGTCCTGGTAATTCTCGCCGGGGACCTGGGTGAGGTTGATGTCGATGTCGGAGGTCTCGTTGAACTGCTCGACGAACTCCTCCTGAATCGTGGACGATCCGTCCTGGTAGGTCCAGACCTCAAGGGCGTTGCCGCCGCCGCCCCCGGGTCCTTCACTGCCGCAGGCCGCGAGGACGGGTGCGGTCAGCGCGAACGCTGCCGTCACCGCGAGGGTTCTGGTCCGCCGGGGTCGCCACGGGTTGAGGCTTCGCATCGCTCACCTT
The DNA here is from genome assembly GCF_031845565.1 of Streptomyces johnsoniae. Taxonomy (NCBI): domain Bacteria; kingdom Bacillati; phylum Actinomycetota; class Actinomycetes; order Kitasatosporales; family Streptomycetaceae; genus Streptomyces; species Streptomyces johnsoniae. Next base: position 256,181 of record NZ_JAVREV010000007.1, on the reverse strand, counting down.
CCGGAAACTCGCCGAAAATTATCGGGCAGGTGCCGAAGGAAATTACGGCCCCGTGGCGGCCGCGTCAACGGGGCGGACGGCAACAAGTCGGTTAAGGGACCCGATCAAGCCGCGGCCGGCGGCGGCGCCGTCGACGCGCGGACCACCAACTCGGTGGCCAACTCCACGCGAGGCGAGTCGATTTCCTCCCCGCGGGCCTGGCGGAGCACCGTGCGCGCGGCCACCTTGCCCATCTCCGCGAGCGGCTGGCGCACCGTGGTGAGCGGCGGAGCCGACCACCGCATTTCCGGAAGATCGTCGAAGCCGACGATGCTCACGTCCTGCGGCACCCGCAGCCCGCGCTGCCGCAGCGCCTCGACCGCGCCCATCGCCATCTGGTCGCTGGCGGCGAAGACCGCCGTCGGCGGCTCGGCCAGATCCATCAGCCGCCGGCAGCCGGTGAACCCGGCCTCGTGGTAGAAGTCGCCCGGCACGGTCAGCTCCTCGTCCGGCGCCACCCCCGCCGACTCCAGCGCCGCCCGGTAGCCGTCGAGCCGCGCCCGGCTGCACAACAGCCGCGGCGGGCCCGCGATGAAACCGATGCGGCGGTGGCCGAGCTGGAGCAGGTGCTCGGTGGCGGCCAGGCCGCCCGCCCAGTTGGTCGCGCCCACCGTCGGCGCGGCGAGCGCCGGCGCGCCGGCCGGGTCGACCACGACGATCGGCACGCCGAGCCGGTGCAACTCCTTGTGCAGGACCGGTTCGAGCGCCGAGGTCACCAGGATCACCCCGTCCGAGGCGCGCGCCCGCAGGTTGGTCATCCACTGCCGGGCGGCGCCGGCGCGGTCGTGAATGGCCGAAACCACGGTGCCGATGCCGGACGCGTGCGCGACCTCCTCCACGCCGCGGATGATCTCCACGGCCCACGGGCTGTCCAGATCGTTGAAGACGAGGTCGAGCAGCGCCGCCCGGTCGCCGGGGGCGTGGGTGCGGCGCCGGTAACCGTACTGTCGCAGCAGCTCCTCGACCTTCGCGCGGGTCTCGGGGGCCACGTCGGAGCGCCCGTTGACCACCCGGGAGACGGTGGGCACGGAGACGCCGGCCTCCCTGGCGATGGCCGTGATCGTGACTTTACGTTCCCCAGTCATGGGCACCTCTTCTGTCGTGTTCCGGATGCCGGAAGTTTTTCGACATTATTCCGGAACTCTTGACGCGTCCCAGGGTGCCCCTTAGAAACGGACCCGTCAGCCTGCGGGGGCGTGACAACGAGAGGGGTACTCCATGCTATCCCTGGTGCGCAGAGCCGCGGTCGTCTTCGCTGCCGGTGCTTTGCTCTCCGGTGCCGCGATGCACGGCAGCGCGCAAGCCCAGGACCCATCCACCCAAGCCGAAACGCTGCGTGAAGCGGCCGAAGCCCAGGGGAAGTTCATCGGATCGGCCATCGCCGACCACCGGCTGAGCGACGCCACGTACAACGGTATCGCCAGCACCGAGTTCAACAGCGTCACGGCAGAGAACGTCATGAAGTGGGAGTCGATCCAGCCCTCCCGCGGCTCGTTCAACTTCGCCGCGGGCGACCGGCTGGTGGACTTCGCGCAGGCGAACGACCAGCAGGTCTGGGGCCACACCCTCGTCTGGCACAGCCAGCTCCCGGACTGGGTGGAAAACGGCGGCTTCGACGCGGCCGAGCTGACCGAGATCACGGACGAGCACATCACCACCGTGATGGACCACTACGAGGGCGACATCGCCTACTGGGACGTGGTCAACGAGGCATTCAACGAGGACGGCACCTTCCGCCAGTCGGTCTTCCAGCAGACCATCGGCGAGGAGTACATCGCCAACGCGTTCCGCACGGCGGACGCCGCCGACCCGAACGCCAAGCTCTGCATCAACGACTACAACATCGAGGGTGCCAACGCCAAGAGCAACGGCATGTACGACCTCGTGCAGGGCCTGCTCGCCGACGGCGTGCCGATCGACTGCGTGGGCTTCCAGTCCCACCTGATCCTCGACTCGATCCCCGGCGACATCCAGTCGAACCTCCAGCGCTTCGCCGACCTCGGCCTTGAGGTGATCGTCACCGAACTCGACATCCGGATCACCATGCCCGCCGACAGCGCCGAACTGGACCGCCAGGCCGACCAGTTCGAAGGCGTGGTCAGCGCCTGCCTCGCCGTGGACGGCTGCGCGGGCGTGACCGTGTGGGGCTTCGGTGACGCAGACTCCTGGGTACCCGACGTCTTCGAGGGCCAGGGCGCGGCGTGCCTCTACGACGAGAGCTACCAGCCGAAACCGGCCTACGACGGGGTGCTCGCCGGCCTCGGCGGCACGCCGGGCGGCGGCCCGGGCCCCGGCCCCGACCCGGTCGAGGGCTGCCTGGCCACCTACCAGGTCACCAGCCGGTGGAACGCGGGCTCCGTGGTCCAGGTCGGCGTCACCGTGGAGGAGGCGGTCAGCGGCTGGTCGGTCTCCTTCAGCCTGCCGGCCGGCGAATCCGTCACCAGCCACTGGAACACCCAGCTCACGCAGGCCGGAACCACCGTGACGGCACGCAACGCGCCGTACAACGGCAGCATCCCGGCGGGCGGCACGCTGAGCTTCGGCTTCCAGACCAACAGCGGCGCCGTCTACAGCGCCCCCGTGGTCAGCCTCAACGGGGCCGTCTGCGACGCGGCCTGACCGCCCGGCTCCCACCACCTCCCCGCACCACCCGCCCGTCCGGCGGCGGCCACCGCGCCGCCGCCGGACGGCGGCATACTCAGGGCAGCCCTATCCCCGCGGCCATCCGGCGCACGGTGTACGCGAAGAACTCCGCGCGCGACTCCTCGATCACGTGCGTGTACTGGCCGAACACCTCGAACGCGACCAGGCCCGTCAACTGCGCCCAGGCCGCGGTGACGGCCGCCATCGACGGGGCCGGCAGGCCCGGCGCGTGCTCGGCGGCCAGTGCCGCCGCCTCGGCGAGCACCGCGGGCGGCGGCGGGCCGCCGGGAACGGGCCCGAGCGCGCCCGAGCGGTGCGCGTCGAGCGTCACCGCGATGAGGGCGAACGGCACCCGCGTACCTGGGCCGCCCGTCTCCTGGGGCGCCGCGTAGCCGGGCACCGGCGTCCCGTGGATCAGCGCGAACTCGTGCGGATGGTCCAGCGCCCACTCCCGCACGGACAGGCACACGGCCAGCCACCGCTCCGCGGGCGACTCCGGCGGGTCACCGGAGGCCAGCGGGCCCTCGGCCGCTTCGCCCAGCGCGTTGTACGCGTCGATGATGAGTGCGGTCAGCAGGTCGTCGCGGCTGGGGAAGTAGCGGTAGAGGGCCGAGGAGGCCATGCCGAGATTGCGCGAGACGGCGCGGAGCGACAGCTGGGCCGCGCCCTCCGCCGCGATTCTGTCGCGGGCCTCCGACTTGATCGCCGCGGTCACCTCGCGCCTGGCCCGCTCCCTGGCTCCTTGGATCGCAGTCATGCCGCCAGTGTGCCACCGTCGGAAGCACCGTTCAACAAAGTGAGCGCTGCTCTTGTTTTTGAGCGGCGGGTGGGGCATGCTGGAACACGTCAGGGAGCTGGTGCTCACAAAAGCGAGCGCTGCTCACTCATTCCGGCGCCCCGCGCCGCACCCCGAGGAGTTCCGATGAGCGCCACTCTCCACGTCAAGAAGCCCGGCTGGATCACCCGCCGCCTGTTCAACCCCGCCATCGCCTTCCTCACCCGCCGCGGGCTCAGCATCTGGGGCTCCCGGGTCCTCGCGGTCCGCGGCCGCAAGAGCGGCGAGTGGCGCACCACCCCGGTCAATCTGCTGACGGTGGACGGCCGTCAGTACCTCGTCGCCCCCCGCGGCCACGTCCAGTGGACGCACAACATGCGGGCGGCCGGCGGCGGCCGCCTCCTCCTGGGGAAGAGCGTGCAGGACTTCACCGCCGAGGAGGTGCCGGACGAGCAGAAGCCGGAGCTGCTGCGCGCCTACCTCAAGCGGTGGAAGGCGGAGGTCGGCGCCTTCTTCAACGGGGTGGGGCCCGACTCCTCCGAGGATGACCTGCGGCGCATAGCCCCCGACCACCCGGTGTTCCGCGTCACCGTCACCGGCGTCTGATCCCCGCCTCAGCCCTGCCACCCGGCGCGCGGGTCCGCCGCGCCCGCGCCGGTCCCCGCCACGGCGTGCAGCAGGTCGAGCCAGCCCCGCCGGCCCGGCCACGGGCCGCCGCCAGGCAGCCCCTCCGGGGCGCTGTCGCGCAGCGGGTGCGCGACATAGGCGTAGGGCGCCGGGCCCACGCGGCGCGGATCGGGGGAGAGGTAGCACGCGGCGACCGGGTCGTAGTAGCGGCGCAGGTGGTAGTACAGGCCCGTCTCCGGGTCGAGGAGCTGCCCGGGGAAGCCGAGCCGGCACTCCGCCGTGTCCTCCGTGCCGGCAGCGCCCGCCGGGTCCGGCGCTCCCCAGAACGAGGCGCGCCGCCGCCAGACGACCGCGCCGTCCGCGCCCAGGAGTTCGGTCGGCGTCCCGAGCGGGTCCGTGACGACCGCGTGCCAGACCGCCGCGCCCTCCGGCGCGTGCGTGGTCTGCGCCAGCGGCCGGTGGCCGGCCGGGGCCCAGTGCCAGGCGGTGGCCGTGCCGTCCGGGCGGCGCTCCTCTGCCGGTCTCGTGCCCTCCCAGGCGTACGTCGTCTCGGTCACCACCGCGCCGTAGTCGTCGAGCAGTTGCTTCGCGACCCGGCGCCCGAGCGGGTCGTACACGTAGTGCCAGTGCCGGCCCTCCGCGGTGACCACGTCCGTCAGCCGGTCCAGCGCGTCCCAGCTGAGGCCGAGCCGCCCCGCCTTCACGACGCGCCCCTGGCCGTCGTAGCGGTGGTTGCCGGTCGCGCCGGCCAGTCCGCCCTCCGCGTCCTGGCCAAACTTCTGCGTGCCGCCGGGGCCGTGGACGGCGAGCACCCGCCCGGTCGTGTCCAGCGTGATGTCGAGCACGCCGGCCGCCGGGTCCGCCACGCGCACCGGCGCGCCGTCCTCCCGGTAGTGGAACGTCCGGCGCAGCCTGGCCGGCAGGACCAGCGCGGCCGGGCGGCCCGCCGCGTCCCACTCCTGCCGCAGGACCGGGCCGGCGTCACCGAGGCGCCGCGCGATCTCGCGCCCGGCCGCGTCGTATGCGAACGCCAGGCTGCCCGGCCCGGCGTGCAGGGCCGCCGGGCGGCCCGCCGCGTCGTACTCCCAGCGGGTCACGGCGCCCGACGGCGTGTGCCGTTCGGTCCGCCGTCCCTGCGCGTCGTGGGCGTACCGCACGGTGCGGCCGTTGCACGTCTCGGCGATCACCGCGCCGGAGGCGGCATCGCGCTCCCAGGTCAGCTCCGTCTCCTCGTTGGCCGCCGCGATCAGCCGGCCGGCCGCGTCGTAGCGGAAGCGCGCGATGCCGCTGTCGGTGCGCTGTTCGAGCAGCCGGCCGCACCCGTCGAGGGTGTGGGAGACGCGCTGACCGGCGCCGTTCGTCCAGCCGACGTGCTGCCCGGCCGCGTCGTAGCGGTGGCGCAGGGCGCGGCCGGCGGTATCCGCCTCGCCGGTCAGCCGGCCCGCGGCGTCGTACGTGTAGGTCCAGCTGTTCCCCTCGGCATCCGCGAGGCCCGTCAGTCGGCCTTCCGTATCGTGCTCGCGCCGCAGTCCGTCCTCGCCCGGCTCCCCGCCCGGCTCCCCGCCCGGCTCCCCGCCCGGCTCCTCCACCGGCGGCTCCAGCGGTGGCTCCGGCAGTGGCTCGGAGGCCTCCGCCGGGCGGGCGGCCACCGTGCCGTCGGGCAGCGTGACGGCGGTAACGGCGCCGTGCGCGTCGCGCTCCCAGCGCGTGACCCGCCCCAGCGGGTCGGTCAGCGCCACCAGACCGCCGTGCGGCCCCCACTCCCTGCGGGTGGTGTGGCCGAGCGGGTCGGTCTCGGCGACCGGCCGCCCCTCCTCGTCGAACGTGTAGACCGTCGTATGCCCGAGCGAGTCCGTCAGGCGGGTCGTCCGCTCCGCGTCGTCGTAGGCCAGCACGGCGGCCGCCCGGCCGTCCTCCGCGCCCGCCCGGACGACGCGGCCGGACGCGTCGTACGCGTACCGGTACCAGCCCCCCGGGCCGCGCGCCCGGCCGGTGAGGCGCCGCCGCACGTCGTACTCAAGACGCTCCACCGGGCCTTCGGCGCTCTCCGCGGCGAGCAGGTTTCCCGCCGCGTCATAGCCGAAGCGGCGCAGCAGCGGCCCCGCGGGGTCGCTCAGCAGCCGCAGTTCGGCCACGCGCCCGTCCCCCTGCGAGATCACGCCGACGCGGTGCCCGTCGCTGTGCGCCACCTCGGCCGGTGCGCCGCCGTCGTAGGCCAGGCGCACGGCGTTCCCCCGGCCGTCCGTCACCTCCACCAGCGGCAGTTCGGCGCCGGCCGTGCCCGGGACGGGCCGGTAGTGCAGCGTGTGCCCGGTCTCGGGCCGCCGCACCGTCATCGCCCCGCCGGGCCGCCCGTCCCAGGTCAGCGGCCAGCGCGGCCCGGCCGCCGGCAGCACGGCCGCGGCGGGCCCGGGGACCGGGTAGTCGAGCACCCGGCCGTCCTCGGCGATCAGCCGGACGCCGTCGGGGCGCAGGACCAGGCACTGGTCGAGCGTGGAGCCCCAGCCCCTGCCGAACCGCCGGCCCGCCTTCGTCCCGGCGCGGTAGTGCCGGACGAGCAGCAGCGGCAGCGCGCCGGGTATGTGCACGTCGGTGGCGGCCAGCGCCACGCCGCCCGTGGCCGGATCGAGCCCGCGCCGCCAGGCCGCGGCGCCGGGGGCGGGTGGCGGAGGCGGCAGCTGACCCAGGTGCTCCGCGGCCAGGCCGGCCATGCGCCCCCCATGTCTGGTTGTCGTCCGGTACGTCGCCACTGACGGTAGTTGCGGTCCTGGTGTGGTTCAACCGTGGAATTGTCACAGGTCAGGGACGCTGGCCGGGACGTTCCCGCACGTCGCGGCAGGGGTCAGGACGGGGCGTGGCCCAGGCCGAGGCGTGCGGTGACGGCGTTGTCGTGGCGGGTCACGCTCGCGCACAGCGCGGACAGGATGCGCTGCGAGGCGATGTTGTCGGGTGTCGTCTCGGCCACCATCCGCACCGCGCCCCCGGCCCGCGCGATCCCGGCGAGCTGCCGCAGCACCGCGCCGCCCACCCCCGCCCCGCGCACGGAGCGTCCGAGCCACACGCCGGCCTCGACCGACCCCGGCTCCTCCGTCACCGGCGCGAGCCGGGCGGCCCCCACCACGCCGCCCGCGCCATCCGCACCGTCCGCGTCGCCCGCACCGTCCGCGTCGCCCGCGCCGTCCGGCCCGGTGAGCACGATCGCGTACGTGGACTCCACCGGCCTGGCCGACAGCGAACGGGAGCGGTGGAAGCGCACGAACGCCTCGCGGCGCTCCCGCGTCCAGCCGGGCGGGCCCGCGACCGGCGGCATCACCTCCAGCGGGTCGGCGTCGGCGACGGCCGCCGCGAGCAGGCGCCGCAGCAGGGCCTCGTCCAGCGGCCGCAGCCGCACATCGCCGCGCGCCCGGCCGGTCACGCGCAGCACGCCGTCCACCGCCACCGGCTCGAAGCCGGCCGCGGCGAGCAGCCGTTGCGCGCCCGCCGGGCAGTACGCGCCCGGCCAGGCGATGTCGACACCGCCGCGCGCGACGCGCACGGCCGCACCGCCGAGACCGGCCCCGGCCAGCTCGTCGCGCACCTGGGCCGCGAGGCGGTGCAGCCGTTCCGTGGCGTCCGTGACCGGCTCGGGGGCAGGCCGCGGACCGCTCCAGGACCCGTGGGCCGGCTCCTCCTCGGGAGCGAGATCAACAGGGCTCACGCGCCAAGGCTATCGTTGCGGCGCATGACCCTCTCCGTTCCGCAACTGGCGGCGGTGGCCGATGAGCTGTTGCCGCCCGGTCGTCCGGTGATGGTGCACGCGTCGCTGCGGTCGTTCGGCGAGCCGGTCGAGGGCGGCCCGGACGGCGTGCTCGACGCGCTGCTCGGGCGCGGGCGCACTGTCCTCGTGCCGGCCTTCACGGAGTCGTTCTTCCTGGCGGCGGCCCCGGCCCACCTGCGCCCCGGGCGCAACGGCACCGACTACGCGACGCCGCCCGACGAGTCGGCGCGGCCGCCGGGGCACGCGTTCCGCGTCGACTGCGGACTTGTCGACCCGGCCATGGGGGCGCTGCCGGCCGCGGTGCTCGCCCGCGCGGACGGGCACCGCGGGCTGCACCCGCTGGACTCCTTCGCCGCCGTCGGCCCGCTCGCCGCCGGGCTGGCCGCGGCGCAGAGCCCGTCCGACGTCTACGGGCCGGTCCGCGCGCTGGCGGCGGCGGGCGGCACGGTGCTGCTGCTGGGCGTGGGACTGAGCCGGATGACGGCCCTGCATCTGGCGGAACAGCGTTCGGGGCGCCGCCTGTTCGTCCGCTGGGCGCGGCGGCCCGGCGGTGAGGTCTTCATGGTGGAGGCCGGTTCCTGCTCCGAGGGTTTCCCCCGGTTCGAGCCGTACCTGCGCCACTGCGCCGCCACGCGGATGGTGCGCGCCTCGCGGTGGACGGCCTACCCGGCCGCCCGGGCGCTGGCGGCGGCCGTCGCCGCGCTGCGGGCCGACCAGACACTGACGCGCTGCGCGGACCCCTCCTGCGCGGCCTGCCGCGACTCCATCGCCGGTGGCCCCGTGGGGCCGGCGCCGCTCGGCTGACCTGCGCAGGACGCCGATTTGGCGTGCACACGGTAACGGGCTGATCGCGGAGTGGTCTCATCCGGGTCGGAACCCGCATTGGTGGGCAGATATCAGTCGTGCAGGATTTAACCGCTTCTCCGTGGGGCGGCGTGCGGTGAACGGGGAGCCGCTGCCGCCGCTGGAACGGCTGGGGCCGTACCAGCTCATGGGTATGCACTGTGCCCTCTGCGGCAGCTACCTCGGCGTCCGGGCCCGCGAGCTCGGCACCCTGCGGCATCCCCGTTTCGGCTACCCGTTCCGCCTGTGGGCGTGCGCGCCACGCTGCCCGACGAGCGGGCTGAGCCCGGTCCGGCCATCCTGGGGGTTGGGTCGGAGGTGATGCCGGTGAGCGATGAGACGCGTAATCATCGCAGTGACATCGGGCGGCGCGTCGCGCTGCGCCGCGAGCAGCTTGGGCTCAGCCGCGAGGACGTGGCCGACCGGGCGGGCGTCGCGCCGCAATACCTGCGCTACCTGGAGGAGCGGCCCGCCTCGCCGAGCCAGGCGTCGCTGACCAGAGTGGCCAGGGCGCTGGACACGACCGTGTCCGAGCTGAGCGGCGCCGAGCCGCAGCCCGCGGGGCAGCACGCCGCCCCGCACGGCAGGCTGATCGAGCTGGACACCGACGCGTGCTACCAACTGGTCGCGGAGCACAATGTGGGCCGCATCGCCCTGGACACGGCGAGCGGGCCGGCGATCGTGCCGGTGACCTACAGCCTGGTCGACGGCGCGATCGTCTTCCGCGTCAAGGCGAACGGCTCGGGCGTCTCGTGCGTGCGCGAGGCGGCGGAGACCGCGTTCGAGGTCGACCACCTCGACGAGCTGCGCGGCGTCGGCTGGAGCGTGCTCGTCGTCGGCAGGCCCCGGCAGATCACGGACCCGGCGGAGGTCGCCGCCCTGGCCGGGCGCACGGGCGTCCGGCCGGGAGAGGAGGAGCGGGACGCGTCCGAGCTGTGGGTGCGGCTGCACCCGGAACGCGTGACCGGCCGCCGAGTTCACCTCGAGTAGGGCCACGCCGGCCGAGGACACCCGCCCCGGGGCGGCGCCCCGCGGCGCGGGCCGGGCGCACGCGGGCGACCGTGCTCTCCTGTGGCGTGGCGTGGCGTGGCGTGGCGCCGGGCCCGGGCCGGGCCGGGGAACTCCGGGCACGGACTTCGCGTCCTGCCCGGAAGCCCGCCTGGCGCCCGGCAGGCCGCACAGCCGACCGGAATGCCCTCGGTTCGGGAGCGGCCCCGCCCCGCGAGGTCGGCCCGGCTATATTCCGTCTGTGGACGACGATCAGGGACAGCTCCTCGCGGACAGGTACCAGTTGACCAGCCTGCTCGGCCAAGGCGGGATGGGTGCGGTCTGGCGTGCCTACGACCAGCAGCTGGGGCGGGACGTGGCCGTGAAGGAGTTGCGCCTGCCCGAGCATCTGAACGCCGAGGAGCGGGCCAACTGGATGGCCCGGCTCGATCGCGAGGCGCGGGCGGCCGCGCGGCTGAAGCACCCGGGCATCGTGACTGTCCACGACCGGATCACCGGCGCGGACGGGCGGCCGTGGATCGTCATGGAGTTGGTGACCGGAGGGTCACTGGAAGACCTGTTGCGCCAGCAGGGCCCTCTGTCCCCGCAGCGCGTCGCCGACATCGGGCGGCAGGTGGCCGCCGCGCTGAGCGCCGCGCACCGGACGGGGATCACCCATCGGGACATCAAACCCGCCAACATCCTCCTTGAGGACGGCCGGGCCGTCCTGACCGACTTCGGGATCGCGGCTTTGGAAGGCGACGCCACCCTCACGGCCACCGGCTTGATCATGGGTACGCCCGCCTTCATGGCGCCGGAGCAGGTGCGGGGCCATCCGGCCACCGCCGCGTCCGACCTCTGGTCACTGGGGGCCACGCTCTATACCGCCGTGGAAGGGCATCCGCCCTTCGCTGGGTCGGCCCCGAGCGCCGTGCTGGTCGCCGTCGTGACAGAGGCGCCCGCCCCTGCCGTGCGGGCCGGGCCCCTCACTTCCACGCTGGAGGGCCTGCTCCGCAAGGAACCGGCCGGGCGCCTGACCATGCAGCAACTGCAGGCCCAGTTGGACCAGGTGGCCGACGCACCGCCGACTCCCGGGGCGCTGCCCGGAAACCCGGCCTATTGGCCCACCGCCCCCGCGCAGCCGCCCGCCACGCCACCCGCAGGTCCGGAGCCCCGGCCTGGGGCCGCTGCGGGAACGCCCGCCGCGGTCCGCCGCCGACGAATATTCCGTTGGGGCGCGCTGATCACCGCGGTCGTGCTGGCCGCTGTGACGTTCTCGATACTGGCCTCGGATACCGGGAACTACGAGAAGAACCTTGAGGTAGCCGAGGCGATGGGGCATCCGGTTTCCTTCACCGTGGACTCCAAATCCCGTGTCCACGGCGAACGGGCGCGAGTCGTCTACGTGGGCGGACCTGTCGATGGCGAGCCGAGCTCCGCGCAATGGGCGGATATGGCCTCGTGGCTGGAGGCGGGGCCGGGTATCCGATCGGCCGGGGTTCCTACCGCGGACCCCGACTGCATGAGCAAGGAAATCGGATGCATCTGGGGCGTCGACCGCGAGGACGGTTACCCAGAACCGACCATCCTCAGCGCCAAGACCGAGATGCGGGACGGCGAGTTGGTTCTGGAGATCGAGGTCGGTTCCTGGGGGGAATGAGCGGGAGACTCGGTGTTCCCCACCTGCCGTCATCGCGGTACCGAACGGACACCGGCCCGCGGGTCCCTGGCGATCACCGGGCTTGCCTCGCGGTGCCGCCACGGACCGTGCGGGCGCCGTTCCGACAAGATCTCGTCCAGCGCGTCCCGGGACAGGGGCACCTCCGTTCCGCCGTGGACACGGCCGGACGGGAACCACCCCGCCCGGAGCGTCACCGCCGGGGTGTGCCCGTCCACCCTCACGGCCGCGTGCGGAACGTGTCCTCCGCCGGGCGGCGGATCGAGCGGCTCCTGCCAGTCCCGCGGCTCCGCCTCGCCGTACTCCGCCGCCCGCGGCTTCGTGGCGTGGTGCCGCGCGGCGCGCCAGCCCTCTGCGACCGGTCCGGTGGCTCCGGCGAATTGCGGGGGCGGCGGGCGCGGGTTCCCATGGAGTGATGACGACGGTCCCGCAGTTGTGGACGTGCCGCGCGGTGGTGTTCGACACCGACGGGGTGATCACCGACTCGGCCCGCCTGCACGCCGCCGCGTGGAAGGAGGCGTTCGACGCGGTGCCGGGGGTGGAGCCGCCGTTCGACGCGGGGGAGGACTACCGGCGCTTCGTGGACGGGAAGTCGCGCCTGGACGGCGCCGCCGCCTTCCTCGACGCGCGGGGCCTCGGGCTGCCGGTCGGCGATCCGGACGACGAGCCGGGCACCGGGAGCGTGTGCGCCGTCGCGGCGCGCAAGGAGCGGATCTTCGTCCGGATGCTGAACGAGGGCGGCGCCGAGGTCTACCCCGGCACCGTGCGGCTGCTGACGGCGCTGCACGGCGCCGGGGTGCGCTGCGCCGCGGTGTCCGCCTCGCGGCACGCCCGCGATCTGCTGGCGCGCGCCGGAGTGCGGTCGCTGCTGCTGACGGTCGTGGACGGCAACGACGTGGCGCGGCTCGGCCTGCCGGGCAAGCCGGACCCGGCGCTGTTCCTTGAGGCGGCGCGGCGGCTGTCCGTTCCGGCCGCCTCCGCCGCGGTCGTGGAGGACGCGCTGGCCGGCGTCGAGGCGGGGCGGCGGGGCGGCTTCGGCGTGGTGGTGGGCGTGGACCGGTCGGCGGCGCCGACCGGCGCGGGCGACCTGCTGCGGAACGGGGCGGACCTCGTCGTGAACGATCTGGCCGAACTGCTCGGCCCCGGGAGGTGAGGTGCGGGTGGCGGAGTGGACGTGGGAGTACGAGGGGTACGACCCGCGCACGGAACGGCTGCGCGAGGCGCTGTGCACGCTGGGGAACGGGTATTTCGCGACGCGCGGCGCGGCGCCCGAGACGGTCGCGGGCCCGGCGCACTACCCCGGCACGTACGCGGCGGGCGTGTACAACCGGCTGACGACGACGCTGGCCGGGCGCGATCTTGAGCACGAGGACGTGGTGAACCTGCCGAACTGGCCGGCGTTCCGCTTCCGGCCGCACCCGGACGAGGGTCCGGACGGCACGTGGTTCACGCCGGACGACGATCCGGCCGGGCTGCTGCGCTACCGGCAGACGCTGGACCTGCGGCGCGGCACGCTGAGCAGGTCCGTGCGGTTCCGCGACCCGCACGGGCGGCACCTGGGCGTGGAGCAGTCCCGTCTCGTGCACATGGCGGACCCGCACCTCGCGGCGCTGCGGACGACGTTCACCGCCGAGGACTGGTCGGGCACGATCGAGGTGGACTCCGCGCTGGACGGCACGGCGGCACGGAACACGGGCGTCGCCCGTTACCGGGACCTCGCATCGAGCCACCTGACGCACATGAGCACCGGTGACGAGGAGCCGGACATCGTGTGGCTGCGCTGCCGCACCCGCGCGTCGGACGTGCGGGTGGTGATGGCGGCCAGGACGCGCGCCGGCGCGGATGCCGGCGCGGACGCGGACGCGGACGGCCCGGCGCCTGAGGTGCGGACGCGGCTGACGGACTCCCGCGCCGAGCAGCGGCTGCGGCTGCCGATCGGCCCAGGGCGGCCGGTCACGGTGGAGAAGACGGTCGCGCTGCACACCTCGAAGGACGCGGCGATCAGCAGCCCGCTCGGCGCGGCGGTGGAACGGCTGCGGCGGGCACCGGACTTCGCGGGCCTGCTGGACACGCACACCGCGGCGTGGGAACGGCTGTGGCGGCGGGCCGATCTCGAAGTGCCGGGGGAGTCGGGGCACATCCTGCGGCTGCACCTCTTCCACCTGCTCCAGACGCTGTCGCCCGAGCACACCGCCGACCTGGACGTCGGCGTTCCGGCGCGCGGCCTGCACGGGGAGGCGTACCGGGGGCACGTCTTCTGGGACGAGCTGTTCGTACTGCCCTACCTCAACCTGCACTTCCCCGAGCTGTCGAGATCGCTGATGACCTACCGCTACCGGCGGCTGCCCGCGGCGTGCCGGGCGGCGCGCGACGCCGGCCGGGAGGGCGCGATGTACCCGTGGCAGAGCGGCAGCGACGGGCGCGAGGAGACGCCGGAGGTGCACCTGAACCCGCGTTCCGGCCGCTGGCTCCCGGACAATTCGCGGCTCCAGCACCACGTCGGCTCGGCGGTGGCGTACAACGTGTGGCGGTACGGGCAGGCCACCGGCGACACCGAGTTCACGCACACCAGGGGCGCGGAGATGATGTTCCAGATCGCCCGGTTCTGGGCGGCGTGCGCGGCGTACGACGGCGCGCGCGAGCGCTACCGCATCCGCCGGGTCGTGGGCCCGGACGAGTACCACGAGGGCTATCCGGACGCGCCGGAACCGGGGCTCGACGACAACGCGTACACCAATGTCACGGCGGCCTGGGTGCTCGCGCGGGCGCTCGACCTGGCGCACACACTGCCCGCGTCACGCCGGCGCGAACTGTTCGCGCGCATCCGCCTGGAGCCTGCGGAACTTGACCGGTGGGACGACGTCTCGCGGCGGCTCCTGGTGCCGTTCCACCGGGGCGTCATCAGCCAGTTCGACGGCTACGGCGAGCTGCGCGAGCTGGACTGGGAGGGCTACCGGCAGCGGTACGGGGACATCAGGCGCCTGGACCGGTTGCTTGAGGCCGAGGGCGACACGGTCAACCGCTACCAGGCGTCCAAGCAGGCGGACGTGCTGATGCTCGGCTACCTCTTCTCGCCCGGCGAACTGGCGGAGCTGTTCGCCCGGCTCGGCTACGAGGTGGACGACGCGGCGTGGCGCCGCACCGTCGACTACTACCTGGCGCGCACCAGCCACGGTTCGACGCTCAGCGGCGTCGTGCACGCCTGGGTGCTGGCCCGCGTGCGGCACGGCGAGGCGTGGACGCACCTGAAGGAGGCGCTGGCCAGCGATGTGTCGGACCTCCAGGGCGGAACGACCGCGGAGGGCATCCACCTGGGGGCCATGGCGGGCACGCTCGACCTGGTGCAGCGCGGGCTCGCGGGACTCCAGACGCGGGAGGGCGCGCTGTGGCTCGACCCGGCGCCGGTGCCCGAACTCTCGGCGTTCGGCTTCTCGGTGCGCCACCGCGGGGTCGCGGTGCGGGTGCGGATGAAGCCGGGCCAGCTGTGGATCGGCGTGCCGCGCGGGGAGGAGACGTCGGTGCGTGTCGTGCTGGCGGAGGACAGCGTGGACATCGCCCCGGGCGAGGAGCGGCTGCTGCCGCTGCCCCACGAGCCGCATCAGCCGGGTTCGTGACCCTCCGGGCCGGGCGGCTCCTCGTCCCGGTACGGGACGACCGCGACTGGCGCGCGGGCGTGGTGCAGGGCGGCGTGCGCGACCGGGCCGATGCGGGTGCCGAGCAGCGGGCGGCGCAGGCGGCGGCCCACGACGACGAGCCCGGCCCGGAACGCGGCCGCCGAGAGCAGCACTTCGGCCGCGTTGCCGAAGCGCAGGTGCTCGGTCACCGGCACGCCGGGGAACCGCTGCCGCCACGGCGCGAGCACGCCGGAGAGCACGTCGTCCTCGGCGCTCTCCAGGTCCTTGGCCGCACCGGCGTTCTCCTCCAGGCTGTCCGGCACGTCGGCGCCGAACAGTGACGGCGTGCCCCAGGCGCGCACGGCGCGCACGCCCGAGCCGCGCGCCGCGGCCGTGGTGAACGCGAAGTCGAGCAGCGGCAGCGCGGCCGGTCCCGCGTCCTTGACGGCGACGACGACCTCGTCCCCCGCCTCGTCCCCCGCCTCGTCCTCCGCTTCGTTCCCCTCCCGTTCCTGCGGGTCCGAACGCACCAGCACCACGGGGCGTTCGGTATGGGCGATCACCGGCAGGCCCACCGAGCCGAGCAGGAAGCCGACGACCGGCCCGTGCCCGCGGGAGCCGAGGACCGTCAGCTCGGCCTCCGCCGCCTTGTCGATCAGTCCCGGCGAGGCCGCCTGGGGGATCAGTTCCGTGGTCAGGGACACGTCCGGGTGCGCCGCCGCGATCCCGGCCGCGGTCCGTTCGAGCAGGGCGCGGGCCGCCTCCTCGTCCGGGGCGGGCGGCACGTAGAGCGGCTCGGTGAGCCAGGCGTGCACCAGGTGCAGCGGCAGCCCGCGGTGTGCCGCCTCCCGGGCCGCCCAGTCCACGGCGGCCAGGCTCTGCGGCGATCCGTCCACTCCGGCGGTGATGGGGCGAGTCATGGCGTCCGCTGCCTCCCGTGCTCCCGTGCTCCCGTGCTCCCGTGCTCCCGTGCTCCCGTGCGGCCTCTGTCCACTCTCGCGCCTTTTGTCGCAGTCGGCGAGGCGGCGGCGACCCGACGGGGTCACGCCTCGGACATCGCCTGGCCCCGGCGGGTGGCGTAGACCGGCACCGAACGGCCCGGGTCCGGGTCGTCCAGGCAGGCCCCGGTGGCCAGGTCGAACCGCTGCTTCAGCAGCGGCGAGGCGACGAACGGGCTGCCCCCGTTGCCCGTCGAGCCGACGAGGCCGCGGGAGAGGACATAGGCGCCGGTGAACGGGTCGCGGTTGCCGATCGCGTACGTCCGGCCGCCGCGGTCCGCGAACACCGCCGCCTGCCCGCCGTCCGGCAGGAGCACGGCCACCCCGCGCCCCGGCGTCAGCTCCGCCGGGCCGCACACCGCGATCCACTGTCCCGCCGTCACTTCCAGCTCCACATTCATGACGCGCTGCTCCCTTCCAGGGTGCGGACCGGCAGCACCGGCCCGGCGAGTATCGTCAGATCCGGCTTGACCTGCTCGCGTTCCGCGACGAACCGGACGGTGGGGTCGGGCGCCCCCGGCGCGTTCACGAAGGACACGAAGCGCCGCAGCTTCTCCGGGTCGCCCAGGGTCTCGGCCCACTCGTCGCGGTAGTTCGCGACGTGGGCGGCCATCAGCGTCTCCAGCTCGTCGCAGATGCCGAGCGAGTCGTGCACCACCACGTCCCGCACGTGCGCGAGCCCGCCCTCGATCCGCTCCAGCCACACCGAGGTGCGTTCAAGACGGTCGGCCGTGCGGATGTAGAACATCAGGAACCGGTCGATCAGCCGCACGAGTCCGGCATCGGACAGGTCCTGCGCGAGCAGGTCCGCGTGCCGCGGGGTGGCGCCGCCGTTGCCGCCGACGTACAGGTTCCAGCCGTTCGCGGTGGCGATCACCCCGAAGTCCTTGCCCATCGCCTCGGCGCACTCGCGGGCGCAGCCGGACACCGCCGACTTCAGCTTGTGCGGGGACCGCAGGCCGCGGTAGCGCAGCTCCAGGTCGATCGCCATGCGCACGCTGTCCTGCACCCCGTAGCGGCACCATGTCGAGCCCACGCACGACTTCACCGTCCGCAGCGCCTTGCCGTAGGCGTGCCCCGACTCGAAGCCCGCCTCCACCAGGCGCGTCCAGATCGCCGGCAACTGGTCGACGCGGGCGCCGAACAGGTCGATGCGCTGCCCGCCGGTGATCTTCGTATACAGGCCGAAGTCGCGGGCGACCTCGCCGATCACGATGAGCTTCTCCGGACTGATCTCGCCGCCCGGCACGCGCGGCACGACCGAGTAGGAGCCGTTCCGCTGGAGATTGGCGAGGAAATGGTCGTTCGTGTCCTGGAGCGCGGCCTGCTCGCCGCCCAGCACGTAGCCGTCCGCGCCGATCGCCGGGGCGAGCGAGGCGATGATCGAGGCCACGGCCGGCTTGCACGTCTCGCAGCCGTCGCCGCCGCGCGCCTCCGGCCGCCCGTGCTCGTCGAGCAGCCGCCGGTAGGAGGTGACGCGCAGCGCCAGCACGATCTCGTACAGCTCCTGCCTGGTGTGCGCGAAACAGCCGCACAGGCCGGTGTCGACCGCCACGCCGCCCGCGGCCAGCTCGTCGTCCACGAGCTGGCCGAGCACCTTCAGGCAGCTGCCGCAGCCCGTTCCCGCCTTCGTGCACCGCTTCACCTCGGGAACGTTTGTGCAGCCCTGCTCGGCCACGGCGGCCCTGATGGCGCCCTTCGCGACGTTGTGGCAGTTGCAGACGACCGCGTCGTCCGGCAGCGCCGAGGGCCCGAGCGCCGTCGGCGGGGCCAGCCCCGCGGGCAGCACCAGCTGTTCCGGCGCCGCGGGCGGCACGCTGCCGGTCAGCGGGCGCAGCAGCCCGTAGGCGTCGGCGTCGCCGACGAGGACGCCGCCGAGCAGCGTGCCGTCCTGCCCGATGACCAGCTTCTTGTACACCCCGGACCGCGAGTCGGAGTAGACCACGTCCAGGCAGCCCGCGGAACGGCCGTGCGCGTCGCCGAAGGACGCCACGTCCACGCCGAGCAGCTTCAGCTTCGTGGACGTGTCGGCGCCGCGGAACGCCGCCGTCTCCTGGCCGCCGGCCGCGGCGATGGCGTCCGCCGCCGCGGCGGCCATCTCGTAGCCGGGCGCCACCAGCCCGTACACCATGCCGTCGGCGGCGCGGGCGCACTCGCCGATGGCGTAGACGGCCGGGTCCTCGGTGCGGCACCGTTCGTCCACGACGACGCCGCCGCGTTCGCCGGTCGCCAGGCCCGCCTCGCGCGCCAGCTGGTCGCGGGGCCTGACCCCGGCCGAGAAGACCACCAGGTCGGCCGCGACCGCGGAGCCGTCCGAGAGGACCATCCCGGTCACCGCGCCGTCGTCGCCCGCGGTGATCTCCTGCCCGCCGACGCCGGTGTGCACGACGAGGCCCATGTCCTCGACGGTCCGGCGCAGCGCCGTTCCGCCGCCCTCGTCGACCTGGAGCGCCATCAGCCGCGGGTTGAACTCGACGATGTGCGTGGCGAGTCCGAGGCCGCGCAGCGCACCCGCCGCCTCAAGGCCGAGCAGCCCGCCGCCGACGACCACGCCGGTCGTCGCGTCCTTCGCGTACGCCTCGATGGCCAGCACGTCCTCGACGGTGCGGTACACGAAACAGCCGGTGCTGTCGTGTCCTGGCACGGGCGGGACGAACGGGGCGGAGCCGGTGGCCAGCACCAGCGTGTCGTAGCGGAACGTCCGCCCCGAACGCGCCGTCACCACGCGCGCCGCCCGGTCGACGGCCACGGCCGCGTCGTCCACGTACAGGTCGATGCCGTGCCGTTCGGTGAACCCGGCGGGCAGCATGGACAGTTCCTCGGGCGAGGTGCCGGAGAAGTACGAGGTCAGGTGCACGCGGTCGTACGCGGGCCGCGGCTCCTCGCACAGCACGACGACGCGGGCGCGGGCCGTGACCCCCCGGTCGGCCAGCTCTTCGAGGAAGCGCTGGCCGACCATGCCGTGGCCGATCAGCACGATGGTCTCGGTGGTCGTGGACATGCGTCAGTACCCTCCGTCGTGGGTCAGCAGGTGCAGCAGCGGCGTGGCGGGCAGCGGCTCGTCGCCCTCCCAGGCGCGGGCCAGGGTTCCGACGCTCCCCAGGTCGCCGACGAGAATCCCGCCGCGCAGCCGGTCGCCGCGGACGACGATCTTCCGGTAGGCGCCGCGCGTCGCGTCGGCCAGCTGGACGACGTCGTCCCCGGGAGCGGGGTCCGGCTGCCCGAACGCGGCCACGTCCCAGGGCCCCGCCCAGGGCCCGGCGGGCGCGGACGCCTCCTGGCCTGGGTCGGCCTCCTGGCCTGGGCCTGCCTCCTGTCCTGGGAGTGCCTCCTGCCCGGGAAGCGTCAGGCGCACCAGCGCGCGGGTGCCGGTGTACGCGGCGCCCGGCTCGCCGGCCAGCACCCGGGCCAGTACGTCGGCCTGATCCTGGGCGGCCCCGGCGAGCCCGTACAGCACGCCGTCGTGCTCCGCGCAGTCGCCGAGCGCGTACACGTCCGGGTCGGTGCGGGTGCGCAGCGCGTCGTCGACCGCGATGCCGCCGCGCGGCCCGGTCGCCAGGCCCGCCGCGCGCGCCAGGCCCGTGCGCGGGCGCACGCCGCAGGCCAGCACCACCAGATCGGCGGCCAGCAGGTAGCCGTCCGCCAGCTCGACCGCCGTCACCCGGCCGCCGGGCGCCGCCGCGCGCACGCCGCGGACCCGGCACTCGGTGTGCACCTCCACGCCGAGGTCCGCCAGGTGCGCGCGCAGCAGCGCGGACGCGCCCGCGTCCAGGTGGCGGTCCATGAGGTGCTCGCCCTGCTGGGCGAGCACCACCCGGGCGCCGCGGGCGGCCAGCGCGCGGGCCGCCGACACGCCGAGCAGCCCGCCGCCGATCACCACCGCGGGCGCACCCTCGCGCACCTCCCGGCCGAGCGCGAGGCAGTCCGTCAGCGTCCGGAACGCGTGCACGCCGGCCGGCAGCCCGGCCCCGCCCGGCGCGAAGAGACCTTGGAGCGGCGGCAGTACCGGATTCGAGCCGGTGGCGAGCACCAGTGCGTCGAACGCCTCGCTCGTGCCGTCGTCGCAGACGGCCACCCGCATTGAACGGTCGATCCGCACCACCCGCGTCCCGGTCCGCCAGGCGACGCCCTCTGCCGGGCGCGGCAGCGCGAGCACCCCGGGCGCGTACCGGCCGGCCAGCACGTCCGCGAGCAGCACCCGGTTGTAGGGCGCGTGCGGCTCCTCGCCCAGCACCGTCACGGCCCAGCTCCCGTGGGCCCGGCCCTCGCGGCCGCCGAGCTGCTGCGCGAGCCGCGCGGCGGCCATCCCGCCGCCCACGACCACCACACGCCTTGTCGTACCCATGCCCCGAGCGTGCGCGGGCGCTGTTACCCATCGGCATCACTGCCGTTTCTCATAGGCAACGCTGCCCTCAGCGCCCACGCCCGCGGGCTGTGAGCCCGCTACGCTGCGCCCGTGCGGACCATGACCTCGCTCACCTTCG
Source organism: Streptomyces johnsoniae (assembly GCF_031845565.1). Taxonomy (NCBI): domain Bacteria; kingdom Bacillati; phylum Actinomycetota; class Actinomycetes; order Kitasatosporales; family Streptomycetaceae; genus Streptomyces; species Streptomyces johnsoniae. Next base: position 235,736 of record NZ_JAVREV010000007.1, on the reverse strand, counting down.
TCGTCGGCACCGGCCGCAGCGGCTCCACCGCGCTGTCCCGCGTCCTGAACCAGCACCCGGACATCCTCAGCCTCAACGAATACCTCTCCACCCTCGGCGACCCCGACGTGGCCCTGCCCGCCCACCCGGTCGACGGGCGGACGTTCCTGCGGCTGCTCGCCGAGCCGCACCCCGCCTTCGACGCGATGATCAGGGACGGGGTGCCGATGCCCGAGTTCCTGCGCCCGCGGCCGGGCAGCCCCGCCCTGTGCCTGATGGTGCTGCCGCACCTCACCGGCGAACCGGAGGCCGTGCTGCGCGACCTGGCCGCGGAGATCGCCGCCTGGCCGGCCCGCGCCGCGGCCGTTCACCATCTGGCGCTCATCGGCCTGCTGCGGGCCCGGTTCGGCGGCGACGCGGTGGTGGAGCGTTCCGGCTACTCCCTGCGCTGGGTCCCGCGGCTGCACGCGGCGTTCCCCACCGCCCGGTTCGTCCACCTCCACCGCAACGGCCCGGACTGCGCGCTGTCGATGAGCCGCCACGTCGGCTACCGCGTGATTCGCGCGATACGGGACGCACCCGGTGCGGAGCAGCGCCCGGCGGCGGTGCTGCGGGCGCACACCGACGTGTCGCCGGTGCGCTTCGGCACGCTGTGGTCGGAGCTGATCATCGAGGGCGTCGGCCACCTCGGCGAGGTCCCGGGCGCGCAGCGTTCCGTGCTGGCCTACGAGGACCTGCTGAACGATCCGGCCGGTGAACTGACCCGCCTGGCCGCCTTCCTGGGGGTGCCCGCGCCGCGCGACTGGCTGGCCGCGGCCCGCACCCACCTCGACCCCACCCGGCGCGGCGCCGCGGGACGGCTGCCGCCCGCCGAGCTGACGCGCCTGACGGAGAGCTGCACCGCCGGCACCCGCGCGCTGGCAGCGGCCCGATGACGTAAAAGGAAGACGCGAATGACCGAGGTGCGCACCGTTCATACCGCCGACCTGGACGCGGCGACGCTGGCCGCGGCCAGGACTCTGCTCGACGAGGCGTTCGACGGAGACCTGACCGAGCTGGACTGGGAGCACGCCCTCGGCGGCGTGCACGCCCTGCTGTGGGCGGGCAGCGACCTGATCGGCCACGCCTCGGTCGTGCAACGCCGCCTGCTGCACGCGGGCCGCGCCCTGCGCGCCGGCTACGTGGAGGGCGTCGCCGTCCACCGCGCCCACCGCGGACGCGGGCACGGCGGTGCCCTCATGGCCGCGCTGGAACGGGTGATCCGTAACGCCTACGACCTGGGCGCGCTGTCCTCGTCGGCCGAGGGCCGGCGGATGTACGCCTCCCGCGGCTGGCTCGCGTGGCAGGGCCCGACGTTCGCCCTGACCCCGATGGGCATAGCCCGCACCGAGGAGGACGACGACGGCGTCTACGTCCTCCCGACCGCGGCCATCCCCCTGGACCGCACCGCCGAACTGGTCTGCGACTGGCGCGACGGCGACGTCTGGTAACGACCGCGGCGGAGGATTACGCGCCCAGCGTGCCGCTGACGCCCCCCACGAGAAACACCCGCCCCACCTCGGCCCGCACCCACAACTCGGGCCCTTGACCCCGGCGCTTGGCGTCCCGCACGCCCATGGCATCGGCCATGGGGGTGCACCCTTGACCGCCGTCAGGTCGCGCCTCGCGCCCGCGCGCGAGGCGCTGCGCGGATGCTGCCCGCGGATGGACTGCGGGCAGCGTCTTCACTGGCTCCGAGGCGGTCTCAGTGCTCCGGGAAGAGCAGCGTTGGCTCGGCGAGGATGTCGCGGTTCGCCTCGCTCTTGTAGATCAGATCGATGCTGCCGAACCGCGCCTCGGTGTAGTCGAGACCGAGGTTCGCGACGGCCTTTCGGACAGCTTCTTCGGACGGCCCCTCGACTTCGAGGAAGGTAGGCAGGTCGGGCCAGGTGTCGAAGTCGTAGGTGATGCCGTCGAGTTGCCACTCCTCGCGGTAGTTCTGCTGATAGCGGACCTGCCGCAGGCCGACCGCCTTCAGGAGTTCGGCCGTCTTCTCCAGGTCGCTGACCTCGATCTCGATCTCCGTGGTCCCGCCGATGTGGGTGGCGTCGCTGACCTGCTTCAGCGTGAGCGTGGTTTTCCCGCCCTCATCCCTCAGGCGCAGCCACTGTTCGCCCTGAACGGCGTCGTTCTCGAAGATCAGGCGAGTGAACTTGGTCTCGGGGAAAACCTGTTTCGCGCCAGCGTTGCGGATCTGGTCCCGCAGAATCTCCACATCGATCGCCAGGAACTTGGCTTCGTACTCGTGTTCCGCCATCACTTTCCCTCGGTAGAAACAGTGTCATTCGTGCAGGCCGTAGAATTCCCGGTCCCGCAGTTTCTTGATCTCGTCACACAGTCCACTGCGGACGAATTCTTCCACCGGCAGACACAGGTCCATGCGCTGAATGCACACGCCGACGTGGAAGGTTCCTGCGGGGTCGCGGTAAAGACGCACCCCGTAGTACCCCTCCTGGCAGTCGGTGTCGTTGTTGAAACGGCACCCGGTGCAGGTCTCGGGGAGGCGAAGCGGGCGGATGTGCTTGACCATGAGCGCGCGCCCGTTCGGCAGCCGATAGGAGACGCGAAACCCTGACGTGCCGGCGATGAGGTGCACCTCATAAGGTTCCGCCCTGAGTTCCGTCAACAGGGTGTCGATGGCGTCAAGCGACTCCTCGCCGTCTGCCAGCGACGACAGGATGCGGACCGACAGGTGCGGCGAGTACCGGTCCAGAAGCCGGTGAACGCGCCCGACGTGCGAACGGTCGGGAAGCACGACGTTCGCCCGCGTCCTCAGGCCCAAGTCCAGCGCCGCACGAATCGATTTGTCCAACGCTTTGATCTTAGCGGCAGCCAGCTTGCCCCTGCGGAACTTCTCGTTCTGCACCTCGGCCAGCTCGCCCGGATCGGTGCCGAAGATCGAGAAGTTGACGCGCTGGAGTCCGGCCTGCACACAGCCCGGGAGGATACGGGCGCCGTTCTCCCCGTTGGACGTGACGCTGACCCGGTAGCCGCTGTTGCCGGCCAGCGCTACGACGCTGGCCAGCTTCGGGTGCAGGGTGGGCTCGCCACCCGTGAGGTGCGCCTCCGTGAAGCTCATGGCCTCCTGAAGCTGTTCGAGGGCGACGCGGAACTTCTCCGTGGCGTTGATGGGCGCCGCGACGAAGCGCGCGCCGTTCGAGGCGAGGTAGATGGACACCCGACCTGACGGGCCAGCGGGGTTGAATGCCCGGGTGGGAACGCCGGTAGCCTGCCGCGCGCGATTGTCCACGCTGACCGGTGTCCCCTCGTTGTGGCAGAACGTGCAGGTCATGCCGCACGCATCGATGACCTTGACGCGCAAGGTCCGGTCCACCGTGACGCGGACCGGTACAGCACTGCCAAGGCCCTGTAAGGCCCGGTGCTGAATCACGCTGACGCTCACTCCTCCGTAAGGGGGCTGTCGAATGAGCCCGCCCCTGCCGGGGGGCAGCGGGAACCCCAGTGGCCAACTGGGTGAACACCCCGGCAGGGGCGGGCGGGAAGCCGACGCCAGAGCGGACCCGGGGGGATAGCCCCTCGTCTGGCGTCGGCGGCTGTCGGCCGAGCGGCTGCCCGGGCGCGCTTATGCGGCGCCGCGCAGCAGCGGGCGGAAGTGCGTTCGGGACGATGCGGGGTGAGCGCCCCCGGCCGGCTGGCGATCACCAGCCACGACCGGCTGATCGGCCTCGATCTCGAACCACACAGTCTTTCCAGCGACGTTGGACTTCGCTCCCCAGGCCACGGCGAGCATGGCGACCAGCGTCAGCCCCTTCCCAGACTCCTCGTCCAGTCGGCCGTTGGCAGGCTGCGGCAACGCGGGGTCATGGTCGGTGACTTCCACCCGGACCCTCGTCCCGGTCCACCGCACGCAGACGGCGCACGCGCCGCCGGTGTGCTTGAGCGCGTTGGTGACCACTTCGCTCGTCAGCAGCCGGAGATCGTCCAGCCGATCCTGCGACAGGCCGAGCTGCCAGCCGGAGACCACCGATATGACCCGCTGACGCGCTGCCGACACCGACCCACCGGTCGGTGTGACGCGGAAGCCATGGGGCACAGATCTACGCAGTCGCTCCAGCACGACGGATCACACTCCGCTTCCCTCTTTCTGGGTCGCCCGGACTCCGGGACGGGGGTAACGACCATCCACCGCACGGCTGCAACGACATAAGGTTTCAAGGGGGTTTCACCTGCTCGCCGCGCCTACGTCCGCACGCCGAGAGCGGCGTTACGCTGAGCAGGCAGGTGACAGCGGGGAGTCTTGATGTTCGGTCAGCCAGACGAGGCACTGCGCCACCCCCTGGCCTTCGTGCGGGCCAATCTCGGGCAGGGGAAGACGAAGTTCGCCGAGACGATCCGCCTGCACGGGCGCGCGCTCGGCTGCAATCTGGGAACCACCAGGTCCACGATCTTCAAGTGGGAACGCGGTGATCACACCCCGGACGACATCACCCAATGTGTGATCGCCGACATGCTGAAGGTTCCCGATTCCGCACGCACGTCCGTTCCCTGGCCTTACTGGCTGCCGGCATGGGAGAACTTATCCATCGCGGCCCCCTGGAACCGGACGGCTACGCTGGAATCCCTGACTCAACTTGCGGAGAGTGCATCCATGGACCGGAGAGGGTTCCTCGGCACCGGAGGCGCGGCACTCGCGGGCATCGGCGCCCAGTGGGCCGCCGCCGACTCGGCGGTCGCCGCAGCCACAACCGGAGACACGGTCACGCCCGCCACGGTGGACCGCATGAGCGAACGAGTCGAATCGCTGCGCGCCATGGAGCAGGAGACCGGGGGCGGCGACTATCTCGACTCCGCACGGGCCGACCTGCGCCTGATCGCCCGAATGCTCGACAACGGCCGCTACACCGAGGCGACCGGACAGCGGCTCTACGCGCTGGCCGCCGAAGTCTGTTGTCTGCTGGGCTGGATGAGCTACGACGCCAGCCTCCATACGTCCGCACAGCAGCACTACACGGCCGCCCTGCGCTCTGCCAGGACCGCGGGAGACGACGCTTTGGGCGCCCACACACTGTGCTTCATGGCCACCCAAGCCGCCAACCAGCGCGAGCAGCGCGCCGCCGTCAGCCTGATGGACACCGCCGAGACCGTACGCGCCCGCGTTCCGGCCGTGATGCGGGCGTCCGTGGCGGCCCACCAGACCACCGTCTACAGCAAAGCCGGAGAGACCAGGAGGGCCGCAGAAGCTCTCAACCGCGCCTTCGACGCCCTCGACCGCGCCGACACCTCCGACACTCCTGGCTATCTGGCCTGGTTCGGCGAGTCTCAGCTCCTGTCCACCGAAGGCCGCTTCCTGCTGCTGAGTGGACAGGCACGGCAGGCCACCGAAGCCCTGGAACGCTCCGTCACCCAAGCCGCGCCCCGTGATCGAGCTGTTCGCTACGGCACTCTCGCGCTCGCCTACCAGCAGACCGGCGACCTTGACGGGGCGCTGGACGCCACCCACAGGGCCGCCGACCTCATCGAGAAGGGCATTCACTCCCAGCGCAGCGTCGAACGCCTCCAGGAGGTCAGCCGCGCGTTCGCCCCTCACCGCGACGAATCGAGGGTCAAGGAGGCATCCGAACGGATCGCCGTCCTTGCCGCGTAGCGCCTCCCAGACGTAATGGCGGCACCCCGTCTGCGGCGTGCGATCTTGCGGATCTTGAAGGCCGGCGTCTCCCCGGGAGCCGGGTGTTGCGACAACTGCTGGACCAACGCGGGCGCCGGCGGCGGGGCGCCATCGTGTTCCCGCGCTGGCCGGATCAGCTCAGGTCGCCGGACACCGCCGCGCTGACGAACGCCTGCCACTGCTGCCGCCCGAAGACCAGGGCGACTTCACGGGCCGGGTCCTTGGAGTCCCGAACAGCCTGCCTACCGGTGACGCTCCCCCCACGCTCAATGCATCCACTGCCGTTGTCGCTGTAACTGCTCGTGTGCCAGCCCTGGAACTCGGCAGCGGCAGGCGGATTCACGCTCATGTGTTGTCCTTGATGAGGTCACGGATGTATCGCTTGGACGCCGCCGGAGACAACGCCGCGGCGGTCAACTCGTCCCATGCCGCGGCGTACCGCGACACATCGGACTGCTGTTCCAGCAGCGTAGCGCCGGTGAGGTGCTCCAACCAGAGGATGTTCGCTGTCGACTCACCCCTCATGGTGAAGATGTTGAACGGCGGGATCTGGTCGGTAGGCAGCACGGCGTCGAGTGGAAGCACCTGGATGTTCACGTTCGGCCGCTCCGCCATCGTCAGCAGGTGGTGCAGCTGCTCAACAACCAGGCTCCGACCGCCGGGGATGCGGTGCAGGGCCGGGACGTCGATGATCGCCCGCAACCGGAAACCGGGGTGCTGGGCCAGCAGTTCCCGGCGCTTCATGCGGGTTTCCACCAACGGATCGAGCCGCTCGGGGACGGCTGAGCCAATGACGTGCCGGGCGTACGCCTCCGTCTGGAGCAGACCCGGAATCACCATCGCCTCGAAAACGCGCACGCACTCCGAATCCGCTTCGAGCGTCAGGTAGTCCTTCAAGGTGCCGCGCAGCATGGGCCCGGCACTGGTCCACCAGTCCACCCGGTGAATCTCGCGGGCGAGTCGCTTCAGGTCTGCGCGCAGGTGCTCGTCATCAACGCCGTACAGGTCGAGCAGCAGCGTCAGGTCGACTTGCCGTATGCCGCGCCTTCCGGTCTCGATCTGGGAGATCTTGGGGTGACCGCACTCCAGCCGGTCGGCGGCGTCCGTGACCTTGAGTCCGGCTTCTACCCGCAGACGGCGCAACTCCGCGCCAAGCCGACGGCTTCGCATGGTGGGCATGTCGCTCTGAGCCATGGATACATGATGTCGAGTCCACCGGGCGAACACCAGGCATATGCCATCTTTGCCTGAAGGAATGAAATCCTAAGCGAACACTTGCCTAGCCGACGAGATGCCCGGCACCATCATCGCAACGCTCGGCGTTCCTCGGGTAACGGGGAGTGTCGAGGCGGTACTTCGTCACGGCCCAAGTCGGGAGCACCCATGACCGCTCAGCCCGGGACACGGTCCACTGCCGCACAGGGGGTACTGGCCGAGCTGGCCGCCGCGCTCGCTGGGCGCGGCATCGCCCTGCCCTCGCTCGAACGCCCGTACACCGAACCGCTGATCGACCTCGGGCGGTGCAACCTCGACACCGCCCTCAACCGCTGATGCCCCACGCCCTTACCCGGAGGAGTGCACGTGCCCGGATGTCCCCACACCGGCCAATTGGTGCGCCGCGACGACGGCGCGCACTGTCAGGACTGCGATGTCCTGATCTATCCCGCTGAGACAGCGCCCCCGGCTCCGCCGCCGGTCCGGACCGAGGGGGCCGCCTCATGAAGGGTGTTGTCGTGTCCGTCGAGGTCGACGCGCACACCGTGCGGCGCGGGGATCAGATCATGGTCGGGGGGCAGGCATTCACCGTTCACGACATGGCGGCGCTCGGGCCCGGCCGCAAGCGGCTCGTGTTCGGCTCGGGCGAATCGTTCGTCATGACCCGCGCAACGGTCCTGTGGGCCGCCCGCCGCGTCGACCCCCGCCGTCTCCCGCCCCGCGGCGCGGGGGCGGGCACCTCCTGACCGCGCCCTACCGCCCCGACCCGACGAGAAGCGGCGCGTCTGGCCGACCCGGCCCCTTCCGTAGCCACGCGACCGGCCACGACAACACCACCGCTCGGCGCCGCCCGAGGAAGCACCCAGGGGGCCTGCCCCCAACGGACACGTGGGAGCTGCCGCGACTGTGCAAGTTCGCGCAAGTTGCTGGTAACTCCTTGCGCTCGCAGGCATGCTGAGCGTTCACCGATCATCTACGGCGAAGGAGACGGAGTGGCACTTCACATGCTCGGCAAAGACCCGGACAGCCGGGACGGGAACTCGCCGACGGTGTATTACGACGATGCTCGTGACACCTACCTGGTGCAGTCCTGGAAGGTGATCGACCACGATCGGCTTTCGCAAATCGACCTGCCGGAGCACGAAACCGTGGTCGAGCTTCCCAGGCGCATGATGCGCTTCTTCAAGGAGGTGAACGGTGGCTGAGACGCCATCCATCCGGGAGCTGTTTCAAAAGTGTCGCCGTTCGGCGTGGCATCTGGAGATGCGCGACGGCTACATGAAGTCCGATCCGAGCTACATCGCATGGGCTCGTGGTGAGCGGGAAACCGCCGAGGACTTCGATCCCGAGCGCCGTCCCTGGCTGCGGCTGATGCGGGAGTCCACCGACCGGGGAATCGAGGTTCGCAGGGCCCGTATCGTTTCCGAGCCGGTCAGCGACTACATCAGATTCGAGCATCATGTCACCGACCCGAATGTGGCAGCCGGTGAGAAGGTTAAATGGCTCCCCCGACGACAGGCCACTGACCTCGCCCTTCCAGGGAACGATTTCTGGCTGTTCGATGAAGAAGTGCTGCTCGTGCACCACTTTGACGGGGAGGGAGAATTGGCTCCCGTCGATGCGCACGAACTGGTCGAGGACCCAGCGGTCATCAAGCTGTGCGGCACTGCGTTCGAGGCGATCTGGTCCCGTGCCGTCCCGCATGAGGAGTACCGGCTGAGCTGACCGGCAGGGGCCCCCTCACACTGGTGCCTTGCCCTCATCCTCCAGTGTTCAGCACGCCAGGCAAGCACTCGGCCAGCGTCTGCGCGAGATCCGGAAACACTCCGGCCTCACTGCGCGGGCGCTGGCCAGGCTCGCTGGCTGGCACGAGTCCAAGTGCTCGCGCATCGAGAACGGCAAGACATCTCCCTCCATCGGTGACATCCGGGCATGGGTCCACCACTGCGGTGCGGAACAGCAGGTGGAGGACCTTATCGCCGCCGCGCACGGCATAGAGGGTATGTATCTCGAATGGCAGCGTCTGTGCCGCACTGGGCTTCGGCAGCATCAGGAGAACGCGGTTCCGCTGTACGAAAGTACGCGCCGCTTCCGAGTCTGAACCCGGTGTGGTCCCCGGGCTCCTCCAAACACAGGCGTACGCGCGGGCGCTGATGGGAGCGATTATCGCCTTCCGGCAGCTGCCCGACGACACGGAAGCGGCCGTCGCGGCACGCGTCGCGCGTCAACGGGTGCTTCACGAGGGGGATCACCGATTCGCCGTACTGCTGGAGGAACCGGTGCTGCGCACACGAGTTGGCGGCGGCGATGTGATGTCTGCCCAGCTCGGCCACCTTCTGGTCCTGGCCTCGCTGCCGCAAGTCAGCCTTGGGATCATTCCGGCGAGCGCGGATCGGGTGATGTGGCCGCTGGAAGGATTCTGGATCTTTGACGAGACCAGTGTGCAGGTGGAACTGGCAACGGCAGAGGTCACCGTCACCCAGCCCAGTGAGGTCGCCATTTATAAACGGACCTTTGCCGCACTCGCCGAGATGGCCGTATACGGCCCGGCCGCCCGCGCACGTATTACGGCCGCGATTGACGCGCTCGGGTGAGCGCTGCGCAAGTTGGCGCACATTCGTAGCCGACGCCTCTGCGCCGTCCCTACCTTTCCATTCGTCTCTACTCGACGAACCGAAAGGCAGGGGTCTCATGGCGGCCTCACAGCCCTCCGCCGGGGCCGGGCAGGGGCTCGTCGCCTGGGCGGGCTGGGCGGTAGACGGTCAGGTGGCCGGGGAGCTTGTCCAGCAGTACCGACTCGGGTGCCGGACCGGCCTCGCCGTCGAGTGCGATGCTGGTGCCCTCGCCCAGCTTCGACAGGTGCAGGTACCGCAGCCGCGCCGAGGAGTACACGTGCGAACGCGGCAGCGTGCCGGTCAGTGCGGACAGCACGATGCGGGTCCGCGCCAGCCGCTTGTCGGCGGCCACCATCCGCACGTCGAGCAGCCCGTCGTCGAGGTGCGTGCGGTGCGCGGGCGTGAAGCCCTCGGGCGAATACAGTCCGTTCCCCGCGAACAGCAGCCACAGCCGGTGGGGCTGCCCGTTCAGCTCAAGCTCCACCGGGCGGCCGGTGCGCAGCACCCGGGCCAGCGACACGGCCGCCGCCGGCCACTTGCCGATGCGGTGCTCCAGCGACTCGCGGATGCGCACGAGGTCCGGGTACAGGCCGAGGCTGAAGGTGTTGAGGAAGTGGTGGTCCTGGCCCTCCGCGCCGTCCACCGGCCGGACGCGGGCCAGGTCGACGCGGATGGCGTCGCCGCCGAGCACCGCGCCGCCGGTGTCCGCGAAGGTGTGTATCCCCGTGTCGAGGGCGAAGTGGTTGAGCGTGCCGCCGGGGAAGACGGCCAGCGGCAGGCCGCGGGCCGCGGCCCGCGCCGCCGCAGCGTTGACGCTGCCGTCCCCGCCGCAGATCCCCAGCGCCCCGCCGAGCGCCGCGGCGCGCTCCGCCGCCTCGTCCAGCAGCTCGCCCAGGTCCGTCTCGCCGGTGCGCTGCACCAGCTCCGCCTTCGGCAGCGTCGCGCGCAGCCGGTCGGCGTCGCTGTCCGCGGCGCCGGGCCCCGCGCTCTCGTTGATGACCACGACCAGGCCCTCGCCCTCCGGCAGCGCGGGCGCCTCGGCCCTGTGGTGCACCAGCCGGCCCGGCGGCGGGCGGCGCGGCCACCAGTGAACGGTGGCCAGCGCGGCGCTCACGCCCAGCAGACAGCCGGCGACCACGTCCGAGGGGTAGTGCACGCCGACGTAGACGCGGGAGCCGGCGACGGCCGCGGCCACCGGCGCGACGGCGGCGCCGTGGCGGCCGGACTCCAGCGCGACGCCGGTGGCGAAGGCCGCGGCGGACGCCGAGTGCCCGGAGGGGAAGGAGCTGGTCAGCGGCTGGCGGGCGAGCCTGCGGGCCAGCGGCACCGCGTCGATCAGGGGCCGCTGGCGGCGGGTGGCGTACTTGATGATCGTGTTGGTCGTGAACGAGGCGAGCGCCAGCGCCGCCACCCCGCGGAGCGCGGCGCGCCGCCCCGGCCTGCCGCCCGCCGCCGCCAGGCCCGCGGCGGCGCCGAGCCAGAGCCGCCCGTGGTCGGCCGCGTGGCTCAGCCGCGGCAGGAAGGACTGGAGAGTCGGCGGGTGGGCGGCGGCGACCCGCTCGAAGATCCGCCGGTCCAGACGGCTGAGCCGTCCCATGACCTGTGCCCCCTCCGGTCCCCGCGCGGCCGGTCCGCGCGTGCCCTTCGAACCTACCCCCGAGCACCGACAAGACTCCCGAACGCGTGCCGCCGTGCCGCCGCGCCGCCGCGCCGCTACGCCGCGCCGCTACGCCGCGCCGGTGCCGCGGCGGGTGTCGTAGACGACGACGGGCTCCTGGTTCGCGGTGACCGTGGTCAGCACGACCACCGCGTCGTCGAGCGCGGTGACGGCGTGCCTGCCCTGCGGAACGGACATCACCTGCCCCGCCGCCAGATCGGTGTCGCCGTCGGAGGTGTGCAGCCGCACCCGGCCGCGCAGCACGTGGAGGCTGGCCGCGGGCGGGGCGTTGTGCTCCTCCAGCTCGGCCCCGGCCACCAGGGCGATCACGCTCTGCCGCAACGGGCCGTCGTGCAGGAAGAGATGGGCGCTGCGGCCGTGGTCCGCCCCGTGCGCCAGGGTCAGATGCTGTTCGGCGAGCAAGGTCAGGTCATTCATGACACCCATGCTGCCGGGTGGCGGGCCGCCCGCAACCCGGACGGCCGACCGGTTCACGCGCCGCGGGCCGCGCCGCCCGTGGGCGCGTCCGCCCGTTCCACCCGTACCGCGCACACCTTGAACTCCGGCATGCGCGACGCCGGATCGAGTGCCGGATTGGTCACCGTGTTGACGCGGCCCTCGCCGGGCCAGTGGAACGGCATGAACACCGTGTCCGGCCGGATGTCGCGGCTGATACGGGCCGGGGCGACGGCCCGGCCGCGCCGCGAGACGACCGCGAGCCGGTCGCCGTCGCGGGCGCCGAGGCGCTCGGCGAGCTGCGGGTGCAGCTGCACGAACGGTCCAGGCGCCGCCGCGTTCAGCTCCGCCACGCGCCGCGTCTGCGCGCCGGACTGGTACTGGGCGAGCACCCGCCCCGTGGTCAGGAACACCGGGTACTCGGCATCCGGCTCCTCCGCGGCGGGCCGGTGGCTGACCGGCGCGAAGCGGGCCAGGCCGTCGGGCGTGGCGAAGCGGTCGAGGAACAGCCGCGGCGTCCCCGGGTGCGGCCCGGCCTGGGCGGCCAGGCGGGTCTCGTCGGCCGGGCCGCCGTAGCCCGCCGCGCCGCCGTCGGCCGCGTCGTGCCCGGTCGTCGCCCCGGCCCGTCCCGTCACGCTGCCGTTGCCCCCGGGAGCCGCCGCGCCGGGAGCCGCCGCGCCGGGCCCTGCGTCGCCGGGAGCCGCCGCGTCGGGCATGGTTGCCGCGTCGCCGGGCTCCGGGCCCGGCCGCTCGGGGCAGGGCCAGAACACGCCGTCCTCCTCGGCGATCCGCCGGTAGGTGATGCCCGAGTAGTCGGCCTTGCCGCCCGCCGAGGCGCGGCGCAGCTCCTCGAACACCTCCTCCGGGTCCACCGGGAAGCCCTTCTCCCAGCCGAGCCGCGCGGCCAGCGCGTTCAGCACCGCCAGGTCGCTGCGGCAGCCGGCCGGCGGCTCGGCGGCCTTGCGGCGCAGCAGGACCCGGCCCTCCAGGTTGGTGAGGGTGCCCGTCTCCTCCGCCCACTGCGTGACCGGCAGCACCACGTCGGCGAGCCCGGCGGACTCGGAGAGCACCACGTCGCACACGACGAGGAAGTCGAGCGCCCGCATGCGTTCCTCGACGTGTGCCGCGCGGGGCGCGGACACCACCGGGTTCGACGCCATCAGCAGCAGCGCCCGCACGCCGTCCGCGGTGTCGCCGCCGAGCGCGTCGAGCAGTTCGTACGCGCTGCGCCCCGGCCCCGGCAGCACCTCCGGGTCGACGCCCCACACGCGCGCCACGTGCTCCCTGGCCGCGGCGTCGGCGAGCATCCGGTAGCCGGGCAGCTGGTCGGCCTTCTGCCCGTGCTCCCGCCCGCCCTGCCCGTTGCCCTGCCCGGTCAGGCAGCCGTAGCCGGAGCGCGGGCGGCCCGCGCGGCCGGTGGCCAGGCACAGGTTGATCCACGCGCCGACCGTGTCGGTGCCCTTGGACTGCTGCTCGGGGCCGCGGGCCGTCAGCACCATCGCCGCCTCCGGCTCGCAGAACATCCGCACCGCGGCGCGCAGCTGCGGAACGGGCACGCCGGTGATCCGTTCGACCAGCTCGGGCCAGTGCGCCATCGCCGCAGCCCGCGCCTCGTCCCAGCCGGCGGTGCGGGCCGCGATGAACTCCTCGTCCGTGCGGCCCTCGGCCACCACCAGGTGCAGCAGGCCGAGCGCGAGCGCCAGATCGGTGCCGGGGCGCGGGGCGAGGTGCAGGTCGGCCTGTTCCGCGGTCCTGGTGCGGCGCGGGTCGACGACGATCAGGGTGCCGCCGTTCGCCTTCAGCTCGGTGAAGTAGCGCAGCGCGGGCGGCATGGTCTCGGCCGGGTTGGCGCCGACGAGCAGGACGCAGCCGGTGCGCGGGATGTCGGCGAGCGGGAACGGCAGCCCGCGGTCGAGCCCGAACGCGCGGGTCCCGGCCGCCGCGGCCGAGGACATGCAGAACCTGCCGTTGTAGTCGATCTGCGAGCTGCCGAGCACCAGACGCGTGAACTTGCCCAGCGCGTACGCCTTCTCATTGGTCAGGCCGCCGCCCCCGAACACGCCAACCGCGTCGGGGCCGTGCCGTTCGCGGGCCCCGGCCAGGCCCGCCGCGACGCGGTCGAGCGCCTCGTCCCAGCCGGCCGGTTCGAGCGGGCCGGAACGGCCGCGGCGCACCAGCGGCGTGGTCAGCCGGGCCCCAGCCGCCAGCACGCCGGGGGCGGTGCGGCCCTTGCCGCACAGCGCGCCGCGGTTCACGGGGAACGCCGTGCGCTCCACCACGTCGAGGCCGCCGGGGGCGTCCGGCTCCTGGCGCAGCGACATGCCGCACTGCAAGGCGCAGTACGGGCAGTGGGTGTCCGTGACGGCCGGTGCGGGAGCGCTCATACCGGCATGGTGCGCCGCGCGTGTTACGTGACGTCGCCCGCCGCGTTACCCGGCCGCGGCGGCCCGCTCAACCGCGGGCCGTCGGCCCGGTGAGGAGCCGGGCGGCGTTTGGTGACACCGGTGCAACACGTCCGAAATGCCACGGGCGCAGGCTGGCGGCATGAGGACAGCCCGCCCCGCGCCGACCCTGGTCGCCGTCGCCCACGGCTCCCCGGAACCGGGGGCGCTGCGGTCCGTATCGGCGCTGATCCGCCTGGTCAGGGCGATGCGGCCGGGCACGCGGGTGGAGCTGGGCCACCTGGAGACCGACCGGCCGCTGCTGGCCGACACGCTCGCCCGGCTGCACGGCGACGCGGTGCTGGTGCCCTTGCTGTTCGGCCGCGGCTACCACGTCAAGCACGACATCCCGGGCGTGGTCGCACAGGCCGGTCACCTGAACGTGGTCACCGCCGGGTCGCTCGGCCCGCACCCGCTGCTGGCCGAGGCGCTGCACAGCCGCCTCGCCGAAGCGGGGTACCGGCGCGGCACCGCGGTGGTGCTCGCGGCGGCCGGGTCGCGCGACCCGGAGTCCGCGGCCGGGACGCGGTACACCGCGCGCATGCTCTCGGCCCGCATCGGCGGCGCCCCGGTGCGGCCCGCCTACGCCTCCGCGGCGGCCCCGACCGTGCCGCTGGCCGTCGAGGAACTGCGTGCCGAAGGCCACCGCGAGGTGGCCGTGGCCTCCTGCTTCGTCGCGCCAGGACTGTTCGCCGCGCGCTGCGCCGCCGCCGCGCCCGGCGTCGTGGCGGCGCCGCTGGGGGCGCACCCGGCGCTCGCGCGCCTACTGCTGCACCGCTACGACCAGGCGCGCGGCGCGCGCACCGGTCCTTACCCGCCGGGGCCCGTGCTGGCCGCCACGGTCTGAAACGGTCTGAAGCCGCCGCGCGCGCCTGTCGGTTCGCCCGGTTACCTTCGGGGTATGCACGCCGCCCGAGACGCCTGCCGACCCGCCGCCCGCGAGCCCGCCGCCCGCGAGCCCGGCCCGTACGACGAGCCCGGCCCGTACGACGAGGCCGGCCCGTACGACGAGGCCGCGGCGGAGCGCTGGGACCCCGAGCCGGACAAGCGCCCCGGCCGCACCGCCTTCCAGCGCGACCGCGCCCGCGTCCAGCACTCAGCGGCGCTGCGGCGGCTGGCCGGGAAGACGCAGGTCGTCACGCCGGACGCGCCGGACGCCGAGGCGGCCCCGCGCACGCGCCTGACGCACTCCCTGGAGTGCGCGCAGGTCGGGCGCGACCTCGGGGCGGCGTTCGGCTGCGACCCCGATGTGGTGGAGGCCGCCTGCCTCGCGCACGACCTCGGGCACCCCCCGTTCGGCCACAACGGGGAGCGGGTGCTGGACCGGATCGCCGCGCCCTGCGGCGGGTTCGAGGCGAACGCCCAGTCGCTGCGGCTGCTCACCCGTCTTGAGCCGAAGCGGTTCGCGGGCGCGGACGGCCGTTCCGTCGGGCTCAATCTGACGCGCGCCACCCTCGACGCGGCGACGAAGTACCCCTGGCCGCGCGGCGCCCACCCCAAGGACCCGGCCTCGCCCAAATACGGGGTGTACGCGGACGACCTGCCGGTGTTCACGTGGCTGCGGCGGCACGCCCCGGCGGGCGGCCGGTGCTTCGAGGCGCAGGTGATGGACTGGTCGGACGATGTGGCCTACTCGGTGCACGACCTGGAGGATGGCCTGCACGCCGGGCACCTGTCCCCGGCCGCGCTGCGCGCCGGCCCCGAGCGCGCGGAGGTCTGCGCGGTCGCCGCCCGGCGCTACGCGCCGCCGGGCACCGAGCCGGCTGCCCTGTCCGCCGCCCTCGACCGGCTGACGGCGCAGGAGTGGTGGCCGCACTCCTACGACGGCAGCGCGCTCGCGCAGGCCCGCCTGAAGGACGCCACCAGCCAGCTCATCGGCCGGTTCTGCCTCGCCGCGGAGCGGGCCACCCGCGAGCGGTACGGCCCCGGCCCGCTCGGGCGGTACGCGGCCGATCTCGTGGTGCCCGCCGCGACGCGCCTGGAGTGCGACGTGCTGAAGGCCGTCGCCGAGGTGCATGTCATGCAGCGGCCCGAGCAGGAGCTGCTGCGCGTGCGGCAGCGCGCGCTGCTCACCGAGCTGGCCGAGGCGCTCAAGGACCGCGCCCCCGACGGGCTCGACCCGCAGTACCTGGCGCTGTTCGCCGCCGCGGGAACGGACACGGCGCGGTCGCGGGTGATCGTGGACCAGCTGGCGGCGCTCACGGACGCCAGCGCCCGCGCCCTGCACGCCCGGCTGGCCGGGACCTGACGGCGGCCCGACCGTTGTGTGACCCCGGCCGGGGCGGCCCGGGGTGACCTGCCCCCTTCCGGCATGGCCGCAGGTGGGGCAGTCTCCTTCCGACGGCAGACCTTAAGCGGGAGGCACTGCGTGCACGGTACATACCGGACGTTCGTCATCATCGGCGGTGGGCTGGCCGGGGCCAAGGCGGCCGAAACCCTGCGGGAGGAGGGCTTCGACGGGCGGGTCATCCTCATCGGCGACGAGCACGAGCAGCCCTACGAGCGCCCCCCGCTCTCGAAGGACTACCTGACCGGCCGCGCCGACCGCGGCAGCGTCTTCGTGCACGAGCCCTCCTGGTACGCCCGCAACCGCATCGAACTGCACCTCGGCCAGCCCGCCGTCGCCGTCGACCGGGCCCGCCGCGAGGTCCGGCTCGGCGACGGCACGCGCCTGCCCTACGACGCGCTGCTGCTGGCCACCGGCGCCGAGCCGCGCCGCCTCGGCATCCCGGGCACCGACCTGGCCGGGGTGCACCACCTGCGGCGCCTGGCCCACTCCGACCACCTGCGGGGCGTACTGACCAGCCGCGCCGGGGCGGGGGAGCCGCTGGTCGTCGCGGGGGCCGGCTGGATCGGGCTCGAAGTCGCCGCGGCCGCCCGCAGCCTGGGCACCGACGTGGTCGTGGTGGAGCCGGGGCCCGCGCCGCTGCACGCCGTGCTCGGGCCCGAGCTGGGCGCCGTCCTCGCCGCGCTGCACAGGGAACGGGGGGTGACGTTCCACTTCGGCACCCGGCCCGCCGCCGTGACTGGCCGCGACGGCATGGTGGCCGGGGTGCGCACCGAGGACGGCCGCGAACTGCCCGCCCGCGCCGTGCTCGCCGCGATCGGCGCGGGACCGCGCACGGCGCTGGCCGAGCACGCGGGCCTGGCCCTGGCGGAGAGCGGCGGCATCGCCGTCGACGCCTCGCTGCGCAGCAGCGACCCGCGGATCTTCGCGGCGGGCGACGTCGCGGCGGTCGGAGTCGGCGGCGGCGGGCCGCGGCTGCGGGTGGAGCACTGGGCGAACGCCCTCAACTCCGGCCCGGCGGCCGCCCGTTCCATGCTCGGGCAGGACATCGCCTACGACCGCGTGCCCTACTTCTTCTCCGACCAGTACGACGCCGGCCTCGAATACTCCGGCTGGGCCCCGCCCGGCTCCTACGACCGCGTCGTCTTCCGCGGCGACGTGGCGGCGCGCACGTTCCTCGCGTTCTGGCTGCGGGAGGGCCGGGTGCTGGCCGGGCTCAGCATGAACGTCGGCGGTGCCACGGACGCCATCCAGGGCCTGATACGGGACGGCCGGCCGGTCGACCCGGACGCGCTGGCCGACGCGGACGCCCCGCTGGCCTCCCTCACCGCCGCCCCGAGCCCGCGCCCGTGCCCGTGCCCGCGAACGTAGGGTGGCGGCCATGCCGATCCGCACCGCCGTCGTTCCGCTCGCCGACATATTCGCCCTGCGTCACCGCGTGCTGCGCCCCGGGCTGGCGCGGGCGACCGCCGAGTTCGCCGAGGACGGCCGCTCCGGCACGTTCCACCTGGCCGCCTACGAGGGCGACGCCCCGGAGGTGCTCGGCTGCATCACGCTCTTCCCCGACCCGCTGCCCGGCACCTCCGCCACGGCCCACCGCTTCCGCGGCATGGCCTCCGCGCCCGAGGCCAGGGGCCGCGGGTACGGGGCGGCGGTGCTGGCCGCGGCCACCGCGGAGGCGGCGGCCCGCGGCGCGGAACTGCTGTGGTGCAACGGCCGCCTGGCGGCGCGCGGCTTCTACGAACGACAGGGCTTCGCGGCCATGGGGGAGGAGTTCGTCATCGAAGGCGTCGGCCCGCACCTCGTCTTCGTGCGCAAGATCGAGCCCTGACGGCGGCACCGGCTCCGTTCCCGTTCTGGCGCACGTCACGCGGGGGTGGTGTCACAGGGAACGGGTCGCCCGCATCTCATGCTCGTCATGCTCGTCATGCTCGACTGGTTCGCCTTCGGCTCCGGGGGCTTAACCGGCCGGCCCGTCCCGTGGTCAGGCGTCCGCCAGGTCGGCCGGCAGCAGCGGCTCGGTCAGCAGGCGCCGCACCCGCGCCTCGCGTTCCGGCCCGGGCGCGGCCCGCGCGAGCCAGGTGTCCACCAGCCGCCAGCCGTAGTAGTAGCCCAGCACGTAGGCGTTCATCCCGGGTGCCGTCACGGACTTCAGGGCCGCGGCCACCTCCTCCTCGCTCAGCAGGCCCCAGCGCGTCAGGCAGTCGCGGACCTCGGCCCGCGGCCTGCCCTCGGCGGCGAGGAACGCGGCGTTGGCCCACGTTCCCCACAGCGCCGTCCTGGCCCGGTGGATCGCCGCGAAGTCGCTGCCGTCGGGCCGTATGCCCTGCTCGGCCAGCACGGTGCGGGTCAGCCACTCCTGCGCCTCGTCGCCGGGGAAGGCGATCTCCTGCGCGCACAGGCCCAGGCCCTCGCTGAGCACGAACGGCGGCGACAGCAGGAACCGGACCTCCTGGTCGGGGGCGTGCTCCTTCAGCAGCGACTCCGCGATATGCCCCGGGTGGCCCTCGTGGGCGACCACGTACAGCAGGTCCGCGAGGTTCCACGGTAGCCCGCCGTTCACGAAGATCGTCGACCGGCCGCCGCCCTCGTAGTGGCCCGCGCCGAGGAAGTGCGCCTCGGGCACGACGGTGCAGCCGACCTCCTCGTCCGCGGGCAGCGGAACGATGCGCGCGGTGCGCGCCCTGCTCTCCACCGCCGCGCGGCGCACCAGGTCCGGCAGCAGCCCGATCCGTTCCTGCGGCAGCCGGTGCGCGGCCTGCCAGGCGTGCAGCCGCTCCGCCGTCGTGCCGGGCCCGCGCGGCAGCGCGGCGTCCAGTCGCGCGTGCGCCTCCTCGAACACCGACTCCGGCACCGGCCCGGCCTCGATGCCGAGGCATTCGCCGGCGAACTCGGCCAGCGGCGCCTCGGCCCCGGCCGCCCCGCGGGCGACGGCGCGCAGCGCCCTGACCTGCGCCCGCAGCCACGCGGCGCGCGTGCCCTCGAACGGCACGTCGGCCAGCAGCCGTTCCGCGTCCTCGACCAGCCGCGCGGCCGGCGGCGGCTCCTCCCGCCCGGCCGCCGCCGCCCAGCTGTCGGGGCCGCGGTAGATCAGCAGGGTGCTCCCTGACCCCTCGGTGAGCCTCCGGTTGACGCGCAGGGCCAGCATCGCGTAATCACGCGACCAGGCGGCCCCTGGGGCGTCGGAGAGTTGTTCGATCCCGTGTTCCGTCATGCCGTTAAGCTAGTTGTACGGATTTTCGTACAGTGCACGAAAGGCAGGTTCGGTGCCGGAGCAGCGTCCCCACGGCAGCGTCTGGTTCCGCGCCGACGAGCGGACCGCCCGGCCGCGGCTGTCCCGGGAGCGCATCGTCACCGCCGCCATCGAGCTGCTCGACGCGGAGGGCGTGGAGGGCTTCTCCATGCGCCGCCTGGCCGCCAGGCTCCACGCGGGCACCATGTCGCTGTACTCCTACGTCGCCACCAAGGAAGACGTGCTCGACCTGGCGCTCGACGCCGTGATGGACGAGATCGAGCTCGACGGCGAGGACGCGCCGCCGAAGCACTGGCGCGCCGACCTGACCGGCCAGCTGGTGCAGAGCCGCCGCGTCATGCAGCGCCACACCTGGATCACCGCCCTGATCGGCACCCGCCCGCTGCTCGGCCCCACCTCGCTGGCGCGTTCGGAACGTTTCTACGCCGCCCTGGAGCGCGCCGGGCTCTCAGGACCCGAGCTGGTCGCCGCGGTCAGCACCCTCTTCTCCTACGTCCACGGCTACGTCGCCGCGGAGAACGTGTGGCGTTCCCGGGTCGGCAGCCGCGAGGACGAGCTGGACCTGCGGCGCCGGGCGCAGCGCCACGTCGTCGCGCACGCCGACCGCTACCCGGCGCTCGCCAGGAACGCGGGGCTTGACCGCGTGGGCCCCGGCCCGGACGGCGGCGCGGATCTCGGTGACGCGGATCTCGGTGACCCGGATTTCGGTGACGCGGCCTTCGGCGACGGCTTCGCGCGCGGCCTCGACCTGATCCTCGACGGGATCGAGGCGGCGCTCGGCCGCGGGACTGTCCGAGGGGCGCCGTAGACTTCTGCTGTGGCGGGCAGGATCAACGACGAGGACGTGAAGGCGGTGCGGGACGCGGTCCCGATCGACGCCGTCGTCTCGGAGTACCTCCAGCTGCGCGCCGCGGGCGGCGGCAATCTCAAGGGCCTGTGCCCGTTCCACGACGAGAAGTCCCCCTCGTTCCACGTCAGTCCGAGCAAGGGCCTCTACCACTGCTTCGGCTGCCAGGAGGGCGGGGACACTCTCGCCTTCGTGATGAAGATGGAGCATCTGTCCTTCTCCGAGGCCGTCGAGCGGCTGGCGGCGCAGGCCGGGATCACGCTGCGGTACGAGCAGGGCGGGTACAGCCCGGGGCGGCAGCAGGGGGAGCGCACGCGCCTGATCGAGGCGCACCGGGCCGCCGCCCAGTTCTACCGGGAGCGGCTGGCCTCGGCCGAGGGCAGGATCGGCCTCGACTTCCTGCGCGAGCGCGGCTTCGACGAGGCCGCGGCGGAGCACTTCGGCGTCGGGTACGCGCCGGCCGGGTGGGACCACCTGGTGCGGTTCCTGCGCGGGCGCGGCTTCACCGACCGGGAGCTGCTGACGTCCGGGATCGCGCAGGACGGGCGGCGCGGCCCGATCGACCGGTTCCGCGGGCGCCTGATCTGGCCCATCCGCGACATCACCGGCGAGGTCGTCGGCTTCGGCGCCAGAAAGCTCCGCGACGACGACAACGGGCCGAAGTACCTCAACACCCCGGAGACGCCGATTTACCACAAGTCGCAGGTGCTGTACGGGATCGATCTGGCCAAGCGGGACATCGCAAAGACCAACCGGGCGGTCGTCGTCGAGGGCTACACGGACGTCATGGCCTGCCACCTGGCCGGGGTCACCACCGCCATCGCGACCTGCGGCACCGCGTTCGGCGGTGACCACGTGAAGATCCTGCGGCGGCTGCTGATGGACAGCTCCAGTTCGCACAGCGCGGGCGAGGTCGTCTTCACCTTCGACGGCGACTCCGCGGGGCAGAAGGCGGCGCTGCGCGCCTTCGAGGACGACCAGAAGTTCGCCGCCCAGACGTGGATCGCGGTCTCGCCCCGCGGTATGGACCCCTGCGAGCTGCGGATCGCCGAGGGCGACGAGGCGGTGCGCGAGCTGGTCGAAACCCGGTCGCCCCTTTTCCAGTTCGCGATCGAGTCGGTCGTCGGGCAGCACAATGTGGACACCGCGGAGGGCCGTTCCGCCGCCCTGGACTACACGGCGCAGATCGTGGCCCAGATCAAGGACGCGGCCATCCGGCACGAGTACGCCGTCCGGCTCGCCGGGCTGCTCGGCATCATGGACGAGCGGTTCGTGGTGCGCCGCATCAGCCAGCTCGCCCAGTGGGGCCGGGAGCGGCAGCGCGCCGCCGCCGCCGCGGGCGGCGGCGCGCGCCGGAGCGCCCCGCCGGCCGCCAGGGCGCCGGGGCGGCCGGAAGCCCCCGCGCCCCGCGAGGTGCGCCACGGCCCCCCGTTGAATCTGCGCAGTCCCGCCCTGCTGGAGGAGCGCGAGCTGCTGAAGCTGGCCCTCCAGTACCCGGAGCTGGTCTCGCCCGCGTTCGACGCCTACGGCGAGGACGAGTTCACCGCGCCGCCCTACACGGTGGTGCGCCGCGCCATCGCGGACGCGGGCGGCGCCGCCGCGGCGGACGGCGAGTTCCTCGACCGGGTGCGGGACGCGGCGCCCGACGACTCGGTGCGCACCCTGATCACCGAGCTGACCGTCGAGCCGCTGACCATGCCGCGCCGCCGGCAGCAGGAGACGGACGTGTACGCGGGGCGGCGCCTGGTGCAGGTGCGGCTCGCCGCGGTGAACCGGCGCATCGCCCAGCTCGAATCGACCGCGCGGCGCGCCGAGGCGCAGAACGGGAACGCGCACGCCGCCGAAGTGCGCCAGGAGCTGTGGGCGTTGCAGCAGTACCGCACGGCCCTTGAGGAGCGCGGCGTCGCCGCCCTCTACGCCTGACCCGCGCCCGCCCCGGCGGGCGTCCCGGCGGGCGGCGGGCCGCGGCCTGCCCGTGTAACTCCCTGCTGGTTGGGCACAGCCTCTGTGTAGCCGCGCCCGCAAAAAGTCACCGCACGCATCTCGTGGCCGGAGTACGCCGTACCTCACACTGGGGGCGGTGCCGCTCCCCGTCCTCCCGCCCCTTCCCCCCGCTTGCCGCGAACTCGCGAGACCTGGAGGCCGTTCCGTGCAGACTCCGACCCTCCCCGCCGACAGTACGGCCCCGGCAGCCCAGCCGGGTGTGACCCTACGGCACGAGGGCAACGGTGCAACCGGCGACCTCTTCCGCCAGTACCTGCGCGAGATCGGCCGCATACCCCTGCTGAGCGCGTCCGACGAGGTGGAGCTGGCCCGGCGGATCGAGGCCGGGCTCTTCGCGGAGGAGCGGCTGCTGACGGCGACGGGCCTGGACGAGCGGCTGGCGCTCGACCTCGACCGCCTGGTGGTGCGCGGCCGGCTGGCGAAACGTCACCTCATCGAGGCGAACCTGCGGCTCGTGGTATCCGTCGCCAAGCGCTACATCGGCCGCGGGCTGACGATGCTCGACCTGGTGCAGGAGGGAAACCTCGGGCTGATCCGCGCGGTCGAGAAGTTCGACTACACGCGCGGCTTCAAGTTCTCCACCTACGCCACCTGGTGGATCAGACAGGCCATGTCCCGTGCCATCGCCGACCAGGCCCGCACCATCAGGGTGCCGGTCCACGTCGTCGAGCTGATCAACCGCGTCATCCGCGTCCAGCGCCGGGTGCTCCAGGAGCATGGCTACGAGCCGACGTCCGAGGAGGTCGCGGTCCTGCTCGGCCTCACGCCCGCCCGGGTCAGCGAGATCCTGCGGCTTGCGCAGGACCCGGTCTCCCTCCAGGCCCCGATCGGCGACGAGGACGACGTGAACCTCGGCGACCTCATCGAGGACGCCGACGTTCTCTCCCCGGCCGAGTCGGCCGCGTTCCTGCTGCTGCGGGAGCAGCTTGAGGCGGTCCTCTCGACGCTCGGCGACCGCGAACGGCGCGTGGTCGAGCTGCGGTACGGCCTGCTCGACGGCAGGCCCCGCACGCTGGAGGAGATCGGCCGCCTCTTCGGCGTCACCCGCGAACGCATCCGGCAGATCGAGCACAAGACGCTCGGCAAGCTCCGCGACCACGCGTACGCGGAGCAGCTGCGCGGCTACCTCGACTGAACGGCGCGCGCGCCGCCCCGCGCGCACCCGGCATGCACCCCCGCGTGCACCCCCGCGCGCACCGCTGAACCGTGCCCCGCGGCGGATGTCTCAGCCGAACGCGCCCGGGTGCGTCTGGTCCCGCACCGCGGCGAACTGCTGCCGTACCGCCGTGCCGACCGCCAGGTCCTCGCCCGGGTCCAGCGTTTCGCCGGACGCAGACGGCCAGTCGGGCGGGTCCTGCGCGGTGAGGGTGCCGTCCGCGAAGCCCAGCGCCCAGGCGGCCTGCCGGGCCGCGCCCAGCGCGGTGTAGTCGGCGGGCGCCGGTATGACCACCTGCGCGCCGAACAACGCCGGGGCCAGCGCCACGACCGCGGGCAGGGCCGCGGCGGCGCCGAGCAGGAAGACGCGGTCGATGCGCACGCCCCGCCCCCGCAGCACCTCGGCGGCGTCGGCGAGCCCGCACAGCATGCCCTCGAACGCGGCGCGCGCCAGGTGCTCCGGCTGCATGCTCTCCCGTCTGATCCCGGACAGGGTGCCCGCGGTGTGCGGCAGTTCCGGGGTGCGTTCGCCCGCGAGGTAGGGCAGGAAGACCAGCCCGTGCGCGCCCGGGGTGGATCGCAGCGCCAGCTCCGACAGACCGGCCAGATCGGTGCCGAGCAGCTCGGCGGTGCCGCGGAGCACCCGCGTCGCGTTCAGGGTGCGGACGACCGGCAGGTGGTGGCCGGTCGCGTCGGCATAGCAGGTGATGGTGCCGGTCGGGTCGGTCAGTGCCTCGTGGTGCACCGCGCACACCGACCCGGACGCGCCGAGCGAGATCACCGCGTCGCCGTGGCCGACTCCGAGGCCGAACGCGGCGGCCATGGTCTCGCCGGTACCGGCCGAGATGAGCAGCCCTTCGGGGGTGCGGCCGGCGGCCTCGGCGGGGCCGAGCACGTCGGGCAGGGCCACCGGGTGGCCGATGGCCAGCTCGGCCAGCTCGTGACGCCACGCCCCGGAGATCGCGGACCAGTAGCCGGTGCTCGACGCGCCGCCGCGGTCGGTCGTCCAGCGCTGCGGGCGGCCGAGGAGCTGCCAGACCAGCCAGTCCTGTGCCTGGAGTACCGCGGTGGCCCGCTGCGCGGCCTCCGGCTCCTCCCGGGCCAGACGGCGCAGTTGGACCACGGGCTGGCCCGGCTGCGGAACGGAGCCGACGGCTTCGGCCCAGGCCGTGCGCCCGCCCAGCGCGTCGACGAGGCCGAGGGCCGCGGCCTGCGCACGTTCGTCGCCGCCGGTCAGCGCGGGCCGGACCGGGGTGCCCTCGGCGTTGAGCGCGACGACCCCGTGCGGCTGGGCGGCGACGCCGATGGCCGCCACGTCCTCCAGGATGCCGCCGTCCGCGGCCTCGCCGAGCGACAGCAGCCAGGCGCCGGGAGCGGCCTCGCTCTCCGGGTGATCGGCGTGCCCGTGCCGGACGACGTCTCCGGTGTCGGAGTCGCAGACGACGATGCGGGTGTATGCGGACGAGCTGTCAAGACCGGCGACCAATCCCATGAGATCAGATGATGCCTCATCCATTCGGACCAGCGGACCGCGATCCGGCATTGTGACCGTTTACGGGTCATGCGCGATCGGTTCTGTCACGTTCAGTCGCGGTCGCGGTCGCGGTCGCGGTCGCGGTCGCAGTCGCAGTCGCAGTCGCAGTCGCGACCCGGCGCCCGGTCGTCGCGGTCAGGCGCCGGACTCGGCGGCGCGAACCTCGGTGACCACGTCGGACGCGCGGCTTCCGGACGACGCGCGGCGTTCGCGCAGCCAGCGGGCCGCCGGCTCGGTCCAGCGGGTCGCGAACGGTCCGAGGATGACGAGGATCAGCACGTACGCCGTCGCCACCGGCGCGATCCGTGGCTCGGTCGCCGATGCGAGTCCGGCTATGACGATGGAGAACTCGCCGCGCGCCACCAGCGCGCCGCCCGCCCGCAGCCGGCCCTTCGGGCCGATCCCCGCACGTTTCGCCGCGTACCAGCCGGTGGCGATCTTCGTGCCCGCGGTGACGACGGCCAGGACCAGCGCGGTCGCCAGCACGGGCGGGATAGCGCCGGGGTCGGTGGACAGACCGAAGAAGACGAAGAAGACCGCGGCGAACAGGTCGCGCAGCGGCGTGAACAGCCGCCGGGTGGTGTGCGCCACCTCGCCCGACAGGGCGATGCCCACCAGGAACGCGCCGACCGCGGCCGACACCTGGAGGCGCTGCGCGACCCCCGCGACCAGCAGCGTCAGGCCGAGCACGACGAGCAGTAGCATCTCCGGGTTGTCCGAGGAGACGGCCTTGCTGATGACCCTGCCGTGCCGCACGGCCAGGAAGAGGGCGATGCCCGCGGTGCCGAGCGCGATGGCCAGCGTGACGCTGCCGCTCGCCAGGCCGACCCCGGCCAGCACGGTCGAGAGCACCGGCAGGTAGACGGCCATCGTCAGGTCCTCGATGACGAGGATGCCGAGGATGACGGGCGTCTCGCGGTTGCCCAGCCGGTTGAGGTCGGTGAGTACCTTCGCGATGACGCCGGAGGAGGAGATGTACGTGACGCCGGCGAGCGCCAGCGCGCCCACCGGCCCCCAGCCGAGCAGCAGGCCGGCCACCGCGCCCGGCACCGCGTTCAGCACGAGGTCGACGATGCCCGACGGGTACTGGGTGCGCAGGCTGTCGACCAGCTCCGTCGCACTGTATTCGAGGCCGAGCATCAGCAGCAGGAGGATGACGCCGATCTCGGCGCCCACCTCGATGAAGCCCTCCGTGGTGGACAGCGGCAGCAGTCCGCCGTGGCCGAAGGCCAGTCCCACCAGGAGGTAGAGCGGAATGGGCGAAAGACCCAGCCGGCCGGCCAGCCGCCCCACGAGACCGAGACCGAGGACGACGGCCCCGAGTTCGATCAGCATGGTCGTGGTGTCGTGCACGGTCACCGCACCTTTCCGTTAGCCGCGCCGCGCAGGCGGCCGCGTGGTGCGGGTCGTGTCGCCGGACGCCGCCTCACGAGCCCGCGATGATGTCGGCCAGGTCGTCGACGCCCTCTCGGGTGCCGACGACGAGCAAGGTGTCACCTGCCTCAAGCCGGTGGTCGGGGCCGGGGGAGGGGTACGCCCCGGTCCGCCGCAGCACGGCGACGATGGAGGCCCCGGTGCGGGTACGGGCCTTCGTGTCGCCCATCGGGCGGCCCCGGTAGGGGGAGTCCGGCTCGATGGAGATGCGCTCGGTGACCAGATCGAGGCCGAACTCGCTGCCGGGCAGGCCGCTTTCCGCGCGGTCCGGCGCGATGATCGAGGCCAGCCGGGCGGCCTCCTCCGCGTCCAGGGGAACGGTGCCCTGGCAGGCGTCGGGATCGTCCGGGTTGTAGAAGGCGAGGAAGCGCCGTCCGTCCTCGTGGGCGACGACCGAGAGGTGCCGCCCGTCCCTGGTCGTCATGTCGTACTGGGTGCCGACGCCCGGCAGGGGGGTGCGTCGCGTCACCATGAAAGGTCCTCCTCGGCCCGGCCGCTGACAACGCGGAGGGGCAACACGCCAGCCCCCGGCATTTCTTCCTGTCGTGTGCGGACGTCACAGTAGCAGACCACCGCAAACAGCCTTTGCAAAGAGATTTTGTGAAAGCTTTCCCTACGGCCCTACGGTGTTCCCATGACGCCGCCTTCCGCCGCCGACCCCGGGCCGCCATCCGCCGTTCCCGGGCCCTCCGTTCCGCAGCAGTCCGAGCCGGCGCCAGGTGGGCGGCAGGACAGGGCCGTTGCCGACGGCCTGCGGTCCCTCGCGCACCCCGTGCGCGTGCGGCTGCTCGGCCTGCTGCGGCGCCACGGCCCCGCCACCGCGACCGGGCTCGCCCGGGACACGGGGCTCACCTCCGGCGCCACCAGCTACCACTTGCGCCGGCTCGCCGCCGCCGGCCTCGTCGAGGAGGCGGACGACCGGGGGAACGCGCGGGAGCGCTGGTGGCGTTCGACGCATCGCGCCACCCACCTCCACGACGCGCGGCCCGCCGGGCACGAGCCGGGCGCCGCCCCCGCGCGCCTGCGGGCGATGGCCGCCGCGCACGCGGTCCGCGTCCAGCAGACGGTGGGGGAGTTGGAGGCGCTGCCCGCCGAGTGGCGGCAGGTGGTCGACCTCGGTGACGTGCCGCTGCTCCTCACCCCCGAGGAGGCGGGGCGGCTGCGTGCCGAGTTGTGGGATCTCGTCGGCCGCTTCCGCCGCGACGTCCCGGCGCTGCGGGCCGCCGCACCGGCCGGCGCCGCGCGCGTCACGGTCATGGCCCACGTCCTGCCCGACCCCGACCCCGACCCGGGCTACGCTCCCGACCCGGGCTACGCTCCCGACCCTGCTGCCGGGACCTGATCGCCGCAGGTCTTAGCGCCGGCGCGCGTTCCAGAGGGTGCGCGGGGAGCACGGGGCCGCCTGCGGTGTGGACAGCGCACGCCGGTGCGTGCAGGACGGACGCGCCCAGGTCGTGTACGCCGGGACCGGAAGCGTGCGGGGCGTGCGCGGGCGCCTGGCCACATAGACGAAGGCGGGCGGCGCGTTCCGCCAGACCGTCCTGCTCAGCACGACCTCCTCGAACGCGGCCCGCAGGTGGGCGCGTTGCCGCCGGGCCTGGGGCGTCCAACTGCTCCACGCATAGGTGAACTGCGTGAGCGCACCCGTGGGCGCGAGCACCGAGGCGAGCGTGTCCGCCAGCGGACGCGCGCCGCCGAAGTACACCGTCCACGGCAGCCCGCTGACGATCAGGTCGGCCGCGGGGATGCCGCGTTCCGCCAGCAGGCCGGGCAGGTCGTCCGCCCCGGCCGTCACCACCTCGACACCGGGGAAGCGCCCGCGGAGGCGGACGGACATGCGCTCGTTCACCTCCACCGCCAGCTGCCTGCCCCGCCCGCCGAGCCGCTCCCGGATGGCCGCCGTGAACGCGCCGGTGCCCGGGCCGAGTTCCACGACGACCGGGTTCCCGTGCTCGGGCAGCGCGGCCACCATCCGTGCGGCCAGCGCGGAGGAACTGGGCATGACCGAAGCCGTTCGGACCGGGTCGCGGACAAACTCGGACAGGAACAGGGCGCGTTCGGAACGTTCGCTCATGGGGTCTCCCACGGTGGCTCTGCGGATCTCGCTCACACCCTCCGTGCCGCTCCGCGGGCCGGCATCGGCGAAGCGGCCGGACCGGGCGGCCTCGCGGCGGAGGCCCGTCTCCTCCTGGGGGAGTACGGGCGATGGCCGGGAAGCGGTTACTGTCGGGACGCGGAGCGGGCGAAAGGAGCGCGCGGGGGAGGACCGATGAACACGCGGTTGGCACGAGCACTCGGCAATCGGTTCGGTCCGGTGCGCCTCATTCCGTTGCTGATCGCAGTCGGTTACCTGCTGTTCGTACAGCGATCGGACCCGACCACCGGTGACTGGCTGGTCACGCTGGCCGCTGGCGTGGTGTTCCTGCCGGGCGGCGTCTGGCCGCTCGCCGTCACCTGCGCCGAGGCCGCGCTCGTCGTCGCCGCCCAGCCGCTGGCCGACGCCACCCCCGTCGCCGTGAAGGTGCTCGCCAGCCTCGCCCTGCTGGAACTCGCGGTCCGCCGCCCCCTCCGCGTCGCCGCCATCGGCACCGCCGCCGTCGCCTGCGCCTACCTCGCCGTCATCGGCGAGCACGAAAAGGCCGACGGCATCCTGGCCGTCGGCTACCGCATCCTGTGCGTCACCGCGGCCCCGGTGCTCCTGGGCGCCTACCTGCGCGCCGCCGCCCGGGCCCTGGCCCAGGCCAGGGCCAGGGCCGAGGAGGCCGAGGCGCGCCGCGCCCTGGAGGCGCGCGGCGCCCGCCTCGCCGAACGCACCGAGCTGGCCCGCGAACTGCACGACCTCGTGGCCCACCACGTGGCCTCGATCGCGTTGCGCGTCGGGGTAGCGCGCGCCGTGCTGCCCGGCCTCGACCCCAAGGTGGGCGCCGTCCTGGACGACGTGCACGCCTCCGCCGGCACGGCCCTGACCGACCTGCGGCGCATGGTCGGCGTGTTGCGCGACCCAGCCGCCGTGCAGGACGCCCCCGGCTTGCTGCTGGCCGGGCCCGACGAACTCCCGGCCGCGGTCGCCACGGTGGTGCACCGCAGCACGCAGGCCGGCCTCGACGCGGAGTGCCACGTCGACCCGGACGTGGCACGGCTCGACGCGGTCCGCGGGCTCGTCGTGCTGCGCGTCGTGCAGGAAGGGTTGACCAACACGGCCAAGCACGCCGGGGCGGGCGCGCGGGCGCACGTCTCGGTCTCCCTCGCGCACGGCGAGTTGGCCATCGAGGTGCGGGACGAGGGCGGCGCCCCCGCGGGAGAGTCCGCCAAACCGCTGCCGGGGGCCGGGCCCGGCTACGGTCTGACCGGTCTGCGCGAACGCGTCGGGCTCGTGGGCGGCACCCTGACCGCCGCCCCGCACGGCCGCGGCTGGCGTCTGCGCGCCGCGTTCCCCGCGGGTCTCGCCGAGCGGGAGCCGTGTCCCGTGCCGCCGGGGGAACGGGGCGCCACGGCGGTCACCGCGGCCGGGACGGCGGGTGGGACGGTGGAGGGGATGCCGTGATCGCGACCCTGCTCGTCGACGACCAGCGGCTGATCAGGGCGGGGTTGCGGATGCTCTGCGAGTCCACCACCGACATCCGTATCGTCGGCGAGGCCGCCACCGGCGCCGAGGCCGTGCGGCGATGCGATGCGGTGCGGCCGGACGTGGTGCTCATGGACCTGCGCATGCCGGGCATGGACGGAACGACGGCGACCCGCCGCATCCTCCAGGCCCGGCCGGCGACCCGGATCGTCGTGCTGACGACGTTCGACGACGACGACCACCTGTACCCGGCGCTGGCCGCGGGCGCCTGTGGGTTCCTCGCCAAGGACGCGGCCCCCGACGAACTGCTCGACGCCGTGCGGCAGGCCGCGGGCGGCGGCAGCCCGTTCAGCAATGCCGTGCTCCAGCGGCTGGTCACGCGGGCCACCGGCTCGTGGACGCCCAGGACCGCCGCGGCACCGGCGGGCGAGGACCTGACCACCCGGGAGCGCGAGGTGCTGGCCCACGTGGGCGACGGGCTGTCCAACGCCGAGATCGCCGCGCGCATCCACGTCGGCCTCACCACCGTGAAGACCCATATCGCCAGCCTGATGCGGAAGACGGGCAGCGCGACCCGGGTCCATCTCGCCGTCTTCGCGGTGCGCAACGGCTTCGCGCCGCCCGGGCCCTGCGCCTGACCGCGTCGGTTCGAAAGGAGAGCGCCCGTGTCGACGTGAAGTACCCCTTGCCGTCGCCGCCCCAGGGCGCGGGCCGCGGGGCGCGAACGGCCCGCACGTGCCCGTTCCGGAGTGCTGCCGGTCCGTTCCTCTACATTTCCACCCGGAATGCCACCTGCCCGTGGGCCAGTATCAGCCTGGCTTGTGGAATGCGGTCCCACATCTATCGCGGCCGGAAAGAAAGCCCTACGCTGGGAGCGCTCCCACTCGTGGGGGCGCGGGACCCCGAGGGACAGTCTGCGCGGGACAGCGCGGTCGCCTTTCGCTCCCGGCAGGAAAGAGCCGAATTCCCCCGGTTGCTCCCCCTGCGGTCGGCTGTTCAGCGACCGTGATCCCTTGTCGAGCGACCTCGCGCCGCCCTGCCCCACAAAGAGCCAGGGTGCCCCAGGGGGCGTTTCGTCTCCCGCTTTCCCTCAGTCGTGTGCGGTGCAGGAGTGTGTCCCGTGCCGCCCTTGAATGACCGATTGGAGAACCATGTCTGGTGTTCTCGCCGCCGGCGGGGCCGCCGTGGCGTTATTCGCCTCGACGCTTTCCGCCCAGGGTGCGCCGGCGGTTTCCGACGCGCCGCAGGAAAGAATCGAAATCAGTATCCAGACCATCAACGGGTCCGGCTGCCCGGCCGGTTCCGCCGCGGTCGCCGCTTCCGCGGACAACACCGCGTTCACCGTGACCTACAGCGACTACATCGCGCAGGTCGGGGCCGGGGCGCAGCCGACCGACTTCAGGAAGAACTGCCAGCTCAACCTCAACGTGCAGATCCCGCAGGGCTTCACCTATGCCGTCGCGGGCGTGGACTACCGCGGGTACGCGTATCTGTCCGACGGGGCCTCCGCGCTCCAGAAGGCGCAGTACTACTTCCAGGGCTCGTCCGAAACGGCCTCGCAGAGCACCGGATTCAGCGGCCCCTACGACGACAACTGGCAGACCTCGGACAGGACCGAAGTCGCCGAGCTCATCTATGCGCCCTGCGGCGAACAGCGGAACTTCAACATCAATTCGGAACTGCGCGTCAGCGCGGGCAACTCCGATCCGCGGCAGAGCGCGAGCTTCATCGCCATGGACTCGACGGACGGCGCGGTGAGCACGACGTACCACCTCAGATGGAAGGAATGCCCGAGCAGCTGATCCGGGCCGTCCACCGCGAACGGGCCGCGCGTCACGGGCCCGGGAAACCGGTGCTCCCGCGTCTCGGCCGCCGATCTGCCGAGGCGCGGGAGCATCAGCTCAATTCAGCACGGACCGCGCGGGGGCATTGCCGTGCCCTCGCGAGAGTCCGCAGACGATCGATTGGAGAACCATGCCCGGTGCACTGGTCATTGGCAGCGCCGTCGTGGCATTACTGACCACGACGCCCTCCTCTCACATCGCGACTCCACCCTACTTCCTCGACGCGCCGACCGACAGAATGGTCATCGAGGTCGTCACGGTCAACGGGTCCGGCTGCCCGGCGGGAACGGCCGCGGTGGCCGTCTCGGAGGACAACACGGCGTTCACGGTGACCTACAGCGAATACCTGGCCCAGGTGGGTATCGGTGCCGGTCCGACCGACTTCAGGAAGAACTGCCAGCTCAACCTGGCCATCCGGGTGCCGCAGGGCTTCACGTACGCCGTCGCCAGCGTCGACTACCGCGGGTACGCCTATCTGGAAGAGGGCGCCTCGGCCACGCAGAGGGCGCAGTACTACTTCCAGGGCTCACCGGAGACGGACCAGTTCACGCATACCTTCGCCGGCGCCTACGACGACAACTGGGCGACGAACGACGTGACCGACATCGAGGCGCTCGTCTGGGCGCCCTGCGGCGAGCTGCGGAACTTCAACATCAACACCGAACTGCGCGTCGGCGCGGGGACGTCGAACCCGGAGGAGACCACCAGCTTCATCGCCATGGACTCCACGGATGGCGACGTCAACACCACCTATCAACTCGCCTGGAAGGAGTGCCCGGAAGTCCCCGAGGGCTAGGACTAGGACTAGGACTAGGACTAGCCGGCGGGGCCGGGGGGCCGGGGGGCCGGACTCATCCGGACTCGTCCGAACTCGTCCGCACCCACCGGGCGCCACCCCTGGTAATTCCACCAGCACTCTGAGTAGACTGATTACTCAGCGTGACCATCGGGGGGTGTCACGCCGTTACCGGAGGTGTGACATGCAGGAGAGTTCACGGCCCGTTCTGGTGGCCTTCGTCATCGCCCTGGCCTGTGCGGTCCTGGGCGGAGCCGGTGCGGGACCGGCCGCCCGCGCCGCGGGGGACGCGGGGGCGCACGGGCCGCCCGGCGCACGGGGCGTCACGGCCCGGCCCGCCGCGGAGCGGGCGCCCGGGCGGGCGGCACGGCCGACCGTGGTGCTGCTCCACGGTGCCTTCTCGGACGCGTCGATCTGGCAGGACGTCACCACCCTGCTCCAGCAGCGCGGCTATCAGGTCCTCGCGACGACCAATCCGCTGCGCGGCCTGCTGTCCGACGCGGCCTACGTCGACAGCGTGCTCGATCATGTGGGCGGCCCCACGGTGCTGGTCGCACACTCCTACGGCGGTGCCGTCAGCACCAATGTGACGGCCCGCCCGGATCTGCGGGCCCTGGTGTACGTGGCCGCGTCCGCCCCGGCGCGGGGCGAGCGGGCGAGCGGGCGAGCGACCAAGCACGCCGTCGTCGTCGTCCGGCGGAGCGCTGCCGGAGGACTTCGTGGAAGTGCCCTACACCGAGCCGGACGGCAGCACCGGCAGCGAGATCTACGTCAGACGGGAGGTGTTCGCCGATACCGTCACCGGTCCCGGCGTTCCCGGATGGAAGTCGGCGGCCATGGCCGTTTCGCAACGGCCCATCGACTCCGACGCGTACCGGGCCGAGTCGGTGCGGGAGGCGTGGCGCACGGTTCCCTCCTGGTTCCTGATCCCGACGGAGGACAAAGGGGCTCAGTCCCGAGTCGCAGCGGTTCATGGCGGAGCGGGCCGGCGGGATCGCCACGGAGGTCGACGCGTCGCACGGCGTCATGCTCACCCACCCCCGGGCGGTGGCCGAGGTCGTGGAGGCCGCCGCCAGGTCCGGCGGCGGGCCGGTGCGCCGATGAGTTCCGCGGTGAGGCCGTGTCTGCCCGCTGGCAGACACGGCAGGTCGAGCAGACCGCATGCGGCAGGAGAGGGCGATCATGCAGAAGATCACGACCCACCTCTGGTTCGACAGCCAGGCGGAGGATGCGGTGGAGTTGTACACCTCCGTCTTCGGCGACTCCCGGGTCACGCGGGTCCAGCGGTACGGGGCGGTGGGCCCGGGGCCCGAGGGCACCGTGATGACGATCAACTTCGAGCTGGCCGGGCAGGAGTTCATCGCGCTGAACGGCGGGCCGGAGTTCCCGTTCACCGAGGCGATCTCCCTGTACGTGGACTGCGCGTCGCAGCAGGAGGTGGACGAGTTGTGGGCCCGGCTCTCGGCAGGCGGCCAGGAGGGTCCCTGCGGCTGGCTGAAGGACAGGTTCGGCCTCTCGTGGCAGATCGTTCCTCGGGTGCTGACCGACCTGTTGAGCGACCAGGACCCGGCCGCGTCCGGACGGGTCATGAAGGCCATGCTCGGCATGGGCAAGCTCGACATCCAGGCGCTGCGGGAGGCACATGCCGGCTGATCCGCGGGCGGGGCCCGGCGCCCCCGTCGCCGAGGTGCGCGGGTCCCGGGGTGAGCCGCCCCGCGAGCAGCCGTCTTGCGGTCAGACGCCTTGCGGTCAGACGCCTTGCGGGCAGCGGCGCGCCAGGGCCAGGGTGCGGTGCGCCCCGGCCACGACGGCCGCGTCCACGAAGCGGCCGTCCGGCAGGGCCAGGGCCCCCGCCTCGGTGGCCGCCGCCCTGACGACCTCGGTGGCCGCGGCCACCTCGGCCGGGGTCGGCAGGTACGCCTCCTCGATGACCGGGAGCTGCCGCGGGTGGATCGCGGTCCGCCCGAGGAAGCCCAGGGCCCGGCCCGCCGCGCAGGACCGGGCGAGACCCTCGGTGTCGCGCACGTCCGGGTAGACGGACTGCGGCGGCGGGGCCAGGCCCGCCGCGCGGGCCGCCACGACGGCCCGGCTGCGCGGCCACGCGAGTCCGGCATCCCCGGTCAGGCCCAGGTCGGCGCGCAGATCGGCCTCGCCGAGCGCGATGCCCGTGACCGCCGGGTGCGCGGTGGCGACCGCGTAGGCGTGCTCCACGCCCAGCGCGTTCTCCAACAGCGCGTACAGCGGGGGGACGCGGGCGCCGGTCCAGTCGGCGACGCGGCCGATGTCGGCGGGCCCGGTCACCTTGGGCAGGCGCAGCGCGCCGAGTCCGGGGAGGGGGGCCAGGCGGCGCACCTCCGTCTCCGCGAGCGGCCCGTCGAGGGCGTTGACGCGGACGTGCACCGGCACCGGGGGCGGCGTGGCGAGCAGGTCGGCGGTGGCGTCCAGCGCGTAGCGCTTGCGGTCGGGCGCGACGGCGTCCTCCAGGTCGACGAGCACCACGTCCGCGCCGGAGGCCAGCGCCTTGGCGACCACCGCGGGCCGGTCGCCCGGGGCGTAGAGCCACGTCAGGCAGCCGGCGGCCGTCACAGGGCACCGTCCGCGCGCAGTGCGGCGATCTCCTGTGCGCTCAGGCCGAGTCCGGACAGGATGTCGTCGGTGTCGGCGCCGTGCGGGCGGCCCGCCCACTTCACGGCGCCCGGCGTCTCGGAGAGGCGGAAGAGGACGTTCTGCATCCGCACGCGGCCCAGTTCCTCGTCCTCGACCTCGGTGATGGAGCCGAGCGCCCGGTACTGCTCGTCCGCGAGCACGTCGCGGATGTCGTAGACCGGCGCGATCGCCGCCTCCGCCTTCTCGAAGGCGGCGATCACCTCGGCACGGTCGTGGCGTCCGATCCACGCGCCGACGGCCTCGTCCAGCTCGTCGGCGTGCCGGGCCCGGCCGGAGCCGGTGGCGAACCAGTCCTCGTCGATCACGTCCGGGCGGCCGACGAGCCGCATCACGCGTTCGGCGATGGACTGGGCGGAGGTGGACACGGCGACCCACGAGCCGTCGGCGGTGCGGTAGGTGTTGCGGGGTGCGTTGTTCGCCGAGCGGTTCCCCGTGCGCTGCTGCACGTAGCCGAGCTGGTCGTACCAGATCGGCTGTGGGCCGAGGACGGTCAGCATCGGCTCGATGATGGCCATGTCGACGACCTGGCCGTGCCCGGTGCGGTCCCGTCCGGCCAGCGCCGTCATCACGGCGTAGGCCGTGGACAGCGCGGCGATGGAGTCGGCGAGGCCGAACGGCGGCAGCGTCGGCGGTCCTTCCGGCTCGCCGGTGATCGCGGCGAAGCCGCTCATCGCCTCGGCCAGGGTGCCGAAGCCGGGGCGCCGCGCGTACGGGCCGACCTGGCCGAAGCCGGTGACGCGGGCGAGGACCAGCCGCGGGTTGACCGCGGACAGCTCGGGCCAGCCGAGCTGCCAGCGCTCCAGCGTGCCGGGTCGGAAGTTCTCGATGACGACGTCGGCTTCGGCGGCCAGCCGCAGCAGCACGTCCCGGCCGCCGGGCGTCGACAGGTCGAGGGTGACGTTCCGCTTGTTGCGGCCCAGCAGCTTCCACCACAGGCCGACGCCGTCCTTGCTCGGGCCGTGGCCGCGGGAGGGGTCGGGCTTGCGCGGGTGCTCCACCTTGATCACTTCGGCGCCGAAGTCGCCGAGCATCGTCGCGGCGAGCGGCCCGGCGAAGAGAGTGGCGAGGTCGAGGACCTTCAGGCCCTCCAGAGGTGCGTGGCTGTCCATGGTGGTTCCCCGGCTCATCGTGGTTCCCCGGCTCGTTGTGCTTCCCCGGCGGGTGGGGCGTTCTCCCGCTCCCGGTGCTGCCCGGTCCGCGCCGCGGCTTCCGCGTGCGCGCCGTACCCGGCGTCGATCTCCCCACGGTCCGGCATGGAGGAGGAGGCGCCCGCCCGCTGCACCGCGAGGGCGGCGGCCGACGCGGCCCAGGCCATCGCCTCCGGCATCGGCCGCCCCTCGCCGTGCGCCACGGCGAGCGCGCCGACGAACGTGTCCCCGGCGGCCGTGGTGTCCACCGCGCGCGCCGGTACGGCGGGCACCGTCACCGGTTCGGAGCCGCGCGCCACGTACAGGCTGCCCGCGGCGCCCAGGGTGACGACCACCTCGGGCACGTCGTCCAGGAACGCGAGGGCGGCGCGGCGCGGGTCGTCGATTCCGGTGAGCGCCGCGGCCTCGTGCTCGTTGGGCACCAGCAGGTCGGTCAGGGCGAGGAGTTCGGCGGGCAGCGGCTGCGCGGGCGCCGGGGTCAGGACGGTCCGCACCCCGTGCGCGCGGGCCGCGCGGGCGCCGGCGAGCACGCCCTCCATCGGCAGTTCGAGCTGGAGCAGCAGCGCGTCGGCGGCGGCGATACGTTCCTCGTCGCCCGGCGCGAGGCCGGTGACGGTGGCGTTCGCGCCGGGCACGACCACGATCGAATTGCCGCCGTCGTCGTCGACGACGATGTGCGCGGTGCCGCTCGGCCCCGCCACGGTGCGCAGCGCCTCGACGGACACGTCCGCCCCGGCGAGCGCGGCGCGCAGCCGCGGGCCGAAGTCGTCCTCGCCGACCGCGCCGATCATGGTGACCGCGCCCCCGGCGCGGGCCGCGGCGATGGCCTGGTTGGTGCCCTTGCCGCCTGGCACGGTTCTGAACTCGCGGCCGAACACGGTCTCGCCGCGGCGCGGCGCGGCCGGTACGTAGGCGACCAGGTCCATGTTGGTGGAGCCGAGGACGGTGAGGGCCGTCGTGCGGCTGGTCGTCATGCGGATGCCTCCCGGGTGAGCGTGGCCAGTGCGTCGAAGCCGATGCCGTCGAAGCCGGCCACCGAGGTCGCCAGCCGGTTCTTCAGCGGCGCGGTCCACCGGCCGGGAATCGCCTCCGGCGACCCGGCCAGCAGGCCGGCCACCGAACCGGCCGTCGCGCCGTTGGAGTCGGTGTCCCAGCCGCCGGACACCGTCCGGCAGATCGACGCGGTGAAGTCGCCGTCCGCGTGCGTGAGCGCGGCGGCGAGCAGCGCCGCGTTCGGCAGGACGTGCACCCAGTGGTACGCGCCGAACTCGGCGTGCAGCACGTCCACGACGGCGTCGAACTCCGCCGCGGCCGGCCGGGCGCGCGCCGCGTCGATCCCCGCGCGGACGGCGTGCGCGTACCGGGAGCCCGGCGGCACCACCGCGAGCCCGGCGCGCAGGCAGGCGTGCACGTCGGCCGCCCCGCCCGCCGCGGCGGCGACGGCCGCGGCGGCGAACATCTCCCCGTACACGCCGTTCGCGGTGTGGGTGAGCACCGCGTCGCGGTGGGCGAGGGCCGCGGCGGTGCCGGGATCGCCTGGGTGGGTCCAGCCGAAGATGTCGCCGCGGATCTGCGCCCCGATCCATTCGCGGAACGGGTTGCGGTACGCGGCCGTCAGCGGCGGCTCGATACCGTCGAGCAGATTGCGGTAGGCGACGCGTTCCGCGGTGAACGTGCGGCCCGCGGGCAGCTCGTCCAGCCACAGGCGCGCCACGTCCGCGGAGGTGAAGTCCCGCCCGTACCGCCGGAGCAGCAGCAGGCCGAGCAGCGGGTAGTTCAGGTCGTCGTCCTCGGGCGCGCCGTCGATGGTCTCGGCGAGCGAGGTGGCGCGGGAGCGGCGGTTCCACGGGTGAGCCGCGGCCACCTCGGGCGGCAGCCCCACCTCGGTGAACCAGTCGTCGAGCGGCCAGTTGCCGACGGCCCGGCCCAGCGCCCTGATCCCGGCCAGGGTGACCTTCTCGACCGGCTTGCCCAGCACGCACCCCGCGGCCCGCCCGAGCCAGCCGGCGTGCAGCCGTTCCACCGGAGCCGGAGCCGGAGCCGGAGCCGGAGCCGGAGCCGAGGCGCGGTGCGGGGCCGAGGCGCGGTGCGGTTCCGGCCAGTCCTGGCAGGCGGCCCTGATCTCCGCGAGCCCGGTCGGCTCCGCCCCGGCCAGCGGCGATGGCAGCGCGGCGAGTTCGTCCAGGAGGTCGCAGGCCAGCGCCCGCAGCCCGGGCGCCGCGGGCGCGGGGGACGCGCCCGCGCGTTCGGGCGCGAGCCGGCCGCCCGCGGCCAGCCAGCGTTCCCGGACCGCGGCGGCGTCCCGCCCGTCCTGCTCCGCCTGGCGCAGCTCGTGCCCGAGCAGGTCCTCGGGCTGCACCCACGTCAGCCGCACCGCGTCGGCGGCGCC
Source organism: Streptomyces johnsoniae (assembly GCF_031845565.1). Taxonomy (NCBI): domain Bacteria; kingdom Bacillati; phylum Actinomycetota; class Actinomycetes; order Kitasatosporales; family Streptomycetaceae; genus Streptomyces; species Streptomyces johnsoniae. The sequence continues at coordinate 196,785 of NZ_JAVREV010000007.1, read as the reverse complement.
CTGCCGGCCGCCCATCAGGCGCCCGCGATCGCGCCGAACAGCGCCTCGTGCGCGCGGCGGCGTTCGAGATCGCGCGCGAACACCTCGCGCGTCACCGCGGAGAGCGCCGCCGCGGGGGCGCGCAGGTCCAGCTTGCTGGCCTGCGCGATCTCGTCGCTCCACTCGGCGGGCACGGCCCGTTCCCCGTGCAGCGCGCCGACGATGGCGCCGCTCATCGTGGCGATCGAGTCGCAGTCGCGCCCGTAGTTGACCGAGCCGAGCACCGTGTGCCGGTAGTCGCCGCGCCCGACCAGCAGCATGCCGAGCGCGACCGGCAGCTCCTCGATGGCGTGCAGCCGCGAGGGGCGGCGCGCCCCGAGCGAGGGATTGCGGTACTCGGGCCCGACGGTGTCGAACGGGGCGACGGCTTCGCGCAGCGGCACGAGCGCCTCCTCGAAGTCGTCGTAGCGGGCGGCCACCGAGCACACCGCTTCGATCGCGGCACGCGTGCCGTCCTTGGCGAGGGCCAGCGCGTCCGCCACCACGGACGCGGGCGTCGCGCCCGGCTTGAACGCGGCGGCCACCGCCGCCGCGAACACCCCGGCGGCCTCCCGCCCGTAGCTGGACTGGTGCGCGCCGGCCACGTCCAGCGCCTCCGCGTAAGCGGCCCGCGGATTCCCGGCGTTGACGGCGCCGACCGGTGCCATGTACATCGCCGCGCCGCAGTTGACGATGTTGCCGACGCCCGCCTCGCGCGGGTCGACGTGCCCGTAGTGGATGCGCGCCACGATCCACTTCTCCGCGAGGAAGATGCGTTGCAGCGGCAGGGCCTCCGCGCCGAGTTCGGGAATCCAGCGGGGGGTCGTGATGAGGTCCGGCACCAGGTGGTCGGCGACCGCGTACGCGTCGAGGTGGTCGCGCACCCGCTCGTACACCCGCACCAGGGCATGCGTCATGAGCGTGTCGTCGGTGACGTGCCCGTCGCCCTTGTGGTAGGGCGCGATGGGCCGGGCGGTGCGCCAGTTGTCCCGGTGGAACGGCTCGACGATGCCGCGCACCCGGCCGCCGTGCCGTTCGACGATGGCCTCGGGTGTCCAGCCCTCGACCGGCCCGCCGAGGGCGTCGCCCACGGCCGCGCCCACCAGCGCGCCGGCCGTGCGGTCTTCCAGTGACGAGGGCGGTGCGGTCGGTGTCTGCGTCGTCGTCATGCGAGGGGTCCTTCCGAGGAGGCCGTGAGGGGGGTTCGGGTGAGCTGCTCGGCGAGGTCGACGAGGTCGAGGCCGGCCAGCCGCGGCAGGGCGCAGCCCGCCAGCGTGCGGCAGGCGTCGCGCCACGTGGCGGGCAGCGCGTCCGCGCCGCCGACGACGCCGGTCAGCGCCCCGGCCAGGGCCGGCGCCGAGTCGGCCACGCGGGAGAGGCAGGCCGCGGTGGGCACCGCCTCGGTGACGGCGCCCGCGGCGGCGGTGGCCACCGCGAGCGCGACGGGAACGGTTTCGGCCGCGGCGATGCCGTAGCTGTAGACGTGGTCGACGATTTCGTGTTCCAGCACGGGCACCAGCGCGAACGCGTTACCTGGCAGCCCCGGCCGCGCGGCCACCGCGGCGCGGCCGAGTTCGACGGCGTGCAGCGCGTTGCGGCGGATCTCGCTGCCCTCGGGCAGCTGCCGCAGCGCCGCGTCGACGCACTCGTCCACCGGCAGGCCGCCGAGCCCCGCGGCGACGGCGGCGGCCATGGCGCGCGCGCCGTGCACCCCGTCGCCGTCCTGCGTGTAGCGGGCGTCGAACTCGGCCAGGTCGGCCGCCGCCTCCGGCTCGTCCGGGTGGACGACGGCGAGCACGGCCGCCCGCACGCAGGCCGCGTCGTCGAAGTAGTGCGGGTTGTCGTGGCCGGTGGCGGGCGGGCGCAGACCGGCCGCCAGGTTGCCGAGCCCGGCGCGCACCGAGATCCGCGCGCGCAGCGGGATCTCGGCCGACTCGATCTCGTCGGCGCGGTCGGCCGCGGCGGCCACCTCGTCGGCGAGCGAGTTCCACGCCAGCGCGAGCGCGGAGCGCACCCGCTGCCCGGCGGGCAGGTCGCTGCCCCCCGCGGCCGTCGCGGACAGCACGGACTGCGCGGTGAACGCCGCCCACTCCGCGTCGTCGGAGGGGCCGAGGCGCAGCGGCTCTGGCGGCTGGTTGAGCGCTATGGGAACGGGCAGGGTGGTGGTCGCGTTCTGCTCGGCGAACGTGTCGAGTTCGCGGGTCAGCCGCCTGGTCCAGTCCGGCAGCCGGGCGGCGCGGTGGCGCCCCGACGGCCAGCCGGCGGCGTCCCCCGCGGCGATGCCGAGCAGCAGCCCTTCGATGCGCCGGGGTCCGTTCGCGGCGACGGGCCCCCCGAGAGCGGCTTCGGTCACGGTGGGCGGCGTCATCTCCGGTGTCCTTCGGTGCGTGGCGTGCGGATGGTCCTGCGGGCAGCGGTCCCGGCAGCGGGCCGGTTGCCCGACCGGTTGCCGGGCCGGTTGCCGGGCCGGGCGGCGCGGCTCAGGGGAAGAACGGTCATGCCGCGGCCCCCTCGTGGTCGTCGGGCGGCGGCGTGAGCCGGTCGGCGACGTCCAGGATGTGCATGCCGGCCATCGAGGGCAGGCAGCTGCCCCGCACCGGGCCGATCGCCTTCGCCCACTCGGCGGGAATCGCGCCCTCACCGCGCAGCGCACCCGACAGGGCGCCCGCGACGGCGGCGGTGGTGTCGGCGTCGCGGCCCATGTTCACCGCCATGGGCACCGCCTCGGCGAGCTCGCCGCGGGCCGCCACGAACGCGCCGAACGCGAGCCCCACCGCCTCGGGCGCCAGGTCCGTCCACGGGTAGCCGCCGATGACCGTGGCCGAACGGACGGTCCGCTCCACCGACAGCTGCGTGGCCCGCGGATCGCGCCGCGCCCTGCGGGCCGCGGACACCGCCCGGTGCAGGGAGCGCGCGGTCCACGAGTCCTCCGGAACCACGGAGAGCGCGGCCTGCACCACCGCGTCCGGGTTGTGGCCGACCATCGCCGCCGCGACACCGGCCGCGACCGCCTGCCCGCCGTAGATGCCCTCCCCGTCGTGCGACACCGTTCCGTCGATCGACACCAGCCGCGCCGCCTCGGCCGGTCTGCCCGCCGCGAACACCCCGAACGGCGCCGCCCGCATCGCGAGGCCGTCGCTCCACGCGTGCCGGTGCTGCGCCGAAATCGGCGCGGCGAGCCCGCGCCGCAGGTTCTCCAGCGTGCCGCGCTCGCTGAACCCGGCGCCGCGGAACGGGCCCTCGTCCCGGTCCGCGATCCACTCGTGCCACGCCGACTCCACATGCCCCACGGTCAGCGCGGAGCCGTGCTCGGCGAGCAGCAGACCGGAGAAGATTGCGTACTCGGTGTCGTCCGTCCCGGCCGGGTCGTCCGACACGAAGCCCTCGATGCGGCCCCACCGCTCCCTGATCTGCGACGGTTTCATGTTCTCCGCGGGGGCGCCCAGCGCGTCGCCGACCGCGAGCCCGAGCAGCGCGCCCCTGGCCCGGTCCCTGGGCACCGCCGGGGCCTGCGGCTGCTGGAGCGGCACCGTGCGGAGCCGCCGTGATCTGTCCGTGCCGTCCAGTTCCTGACGTGGGTCACGCGGGTCACGTGGGTCGGGGTCGGGGCTCATCGTGTTCTCGTGCTCTTTTCTTCCGTTGTCGTGCGGGCCCGTGCGTCACACGGGCAGGTCAGCGCTGGTAGCGGTCGAGGACCCGGTTTCCGTCGTCCCGGAGCCGCCCGCGCAGCTCGGACAGGCCGAACGCGCCGCTGTAGAACTCCTGGAACGCGGGGGTGGCGATCTTGTCCTTCCACTCCGGGTAGCCGCGGACGCCGAGCACCGGCGAGGGCCGCAGGTGCGCGGCCAGTTCGACGCCGGTGCGCCAGCCGTGCTCCGCCGTGTTCAGCGACGGATCGGACAGGGCCGTTTCGCTGGTCGGCAGCATCCAGTCGCCGCGGGCGAGGTCCATGGCGTGCTCGGCGCGCGTGAGATGAGCGATGAAGTCGGCGGCGGCCTGCTGGTCCTCGGCGTCCTCGGCGACGGACAGCGTCTGCGGCGCGACGCCCTGCGCGAGGCCGTCCTCGCCGCCGCCGGACGGCATCGGCAGCACGCTCCACTCGAAGTCGTCGGGCGCCTGCTGGTCCACCTGCTGGCGGAAGGAGAAGTTGAGCGGCAGCATCGCGTAGCGGTCGGCGAAGAAGCCGGGCAGCGTGTCGGAGCCCGACATGCCCAGGCTGCTGCGCGGCGCGGTGCCGTCCTCGTTGACCTGCCGGCTGATCAGCTCGGCGACCGCCGACTCATCGTCGCCGAAGCGGATCACGTTCTCGCCGTCCTCGCGGTCGAAGATCCGGCCGCCGGTGGACAGCGAAAGGTTCACCGACTGGGTGACCGGCTCCTTCATCGACCAGGCGACGCCGTACGTGTCGGTGTCCCCGTCGCCGTCCGTGTCCCGGGTCAGGTCCGCGCTGACCTCCTCGAACTCGTCCCACGTCCACGGGTCCTCCGGCGTGGGAACGCGTACCCCGGCCTCCTCCAGCAGCCGCGTGTTGGCCACCAGGACGCGCGGCTCCTGGAGGAACGGCACCCCGTAGGTGCCGCCCTCGTACGCCGTGGTGTCCCACGCCTGCTGCGGGATGTCCTCGACCAGCGACTCGGGCAGCAGTCCGGTCAGGTCGGCGAGGTAGCCGCCGTTCGCGAAGTCGGTGAGGTCGGAGGCGTCGTTGTGGATGATGTCCGGCGCCTCGCCGCCCATGAACGAGGTCAGCAGCTGGTCGTGGATGTTGTCCCAGGAGCCCTGGACGTAGCGCACCTGAACGTCGGGGTTGGCCTCGTTCCACTCGTCGACGAGCGCCTTGTAGGCCGTCACGGACTCGGCCTGCCAGGCGAGGCTGAGGAAGTCGAGCGTGACCGTGCCGTCGGCCGCGTCGTCGCCGTTGCCACAGCCGGCGAGCACCGCGAGGGAGAGGGCGAGGGCGGCGGCGGTTCCGGCGCGCAGGGTCCGCCGGTGGGGGGCGCGCATCAGCCTTTCACCGACCCGGCGAGCATGCCGTTCACCAGCCGCCGCTGGAGCAGCGCGAAGAACAGCAGACTGGGCAGGGTGGCGAGGAAGGAGGCGGCGGCCAGCGGGCCCAGGTCCGCGACGCCCTCCGCGCCGACGAAGTGGGTGAGGATCACGGACATCGTCTGCCTCTCGGGGGACTTGAGCAGGACCAGGGCGAAGAAGAATTCGTTCCACGCGGTGACGAACGAGAACATCAGCGTCGCGACCAGACCGGGCGTCAGCAGTGGCAGCACGACGCCGGTGAGGACGCGGAGACGGCTCGCGCCGTCGACGGCGGCGGCCTCCTCCAGGGACAGCGGCACCGCCTTGACGTAGCCCTGGAGCATCCACAGCGAGAACGGCAGGTTCCACACCACGTACACCAGGACCAGGCCGGGCAGGGAGTTGATCATCTGGAGGTTCTTCAGCACCAGGAACAGCGGAATGATGATCAGCACGAGCGGGAACATCTGGCTGACCAGAATCCACACCGTCCCGGCCTTGCTGACCCGCGAGCGGTAGCGGACCATCACGTACGCGGCCGGCACGGCTATCGTCACGGCGATCAGCGCGGCGCTGCCGGCCACCAGCAGGCTGTTGAGCGCCGAACGCGCCAGCGGATGCGCGTCGAACGCGATGCGGTAGTTCTCCAGGCTCGGCTCGCGCGGAATCCACGTCGGGTCGATGGAGCCCAGCTCCTGCGGCGACTTGAAGGATGTCGACAGCAGCCACAGCAGCGGAAAGGCCAGGAAGACCAGGTAGCAGAGCAGCGCCGCGTACTGCCCGACCCGCCCGGCGGCCCGCCCGGCCCGCCGCCCACGGGGAACGGGCGGTGCGGGGGAGAAGGTACGGCTCATCGGTTCTCCCCCATCACTCGTCCGCCCAAGCGGACCATCGTCGTCCGCGGCCCGGAAGCCGCGCGTGCGTTGCGCTGGTTTTTGTGGTTCGCTTCTCCGCCCGCGCGGCATGCTGCGGAAAGCGTCGTCGTCCGCGGCCCGGCAGCCGCGCGTGCGTCGCTCACTCGGAGTCCTCCTTCAGGCGGTTCCGCAGGAACACGGCGAGCAGCACGGCGATGACCGCGACCATCACCAGGCCCATCGCCGCCGCATAGCCGAACTGGCCGTACTTGAACGCCTCCTCGTACGCGAACAGCATCGGCAGCCGGGTCTGGCTGCCGGGCCCGCCCTGGGTGAGCACGTACACCAGGCCGAAGGAGTTGAAGTTCCAGATGAAGTTGAGCGCCGTGATCGCGAGGACCACCGGCCGCAGCGCGGGCCAGGTCACCGTCGTGAAGCGGCGCCACAGACCCGCGCCGTCTATGTGCGCCGCCTCGCGCAGCTCGTGCGGCACATTCTGGAGGCCCGCCAGCAGGACCACGGTGGTCTGCGGCATCCCGGCCCAGATGCCCACGACGATGACGGCGGGGAGCGCGAGCGACATGTTGGTCAGCCAGTCGACGTTCTCGCCGATGAGACCGAGCTGCGAAAGCGTCTTGTTGAGGATGCCCGCGTCCTGGTGGTAGACGAGCCGCCACATGATGCCCACGACCACCTCGGGCATCGCCCACGGCACCAGCGCCAGCGTCCTGGCCAGCCAGCGGAAGCGCAGGTTCTGGTTCAGCAGCAGGGCGAGGCCGAGGGCGAGCACGAACTGGAGCGTCGTCACGCAGACCGCCCACACCAGGCCGACGCGGAACGACTCCCAGAACAGCGAGTCGTGCCGCAGGTCGGTGAAGTTGAGCAGGCCGACGAACTCGGCCGACTCGGTGCGCCCCGCCTGCTCGTCGGTGAACGCCAGGGCCACGCCGTACAGCAGCGGGCCCGCGCTCAGCACGAGTATCGGGATCAGCGCGGGGAGCAGCAGGAACCACGCCCCCCGGTCGAGTCCGAGCGCCCGTTTGCGTCCGGCCGGTGTTCTGGGCGGCGGGGTGCCGCGGCTGCCCGGGACGGCCTTGGCCCGGCGGGCGGTGAGACTCATGCGGTCCTCGTTACGGGGGAGTCGGTCGCCGGCGCGGTCGAGGCGCGCACGACGAGGCGGGGCGGGGCGGTGGTGGTGCGCGGCGGGGGAGCGGTCCCGGTGCCGCCGCGCGCTTCGAGGCGGTCGAGCAGCAACTCGGCGGCGCGTCGGCCGCGTGTCGACGAGCCGAGGTCGACGCTGGTCAGCGGCGGCCACCCGGCTTGCGCGAGGGCGCTGTCGTCCATGCCCGCGACCGCGATGTCCTCGGGTATGCGCACGCCGCGCGCGAGCAGCGCGTGCGCCGCGCCGAGCGCGAGCTGGTCGTTGGCGCAGAACAGCGCGTCGGGCCGGGCGGGCAGCAGCCGCCGGACGGCGGCGGCACCGGAGTCGATGCCGAAGTCGGTGTGGACGACGAGGGCCTCGTCGTGGGGCAGGCCGCATGCGGTGAGCGCGGTGCGGTAGCCCAGGTCGCGGTTGCGTCCCGGGACGGTGTCGGACGGTCCGTTGATGAACGCGATGCGGCGCCGGCCGGTGCGGAACAGGTGCGCCACCGCCATGGCGGACCCGGCGACGGAGTCGGCGCGGACGCTGTCCACGGGCACGCCGTCGGGCAGCGAGCCGATGACGACGACCGGCCCCGCGGCGGTGGTCAGGGCCTCGATGTGCTCGTCGGTGATGCGGATGGGACACAGGATGAGCCCGTCGCTGGTGCGGTCGCCGAGGCTGTGCAGCACGGCGAGCTCGTCCTCGGCGACGGCGTCGGTCGAGTGCAGCAGCAGCCGGTAGCCGGCGGCCTTGGTGACGGCCTGGATGGCGCGGACCATCGCCACGTACACCGGGTTGCCGATGTCGGGCATGGCGAACGTGAGCTGCCTGGTCCTGCCGTCCTTCAGCGAACGGGCCACCGCGTTGGGCACGTAGCCCAGTTCGGCGGCGGCGCGCCTGACGCGTTCGACCGTGTCGCGGCGCGCGCCCTGGCCGTTGAGGACCCGGGAGACCGAGGCGATGGAGACGCCCGCGCGCGCCGCGATCGACACGATGGTCGGCTGGCCGCCGTTCGGCATCCCAATTGTCCTTTTCCTTGACGAACTTCGGATTGTTGTAAACGTTTCCAGCTGCTGGAATCGTTTACAGATGTTGCGGGGAGGTTTCCCGTCCCGTCAAGAGGGCCGCGTCTGTGATCCCTGTCTCCGCCCTCGCCCCGGCATGCCGACGGGGCGGTTGCACGGTGCTTCCGCACCGCACAGCCGCCCCGTTGTCGGGCCGCCCCGTTGTCCGGCCGGGCCGTTGTCCGGCCGGGCCGTTCGGCGTCAGAAGTTGTTCTGCGCGCCCGGGAGGTTCTGCAGCATCTCCTGGAGCTCGGTGATCTCGGCCTCGCTGAAGCCGCCGCCCAGCGCGTTGTAGTACGTCTGGCTGGCGCCGGAGGACCAGGTGACCTGCATGGTGCTGCCGTCGACGGTGTAGGTGGCCTCCATGTCGGTCCACTCGCTGTCGCCGTAGAGGTCGCACGAGTCGAGGCTGATGGTGCCGTTCGTGATGGTGCCCTCGCAGACGTCGCCCTCCTGGCCGAAGTCCTCGTAGAACGTGACCGTGTCGTCGCCGCTGGTGATCTCCAGGTTGGCGTCGTCGATCGTGGTGCCGGTGTACCAGTCGCCCTCGACGCTGCCTCCGGCGTCGCCGCCGCCCGAACCCCCGGTGTCCCCGCCGATCGTGCCGGTCTCGCCGCCGGTGTCCCCGCCGGTCTCGCCGCCGGTGGTGTCGCCGGGGACCTCACCGCCGGTCTCGCCGCCCGTGGTCTCCTCCGGCGTCTCGCCGCCGGTCTCTCCCTCGGAGGCCCCGCCCTCGGTTTCCTCCTGGCCACCGTCCCCGGGGTTCGGGCCGTCGAACGGCGACTCCTCGTCGCTGTTGCAGCCGGTGAGAGCCAGGGCCGTCGCGGCTGCGACGACGGGCAGGGCGAGTCGTATGGACCTACGCATGGAGTGTTCCCCTCGTACATGTGCTTGTTCCCGGCAGGCTATCCCCGGCGCGGGAGGGGCGGGACATAGTGTTACGAACCAATCGCAATTGGCGTCGGACTGAGACGTATGTGCGACCCCTTGAGCGGTGACGGTACCGCCTCGGCGGCCGGTCGGCGGACGTCGTCCGGCGTTCGGGACCGTTCCGGTACATGGCGCCGGCGGCGGTCCCCGGCCGCCGCGAGTGCCCCGCGGCGGCCGGGGGCGTCAACCGGCGTGCGGCCCGCGCCCGTTCACGATGCGCAACCGTTCACCCGCGCCGCGCCGGGTCGATCGGGGTGAGGGGGCCGACGTGCCGTTCTACGGCCTCGGCGGCGTCGAGGCACAGGTCCTCGCGGTAGGCGCGGCCGATGATCTGCACGCCGATCGGCAGCCCGTCCGCCACCCCGGCCGGAACGGCGACGGCGGGGACCCCGGCGAGGCTGGTCGCCGAGCACAGCCGCATCGCGGTGCCCACCCGTTCGTGGCCCGCCGTGTCCCGCGACTCGATGCCGGGCTCGACGGGCGGCTCGGTGAACACCGGCGCGAGCAGCAGCGGATAGGTGTCGAGGAACTCCGACCAGGCGCGCTTGAGACCGAGCAGTACCCCGGTCAGCCGCAGGTACTCCGCCACGTCGACGGGGTTCGTCTTGGCCAGGGACATCTCGATGTAGCGGTGCCCGCCCTCGCCGAGCAGGGTGCGCACGGTGGGCCAGGACGGCGCGAACTCCGTCATCAGCAGGCTGCCGTAGGTCTCGACCGCCTCCGCGAGGCGCGGCACGTCCGGCACCTCCGTCACCGCGTACCCGGCTTCGGCCAGTGCCCCGGCAGCGGTGCGCACCGCCTCCCGCACCGCCGGGTGAACGCCGAGCCCGCCCGGGTCGGTGACGACGGCGACCCGCGCGGGTCCCGGCAGCGGCGCGCCTTCCAATGGAACGGGAACGGCCCGCGGGTCGCGCGGGTCGGTGCCGGCCAGCACCCGGCAGGCGGCGCGCAGGTCGCCGACGCGGCGGGCCAGCGGGCCGTCCACCACGAACAGCTGGGCGCCGAGCGGCGGATCGTCCGGGCCGATGCGGTGGTCGGCGGGGAAGCGGCCGTACGTCGGCTTCAGCCCGGCGACCCCGCAGAACGACGCGGGCACCCGGACCGAGCCGCCCGCGTCGTTCCCGAGTCCGAGCGCGGTCATCCCGGTGGCCACGGCCGCGCCATCGCCGCCGCTGCTGCCGCCCGGAGTGACGCCCGGGTCCCAGGGGTTGACGGTGTCGCCGAAGAGCTCGCTGCTGGTGTGCATGCCCGCGAGGGTGAGGGTGGGCATGTTGGTGTGCCCGACGGGGATGGCGCCCGCGGCGCGGAGGCGGGCGACCGGCGGGGCGTCGGCCCCGGCCACCAGGCCGCGCAGCCGCTGTGCGCCGTGCGTGGTCGGCACGCCGCCGATGCCGATGCTCTCCTTCACCGTGAACGGCACCCCGGCCAGCGGCCCCGCCTCCTCCCCGGCGGCGCGCCGCCGGTCGGTCTCGGCCGCGTCCGCGCGGGCCCGGTCGGCGAGTAGCTGGGTGATCGCGTTCACCTCGGGGTTGACCGCCTCGATCCGTTCCAGGTGGCTGCCGACCAGCTCGGCGGCGGACACCGCGCCCGAACGCACCAGCTCCGCCTGCTCGGTGGCCGACCGGGCCCAGAGCGCATTTTCCATGATTCGAACCTCGTTCCGATGCAAGTGCATCGCATCCTAGAGGGCTTCCGATACAGTTGCATCGCAATAACGGTCCTGGCGGCGGGCCGAGGGGAATGAGGGAAACGAGGGGGCACGGTGCCACGGCAGATCGACCACGAGGCCAGACGCCGCCTGATCGCGAACGCGGTCTGCGCGCTGGCCGACGAACACGGCCTCGAAGGCGTCACGTTGCGGGACGTCGCCGCCCGCGCCGGGGTCTCCATGGGCGCCGTGCAGCGCTGCTTCCGCACCAAGGAGGAGATGCTGCGCTTCGCGCTCGCCCACGTCGGCCGCCGCGTCCTCGCCCGCATCCGCACCGGCGACGACGGAAGCGACGACGGAAGCGACGACGGCGGCACCGGCGGCGGCACCGGCGGCGACGCGGCGGAAACGTTGACCAGGGCCGCCGTGGAAACCGCGCTGCTGCGCGGGGAACAGCGCGCCGAGGCGCGGGTCTGGCTGGCGTTCGTCGCCCAGGCCGCCGTCAGCCCGCCGCTCGCCGCGGTGCTGCGCGAGGCGTACACCGGCCTGACGGAGATGCTCGCCCGGCTGGTCGCCGCGGCCGGCGGCGCCGCCGATCCCGTGCGCGAGGCACAGACCCTCCTCGCCCTCGCCGACGGCCTCACCACCCACGTCCTCGTCGGGCACCTCACCCCCGCCGCCGCCCGCGCCGCCCTCGAAGCCCACCTGGCGCGGCTCACCGCGGTACGGGCGCCGGGGGGCCGCGACCGCCTCGGGTAGAGTGGCCATCCGTTCGTCAGACGTCCGGTTCCGGGAGGTGAGCCCCATTACTGCCAGGTCGGTCCGGGTGCTTCCGTCCCGCCCCGCGCGGTCGCCCGCGCGCAGGTGAACGGCGGAGCGCCCTTCGGTTCCCCGGAAGGCCCTCATGTCGGTTCCCCCGCCCCCTTCTTCTTCCCTCTCTTCCTCCCCCTCCCGCATCGCCACGCGGCTGCGTGCCGCGGGCTGCGTCTTCGCGGAGGACGAGGCGCGCATCCTCCTGTCCACCGCCGGCTCGCCCGACCACCTCGCCGCCATGGTGGCGCGGCGTGCCGCGGGACTGCCCCTCGAACAGGTCGTCGGCTGGGCCGAGTTCTGCGGCCTGCGCGTCGCCGTCGGCCCCGGCGTCTTCGTGCCGAGGCGCCGTACCGAATTCCTCGCCCGGCAGGCCGCCGCCCTGGCCGCGCCCGGTTCGGTCGTCCTCGACCTGTGCTGCGGCTCCGGCGCGGTCGGTGCCGCGCTGGCCGCGGCCGTGCCCGGCATCATCCTGCACGCCGCGGACTCGGACCCGGCCGCCACCGCGTGCGCCCGCCGCAATGTCGCCGCCACGGGCGGCCAGGTGTACGAGGGCGACCTGTACGCCCCGCTGCCCGCCGCACTGCGCGGCCGGATCGACGTGCTGGTCGCCAACACCCCCTACGTGCCGACCGGCGAGGTCGGCCTGCTGCCCCCCGAGGCCCGCGACCACGAGCCGCGCGCGGCGCTCGACGGCGGCGCGGACGGCCTCTCGGTGCTGCGGCGGGTGACGGCGGGCGCGCCCCGCTGGCTGGCACCCGGCGGCCACCTGCTGGTGGAAACGAGCGAACGGCAGGCCGCCGGCGCCGTGACCGCCGCCCGGCAGGCCGGCCTCACGGCCCGCGTGCTCGACGACGCGGGCCGCCACGCGACCGTCGTGGTGGCCCACCGCCCGGCCGCGGGAACGTGAGCCGGGCGGGGCCGGGCGGGGCAGGTCAGGACGCGTCGAGGGCGATCAGTGCGAGGCCGGTCTGCGGGTCGACGCGCTTGCGCAGGTGGGTGGGCGTCTCGGTGACGACCACCTCCATCGTCGGGAAGACGACCGCCCGCTGGAGGTGGCCGCCGAGCGCCGTCGAGTCCCGGCGGCCGAGCACCAGGTGCGCGTGCAGGGCCGGGACGTCGTCGTGGATGGCGATGTCCCCGATGAGCGACAGCACTTCCGTCTGCTCGTCGATGTGCGTGCTGCGGTAGTCGAGGAGTTCCGGGTCGAAGTAGCCGAGCGTCGCCTCCCGGCAGCCGCCGACGGCCGTCAGTGCCGCGCCCGTCACCCGCTGCTCGGCGGCGAACGCCGAGATCTCCGCGTACGCCTCGTCGCCCTTCACGAGGACGAGGACGAACGTCCGCAGCCCGCCGTGCTCGTGCACCAGCCTGCTGTTCACCGCGGGTCACATCCCCAGCAAGTCCACGAGGTCGTCGGCATGCTCTTCCTCCTCCTCCAGGATCGACTCCAGCAGCCGCCGCGTGGTGGGGTCGTGGTCGCCGAGCCAGCGGATGATCTCCTGGTACGTCGAGATCACGATGCGTTCGGCGTACAGGTTGTTGCGCAGCATCTCCTTCAGATCGCCGTCGTCCGGCGTCGTGTAGTCGGTGTGCGCCCGCTCGTGCAGCGTCGCCGGGTCGAAGTCGGGGTCGCCGCCGAGCTGCGAGACGCGTTCGGCCGCGCGCAGCGCGTGGTCCATCTCCTCCTTCGCGTGCTCGGTGAACTCCGCGGACACCTGCGCCCTGTCGATCCCCGTCGCCGCGATCGCGTGCCGCGTGTACCGCAGCCAGCACACCACCTCCGTGGCGATCACGTCGTTGAGAATGGCGATCACCCGGTCCTTGTCCACGCCGTAGGTGTCCGTCACCGGGCCGGCTTCCATCCGCCGCCGCGCCTCGTCGCGAATCCTGGTCACGTCGACGACGAAATCGTCCGTCATGCTGCTCTCCCCTTCGTGCCGGTGGTCGGGTCGCGAAGCGCCAAGTGGCCGCGCCCTTCTCGGTTCACGGACGGTAAGCAGCAGGCCGTTGAGGGGACCGACCGGCACGCCGGACGCCCCCGGCGGCGCCCCCCAATGGCCGAACGCGCCGCGCGGCGCGAATCCGCAGCGTCTCAGCCGCGGGCGGCGCCCTCCGGCCACACCACGTCCACGGGAAGGCCCGCGTCGCGCGCGGCGCGCACCACGTCGGCGGTCCCGCCCTTACCGCTCGGCGGCGAGCCGTCCCACACCGCAACGAGCCGGTCGGCGCGCCGGAGCAGCTCCTTGCCCGCGGCCTCGTACGCCGCCCGGTCGGCGCGCTCCAACGGCATCGTGATCACCTCGTGCGCGGCTGCCACCAGCCGGTCGAACTGCTCTGCCTGCTCGGGCTTCACCTTGCGCGCCCGGTAGTCGCGCGACGGAATCACCAGGACCAGCCGCCCGCCCACCGCCACCACGGCCTCGGCGAACAGACTGTCCGCACCCGCCGCGACACAGGAGACACCGACAAGCCCGGCGGCCGGGTGGTCTGCCAGCAAGTCACGCAGGGCGGCCGAAACCAGGGGAACGGTCGCTTCGGTCAGATCCATATGGCCGGTGACGGCGATGGTCGGCATGGGAGTCCTCGTCTACGCGCCGATGGTCAGGTGGACAATCGAAGGCATCCAGGCTGGTGGAACGCGAACAATCCGCCCGGTTCCGGCAGGTCACGAGGTGATGAGGCGGCTGGTGAAGCCGTTGCGGATGAGGGATTCGTACGCGGCATGCACGTCCTCCGGGACCTCCTGCTCGATGGCGAATCCGAGCCTCGGATACTCGATGACCCGCTGTAGATCGCCGACGAGCATGTCCAGAACGAGCTTCTCGTCGCCGATGGACTTCACGTAGTCGTCGAACTCCAGCGGCTCCGACGCGCAGAGGATCTCGACGTCGGGCCACAGCTTGCGGGCGGTCGCGAACGATCGCCTTTCCATGTACGGCTTGGAGACCAGCAGTACCGACTCCGGGGTGATGTCGGCGGCGGCGAGGACCTCACGGGAAAGGGTGATGTTCTGCCCAGTGTTGGTCGCGTTCGGTTCCAGCAGGATCGCCTCGGCAGGGACGCCGAGGTCGATGGCGTGCTCGCGGAAGTGGACGGCTTCCCCACGCGGGAAGACCTCGGCGGTAGTGGGGCTGTTGCCGCCGGTGAACACCAGGGTCGGGAAGAGCCCGGAGCGATACAGCTCGGCGGAGTGGGCGGCGACGCCGAGGTCGTGGCTGCCCAGCCCGATCGCCACGTTGACGGGCCGCAGCTCGTGCCGCATCTGGTGGTAGTCCCAGATCAGCTTGGCCTGGCGCCACTGGTCCCCGGTGATCCCCTGCTGGTCGTTGCTCACGCGATCTTCTCCCTGGTCACCGTTGCCGGAGGCCGGTCGGCCCCTCGTTCGTGGCCTTGATGCCCTCGATAGTCCTGGACACCGAGTCATGAGGACCGTGATTGACCAAGACGCCCCACGGAAGAACACGACAGCCGCCGCCCCCCGAGGCCCGGCAGGCCGCCGACACGGACACCTCCAGGCGAAAATCGTCTGGTCCTGCTTCAAGACCGTGGGAGGGACGACAGCACGAGTGTCCTGCTTACCCCGCCCGGCCCGCACTCGGTGCGGGCTGAGCGGGTCGCTTCTTCGCTGGGATGCCGTTGCGCCACCGTTTGTCGGCCCGGCGGTTGCTGCCGACAAGTCGGCATGCTTCCTGAGGCCGGAAGTGCTTCTCCAGCTCACGGACCAGTCCCCCGCGTCCCTGTGACGTGTGGACCTTGCGCATCTTCAAGGCCATCGTGGCTCCAAAGCCCGGAGTTGCGAAGCGGAATCCAAGCCGGGCCGGCGCACGGCGGCGCTGTCGTCGTCTCAGGCGTCGTCGATGTCGAGCGATGCGAGGAATGCCGTCCAACTGTGCGCCGGAACGACGAGGACCGGTCCACCGGCCGTCTTGCTGTCGCGCACCGGCACCATACCGGGCACGCCATCCGCAACCTCCACGCAGGCCGACTGTCCGTTGCTGTAGCTGGACTTGCGCCACCCGCGGGCGTCAGTCTTGTACCTGTTCATATCTCCCTACCAGGTCTGTCAGTAGATCGGTCGTTGCCTCTTCGCTGAGCGCCACAGACCAGATGTTCGCGAACGCTTCGTCATACAGGTTCACCTCCTTCTCCTTGTCCAGGTACAGGTCTCCGGTGTAGCCGTCCGCGTAGACGGTGGGCGGCTCGGTAGGTGCACCATTGCCGTTCGTCGGAAACCGCAGGATGCCGAACTGACTGGTGAGCACGCCTTGGTGGAACCCCACGCTGAACGGGACGACACGCAGGCTGACCACGGGGAGTGCGCTTAGCTCTATCATCCGCCGGATCTGCTGGGCCATGGCTTTATGCCCGCCCACGGGCCGTCTGACGACTGACTCGCTCAGCACAACGCGCAACAGAGCAGCGTTCGTTGGCCGTGTGAGCAGTGCCTGCCGAGCGAGCCGCAGGGCTACCCGTCGGCCCACCTCTTCCGGACTCAACTTCGGGTCGTACTCGTGCATGACCGTGCGCGCGTAGTCCGCGGTCTGGAACAGGCCCGGTACGAGGTCGGATTCGTACCAGTCGATCTCGCTTGCCGCCTCCTCCAGACCAATGAACACGTCGAACTGCTCGGGGATGACGTCACCGTAGCTGTGCCACCATCCGCGGGCCTTGGTCTCCTTCGCCAGCCCGAGCAGCGCCTCGGCCAGGTCCGGTGGTGCGCCGTAGATCTCGCACATGGTGCGCACATCGTGGCTGCGTACCGAGGTCTGACCCGACTCGATGCGCCACATCTTTGCCTCGGACCACTCCAGTTCGTGCGCAGCCGCCTTGAGCGTGAACCGTGCCCGCATGCGGAGTTCTCGAAGATGCCGACCCAACTGCCGTCTCGGAACCGTCGAGCCTGTCACTGCTGCCATGGCGCCCTCCTCTCCATTGCGAAGTATCTCTGACCATCAAAATGAAAGCATCGTGTGCTTGATTCCGCAATGCTGGTCAACTCATCGAAATTTTCTAGTGAAAGAGCGTGAATGAAGGCTTGCAGATTCAATTGGATGAGGTGCAGTCTGGCTACCGATGGCCACTGGGCGTGTTGAATCGATCACGTTCGGATGGCCCGGGCTGGCCTTGGAGGCAAACATGCCGCACACCCCCGCGCCCCTCACCGGCGCGCCGTCCTCGCCGGGCAACGCATACGACGTGCTGGCCGAGTTGACCGCCGTCCTCGCCGAGCACGGCATCACACTGCCTTCGCTCGAACTGGACCGAGCCACCCTCACGAGTCCGTACACCGAACCGCTGATCGAACTCGGCCGATGCAACCTCGACACTGCGCGCGCCATCTCCGCCGCCCTCGGTCGCTGACACACGGGCCCGACGTGGCGGCCCACTACTGATCACAGCCAACGCGGTCGCGTTGATCCCGCTGCTGTACCTCTCTCACCTCGTAGGAGTGCACGTGCCCGGATGTCCCCATACTGGCCAGCTCGACCGCCGCGAGGACGGCGCGCACTGTCAGGACTGCGATGTCCTGATCTATCCCGCTGAGACAGCGCCCCCGGCTCCGCCGCCGGTCCGGACCGAGGGGGCCGCCTCATGAAGGGGGTGGTCGTATCGGTCGAGGTCGACGCGCACACTGTGCGGCGCGGGGATCAGATCATGGTCGGGGGGCAGGCGTTCACCGTTCACGACATGGCGGCGCTCGGGCCCGGCCGCAAGCGGCTCGTGTTCGGCTCGGGCGAGTCGTTCGTCATGACCCGCACAACGGTCCTGTGGGCCGCCCGCCGCGTCGACCCCCGCCGACGACAGCACCACTGACTCCCGTCCCGGCGCTCTCGCCTGGACAGCCAAGCGCCGAGACGGGCCCGCGACACACCAGTCACCCGAAAGGAAACCGGAATGAGCAGCATTCCCACCGTAGCGCCGCGCACCGGGCGTGAACTGCTGACCGACGAAGAGTTCGCCGCTGTCACGGCCACCGTGCTGGACAACAACCCCGGCATGCGCATGGTCACTGCGGAGCGGATCGCCGAGCAGGCCCTGGCGTTCGTCGCCACGGCCGCGGGCACGGAACTGCCTCTTGCGCCCTCGCGTGTGGTTGACGAAGGCTGGCACGCCCTGATCCTGCACACCCGGCTGTACGAAGCACTGGGCAACCGTCTGGGCCAGTTCGTGCACCACGTGCCCGAGCGCCCCGACAGCACCCGGGCGGCATACGACCCTGACTGGCTCCCCCGCACGACCGACGCGATCCGGCAGGCCGGGTACGAGGTCGACGAGGATCTGTGGCGCGGCCCGGAAGACGTCACCGTCCCGGTCCGGGCCCCGGCGCAGCACACGCCGAAAGGGCCGAACTGCACGGTGATCCAGCCCAAGCCGAAGCCCAAACCGACAACGGCATCGGCCGGTACAGTCTGAAACCGGACGCACACGAGAGGGGCAGCCATGAGTGCAGCAGGGAGTCTCGGGCAGCCGGATGACGGGCGGCCTGTGGAGTGGGTCGATCCGCGGTACGTCGGCTTGGTCGAGTGGCTGGACTCGGTGCGTCGGGGCTCGCCTCGGCGGGGTGGATCGCCCGCCCCGCGAGCGTTCCTGTACGAGCTGCCGCCGGACCGTCGGCCCCCGCCGCCCGGCTGAACGGGCGGCGGGGGCCTCGTCCGCGGGGGGGCGGGGGTCAGTGGGCCGTGGCTGGTTCGAGGGGGAAGTGGCAGGCTGCCAGGTGGTGCTCGCCCGTCGGTGCGGGCTCGGTGGTCGCGCAGACGTCCTCGGCCTTCCAGCAGCGGGTGCGGAAGCGGCAGCCGGACGGTGGGTCGACCGGCGAGGGCACCTCGCCGGACAGCACGATCCGTTCGCGCCGTTCCCGTACCGTTTTCAGGGACGGTGCGGCGGACAGCAGCGACGCGGTGTAGGGGTGCCGCGGTGTGGCGAAGACCTCTTCGGCGGCGCCGGATTCGACGACCTTGCCCAGGTACATCACGGCGACGTGGTCCGCGACGTGCTGGACCACCGACAGGTCGTGCGAGATGAACACGTACGCCACGCCCAGCTCGGCCTGGAGGTCGGTCAGCAGGTTGAGGACCTGCGCCTGTACCGACAGGTCGAGCGCGGACACCGGCTCGTCGCACACGATCAGCTCGGGCTTCAGGGCCAGGGCCCTGGCGATGCCGATGCGCTGGCGCTGCCCGCCGGAGAACTCCTGCGGGTACTTGTCCGCGTCGCCGGAACGCAGGCCGACCATGTCCAGGAGCGCGCCGACCCGCTTGCGGCGGTCCGCCCGCGGAACGAGGTCGCGGTGCGTCAGCCAGGGCTCGGCGATCAGTTCGGCCGCGGTCAGCCGCGGGTTGAGCGAGGCGAACGGGTCCTGGAACACCATCTGCACGCGCCGCCGCCACGCAAGCAACTGCTTGCCGCGCAGTGCGAACGGGTCGACGCCGTCGAAGCGGACGGTGCCCGCGTCGGGGCGTTCCAGCATCAGCAGTACCCGCGCCAAAGTCGACTTCCCGCAGCCGGATTCGCCGACGAGGCCGAGGGTGCGGCCGCGGTGCACCGTGAGGTCCACGCCACCCAGGGCGTGCAGCCGGGTGCTGCCCGAGGCGCTGCGCGGCACCCGGAACGTCTTCTCCAGGCCGCGGGCTTCGAGCAGCGGTGCGGCCTCGGCCGCGCCGGACTCAGGCATCGGCCAGCTCCTTCCAGTAGTGGCACGCCGACATCCGCGCCGGTCCCGTCGCGGCGGGCGGCGGCGCCTCGGTGGCGCACCGTTCGCGCGCCAGCGGGCAGCGGTCGCGGAACGCGCATCCCGAGGGCACCGCGGCCGGCTGCGGCGGGGCGCCCTCGATCGAGTTCAGCCGCGAGCCGCGGGGCCGCCCGGCCGGGACGGAGTCCAGCAGACCGCGGGTGTAGGGGTGCCGCGGCGCGTTGAACACCTCGGCGGTGGGCCCCGATTCGACGACGCTGCCCGCGTACATCACGGCGACCCGGTCGGCCTCCTCCGCGACCACGGCCAGGTCGTGGGTGATGAGGACGAGCGCCATCCGCGTCTCGTGGCGCAACTCGGCGAGCAGTTCCATGATCTGGGCCTGCACCGTGACGTCGAGCGCGGTGGTGGGCTCGTCGGCGAGCAGCACCGTGGGCCGCAGCGCGACGGCCATCGCGATCAGCAGCCGTTGCCGCAGGCCGCCGGAGAACTGGTGCGGGTACGCCTTGGCGCGGGCCCGCGGCTCGGGTATGCCGACCCGTTCCATCAGTGCGACGGCCTTCTCGGCGGCGGCCCTGCGCGAGAGCCGTTCGTGGATGCGGAACGGCTCGGCCAGCTGTGATCCGACCGGGTAGACCGGGTTCAGCGCGGTCAGCGCGTCCTGGAAGACGACGGCGAGCCCTGGCCCGGCGAGGCGGCGGCGTTCGCGGGCGCCGAGCCGCAGCACGTCCCGCCCGTTCAGCAGCACTTCGCCGCCGGTGACCTCCGCGACCGGGTCGAGCAGCCCCGCGACGGCCTGTGCCGTCATGCTCTTGCCGCAGCCGGACTCGCCGAGCAGGGCCAGGGTCTGTCCTGAGTGCGCGGTGAAGCCGACGCCCCTGACCACGGGAACGGGCCCGGAGGGCGTGCGGATCTCCACCGACAGGCCCTTCACCTCCAGCGCGACGTCCGGTTCGGTGCTCGTGACGGTCGTCATGCCGACTCCTTTCCTGCGGCCTCGGTCGGGGCCTGGGCCGGGGCTGCCGCCGCGGCTGCCGCCGCGGCCTTCCGGTCGCGGCGGCCGCGCCGCGGCGCGGTGAGCCGCCAGCGCTGCGCGGGGTCGCCGGCGATCCGGGCCCAGGAGGCCAGCACGGTCGCCGAGACGGTGGTGAGAATGATCGCCAGGCCGGGGAACACCGCGATCCACCAGGCGGTCTGGAGTTCCTGCCGGCCCTGGGCGACCATCAGGCCCCAGGAAACGTCCGGCGGCTGAATCCCGATGCCGAGGAAGCTCAGCGAGGACTCCGTCAGCATGACGAAGCAGAAGTCCACCGCGGCCACCGTCAGCAGTGTGGGGGCGACGACCGGGGCGACGTGCCGCCGGATCACCGCCCAGTTGCCGGTGCCGAAGGTGCGGGCCGCGTCCACGAACAGCCTGCTGCGCAGCTCCGCCGACTCCGCCCGCGCCGTGCGCAGGTACACCGGGATACGGGCCAGGGCCAGCACCGCGATGATGTTGGCCACGCTCGGGTCGAACACGTAGAGCACCACGACGGCGAGCAGCAGCGAGGGGAAGCTGAGGATCACGTCGGCGATACGCATGGACACGTTCTCGCGCCAGCCGCGGTGGAATCCGGCCCACATCCCCCACAGCGAGCCGATCAGCAGCGAAAGCAGCACCGCGGGCACCGCCACCGCCAGCGTCGTGCCGGCCGCGACGATCAGCCGGGCCAGGACGCTGCGGCCCAGGGAGTCGCTGCCGAGCAGGAACTCCCAGCCTTCGTCGGTGCTCAGTGGCCGCAGGTTGATCGCGCGCAGGTTCTGCTCCCTGGCCAGGTCACCGAGCAGCATCGGGCCCAGCAGCGCGCACAGCCCCACGAGCAGCAGGACGACGGCGGCGGCCGAGGCCATGCGGTCCCTGCGGAGCAGGTGCAGCCAGCGTGCTCTGCGGGGTGTCTCGTTCGCGGTGGTCATGCCAGCGCCCCCTGCCTGACCCGCGCGTCGAGCAGCGCGTAACCGATGTCGATGAGGATGTTCAGCACGAAGATCGTCAGCGCCGTCAGCAGCACCGCCGCCTGGAGCACCGCGAAGTCCCGCTGGAGAATCGAATCGATCATCAGCTTCCCGATGCCGGGCCAGCCGAAGATCGTCTCGACCACGACCGCCCCGTTGACCAGGCCGACCGCCAGGTCGCCCGCCACGGTGAGGGCCGGGGCGCCCGCGTTGCGCAGCGCGTGCCGGAAGACGACGCGCGGTTCGCTCGCGCCCTTGCTGCGCGCCACCTTGATGTAGGGCGCGGACAGCGCGGACACCATCGCGCCGCGTACCACCTGCACGAGCACGCCGAACGGCCGGATCAGCAGCGTCGCGATGGGCAGCACCCACACGCCGGCGCCGGTGGTGCCCGAGGTCGGCAGCCACTCCAGCTGAACGGCGAAGATCAGCACGCCCATGATGGCGAACCAGAAGTCGGGCGTGCTCGCGGCCGTGGCCGACAGGAAGCTGGCGATCCGGTCGATCGCCGAGTTCGGCCGGTACGCGGCGAGGCTGCCGACGACCACGGCGCCGACGATCGCGAACAGCATGGTGAACCCGGCCAGTTGCAGCGTCGCGGGGAACGCGCGCAGCACGGCCTCGGCGGCCGGCTGCGCGGTGCGCAGCGACTCGCCGAAGTCGAACTGCACGATCTGCGCGAGATAGTCCCCGAACTGCACGAAGACCGGTTCGTCGAAGCCGTGCTGCGCCGAGAACGTCTCCCTCATCTCCGGGGTGGCGCTGAGCGGGAGGTAGAGGTTGGCCGGGTCGCCGGTGAGGCGGGCCAGGAAGAAGACGCCGAGGACGACGAACAGCAGCGGAATGGCGCTGGAGAGGATGCGGTGTCTCAGGAAGGTGAACATGGCGCCCCCTCAGTCCGCCGGGTGCATCGCGGCCAGATGCATCTCGTCGTTGGTCGCCGAATTCGGCTCGTACGTCACGTTCGGCGCGATCGAGATGATGCCGGTCATGTGCGCCAGCACGGCGTCCCGCACGACCTCGTCGTTCTGGTGGGCCAGCGCGTCGGCGAACGCGGCCTGCCGCTCGTCCTCCGCGGCCAGTTCGCCCTCGTGGATCAGCCGGTCGAGTTCGGCGGTGCCGTAGCTGCTCTGCGCGCCCTCGCTGCCGTAGATCTGGTCCATGGTGAACGCGGCGTCGCCGGCCTGGTTGCCGTGCTGGGCCTGGAGCAGCGTCGGGCCGATGTCCTGGGGGAACGGCCGGAGCAGGTACTCCATCCAGGCGTTCACGTCCAGCATCTGGATGTCCACGTCAAGACCCGCCTCAAGTAGTGAGTTCTGTACCACTTCCAGGGCCTCCGCCGCCTTCGGGTAGATGCCGTTGCGGCCGATGAGGGTGATCGTCTCGTCCACCGGCACGCCGTCGGCGCGGGCCTCGTCGATCAGGGCCCTGGCACGGTCCATGTCGTAGGGCCAGGCCGCGATGTCCGGGTTGTAGCCGGTCACGCCGTCCGGGACGACCTGGCCCGCGGGCTCGCCGAGCCCGGCGAACACCGAGGCGACAAGACCCTCCCGGTCGATGGCGTAGTTGATGGCCTGCCGCACGCGTATGTCGTCAAGCGGCGCCTTGGTGGCGTCCATCCGCAGGTAGGACGTCTCGTTGTTGGGGAACTCGACCGCGGTGTCGCCTGCCCCGTCGGCCGGTGCCAGGCCGACCGCGACATCCGCCTCGCCGCTGGTGACCATCGCGGCGCGGATGCTGCCCTCGGAGCGCCAGGAGTAGAGGGCGGCGGCGTAGTCCGGCCGTTCGCCCCAGTAGTCGTCGTAGCGGGCGAGCCGCAGGTTGATGCCCTGGTTCCAGGTGTCGATGCGGTAGGGGCCGGTGCCGACGGGCTCGCGCACCTTGCCGTCCGTGGCGGTGTCCGTCGGCACGATCTCCACGAACGACAGGCGCAGCGGCAGGATCGGGTCCGGCTCGCCCGTGGTGACCTCAAGTGTCGTGGCGTCGACGGCCGTCGCGGAGATCTCGATGTCGCCGAAGACGTAACCGTCCACGTTGCAGCCGATGTCGGAGTTGACCGTCCTGTCGATGGAGAACGCGGCGGCCTCGGCCGTGAACGGCGTGCCGTCGTGGAAGGTCACGCCCTCGCGGAGGGTGAACCGCCAGGTCGTTGGCTCCAGTTGCTCCCACTCCTCGGCGAGCTTGGGCTCCAGCTCGCCGGTGGCCGGGACGCGTTCGGTCAGGGGCTCGGTGATGTTGGAACGCGTCACGCGGCCGGTGGCGGTCAGGGAGGCGTCACACGGTTCGAGCGTGGGCGGCTCCTCCGGCAGGACGATGCGCACGGTGTCGGCGCCGGCCGCGGCCGAGCCGGAGTTGGCGACCGTGCAGCCGGCCGCGAGCAGCATCGCGCCCGCGCCGAGCAGGGCGGCGGTCCGCCGGCCCGGTGGTCCGGCGAGGCGCGGGCGGAGAGGGGACTTCATCGTTCTCCCTTCGCGGGGTAGCTTCCTGGCGCGGGCCTCAGGCGTGCGCGGCGGCGTCCAGGGCCGCGTGGCCGCGTTCGATCAGGCCGGCGAGCCGGTCCCGGTGCTCGGGCGTGACGTCCGCCAGCGGCGGGCGCACCGGGCCCGCGGACCTGCCCTGCACCGCGAGACCAGCCTTGACCAGGGCCACCGCGTAGCCGTCCGTCGTGAGCCGCAGTTGGGTGAGCGGCACGTAGAACTCCCGCAGCAGCGTGCGCTGCACGGTGTCGTCGCCGCGTTCGAAGGCGTCGAAGAACGCGCGGGCGATGCGGGGGGCGAAGGCCAGCGTCGCCGAGGAGTAGGCGCGCGCGCCGACCGCGGCGTAGGCGCGGGCGAACGTCTCGGCCGTCGGCATCCCGTTGAGCAGCGGGAGCGCGCCGCCGGTCGCGGTGTGGACGCGCTGCAGCAGCTCCAGGTCGCCGTGGCCGTCCTTGAACGCCACCACCTGCTCGATCTCGGCAAGTTCGGCCACGGCCTCGGGGGTGAAGACCGCGGTGGAGCGCTGGTAGGGGACCAGCGGCAGGCCGGTGGCCGCGGCGATCTGCCGGTAGTGCGCGACCAGACCGGCGGGCGGGCCGACCTGGAGGTAGGGCGGCAGCACGAGGGCCCCGTCGGCGCCGGACTGCTCCGCGGCCACGGCGAACTCGGCCGCGAGCCGGGTGCCGCCGCCGATCCCGGCGTAGACGGGCACCCGGCCGCCGGTGCCCGACACGGCGACGCGCACGAGTTCGCGGTGCTCGGCGGGGGTGAGCGAGGCGAACTCGCCGGTCCCGCAGGCGACGAAGAGGGCGGAAGGACCCGCGTCCGCCATGTCGGCCAGGTGCTCCTCGAAGCGCGGGAGGTCGAGTTCACCGTCCTCGCGGAACGGCGTGACGGGGAAGGCGAGCAGCCCCTGGAGAGCGTTCGGCCGCTGTGGAAGTGCCGGCACCGGAAAACCCCTTGTCCATCTGTCGTCTGCACTGTCTACGTCGTCTACGTATGAAGACGTCGTCTAACTTTGTAGACGGGAGTAAAGTGCTGCCCGGGCGCAGGCGTCAAGAGATGCAGAGGAGAAAACCGTGACGGAATCGGACGGGCCGCAGGACGCCGGTCGAGTACGCAGCGTGAAATCCGCCGACCGGACCATCGCCCTGCTCGAATACCTCAGCGCCGCCGAGTCGCCCCGTACGCTGCGGGACGTCACCGGCGACCTCGGCATCCCGCGGGCCAGCGCCTACGCCCTGCTCATGACACTGGTCCGTACCGGCTGGGTCGAGCAGGATCAGACCGGCTCCGGCTTCCACCTCGGCATCAGGGCCCTGCGCGCCGGAGCGGCCTACGTCGAGCACGACGACGTGGTGCGGCGCGCCCAGCCCGTCATGAACGACCTGTCCGGCAAGCTCGGGGAGACGATCCACCTCGCCAGGCTCGACGGACACGAGATCGTCTACCTCGCGACCTGCCCGTCCCGGCACTCGCTCGCCGTGGTCTCCAAGCCGGGCCGCCGCCTGCCCTGCTGGTCCACGGGCCTCGGCAAGGCGGTCCTGGCGCACCGCCCCTGGCCCGAGGTCGACGCGCTGCTTCCCGGCACCCTCACGGCCCGCACCCCCCACTCGATCACCAGCAGGCCGCGGCTGCGGGAGGAGTTGGAGACGGTCGCGCGCCGCGGCCACGCCGTGGACGAGCAGGAATCCACCCTCGGCCTGCGCTGCTTCGCCGTCCCCCTGCACTTCGGCGGCGCCATCAACGAGGCGCTGAGCTGCTCCGTTCCCCTCGTCCGCCTCGACCCGGCCCGCGAAGAGGTCATCCTGGACGCCCTGCGCCACGCCCGCAACCGCATCACCGGCTGAGCACCGGCTGAGCACCGAGCGGCACCGAGCGGCACCGAGCGGTACCGAGCGACGGCGCGCGCCGCCGGGGAGGGGTCCCGGGGGTTCGGGCATAGCCTGCGCGCCGTGTGGAACGGGGTGCGCCTCGGCGACTGCCCGGGCCGCGTTCGTTTCCTCCGCACCTCCGCACCTCCGCACCTCCGGGCCTCACAGCCGTGATTCCCGGCACACCTGCCGTGTCACCGTGGCCCTTGCTCCACCTCGCCCATCCCACCGAGAACCAAGGAGCAACGCATCGTGAAAGCACTCGCCTTGGGCAGTACCGCCATGGCGGCACTGCTGTTCCTGGGAGGCCCCACGGCCCAGGCCGCCGATCCCGAGCCGCGCCATGACCAGCCCGCCGCACAGGGCGAAACCCTGTCCCTGAGCGCCGCCGACGAGTACATCGAGTGTTCCTGGGTGCTCGACCCCTACGTGGAGTGGTGGTGGGACGACTCGTACACCCTCACCAGCGTCGGCGTCGAGCCGACGGGGGACGTCGAGTGCAGCTCGGACATCTACAGCATCGAGTCCGAGCTGTATGTGCACCACGACGAGACGCGCATCTCCCTCGACGAGGACAACTGCGTCTCGGACGACGGGAGCGAGTGCGCCGAATCCTCCACCGCCGCGACGCACACCTGCACGGCGGGAACGGCGTGCGCCGGGGACTGGACGCCCGAGCTGGAGATCCGCCTGGAGCTGAGGGACGGCACCTCCTGGGACGCCGACACCTTCCCCGACTACTGCTCGGTCCAGGGCTCCGAGGACGAGGTCGTGCGCTGCAACTACGTGTATGACCCGCCGGTTCACGTTCCGCCGACCTTCCCGCCGGACGCGGACGCGGACGCGGAAACGACGGCGTAGCCGGACCGGACGACGGCCGCGGCCCGCCGGACGGCAACCGTCCGGCGGGCCGCGGGGGACCCGGGTGACTCAGCGGGTGTGGTAGGCGTCGATGACGGTCTGAACGGTGCGGTTGCCGTCGGCGTCCACGGCGGTGGCGCGCAGGGACACCGAGCCGCCGGCGGCCGGGTTGTCGACCGCGACCTCGGAGACGTCGCCGGCGCCGTCGTGGACGGTGGCCCAGCTCTCGCCGCCGTCGGTGGAGGTCTCGACCGTCAGGGACGCGGCCGTGCCGCCCGCCACGCTCACCGGGACGGCGAAGCCCTCCCCGGCCGGCGCGGTGCTGTCCGCGGCGAGCGCGGGGGAGTACCGCACGGCCAGCGGGCCGACGACCGGCTCGTACGTGTCGGTGGTCGCGGAGGTGAAGGTGTGGTCGACCATGACCTCCGTGGACGTGTCGGTGTAGCCGAGGTCCGCGCGGGAGGCGGTGGAGACGATCCGGAACTCCGCCTCGCCTTCGGGGAGTCCGAAGGCAAGGCCCGCCGCGGACACGGTGAGGTCGCGCACGAGTTCGCCGTCACGGTAGACGCGCGTGCTGCCGGGGCCCAACTCGGCCCAGCCGCTCTCGCCGGTGCCGGGCGTGGACAGGGAGAGGTCCCCGAAGAGCAGGTTGCCCTCCCGGAAGAACGCCGCGCCGTTCGGGTAGGCGGGCCCGAAGACCCCGGCGTTCAGGACGCGTTCGGACGTCTCTCCCGCGGGGAACTCCTCCGGGGGATACATCACCTGCTGGACGCCCGCGCCGTCCGCGCCGTACTGGGTACTGGAAAGGCGCCACGGCATGCCGGGCTGGAGCCAGAAGTCGACCGTGCCCGGCAGCCCGACCGCGGTGCCGACGCCGAGGCCGAACGTCTCGGGTGCGGCGCCCGCCCAGCCCTCGGCTCCGTCGGCCCGGGTGCCGACGGTCGCGGCGACGTGGGCCATGTCCGAGGCCGCGGGGTGGTTGACGAGACCGGTGGGGAAGGTGCCTTCGAGTACGCGGTGGCCGAGGTACTGCTGCCCGTCCTGGCCCGCGTGGTGGGAGAGCAGCGAGACCTGGAAGGGGTCATCGGCCGGGGGCTCGGCGATCGAGAGGCTGTTGACCCCGTCCGGCGGCGCCCCGAAGTACCACATCCACCCGCTGACGCCGGGGGAATCGTAGGTGGTCGCCAGCTCCCGCAGCTCCGCGTCGGGGTCGGGGGCGGTGAAGTCCAGCCGCTCCGCCTCGCGCAGATCGACCTCCAGGGTCGTCGCCCCGTCGATCGTCACCCGCGGCGCCACCGCCCACTCGACACTGCCGCCCTCGGCCGCGCCGGCGTACGGGTCGGGGGCGACGACCTCGATGAGGTAGTCCCCGTCGGGCACCTGTCCGGTGACGGTGCCACCGGCGGACAGGGCGTTGAACCCGGCGTCCGGACTGACGACGAACGCCCGCGCGCCCTCGGCGGGGTTACCGTCCCGGCCGGTGATCTCGATGGTGACATCGTGCTGTTCGGGTTCAAGCGCGAGGGTACCGGCGGTACGGACCTGCTGGTCGCCCGAGGTGCCGGTGACGACGAGGCCGTAGTGGCCGTCGTCGGACGCCGCGAGGGCGGCGGGGTCGGCGACGACCTCCAACGTGGCGGTGCCCCCGGCCGGCACGGTCACCGTCTCCGCGGAGAGGGCGAACAGCCCCTCCGGCGCGCCGCCATCGCCGGGCGCGGTGGTCGAAAGGTCCAGGGCCAGGTCGAGGTCGGCCTCGCCCTGGTTGTGGTAGGTGATCTCCCGGGTGATCGGGTCGGCAGCGCCCGCGGGCGGGGCGACCGCGCCGAAGTCGAGCGTGTTCGCGTCGGCGGTGAGCGTCTGGTCCAGGGCGCGGGGGATGTCGAGCCGTCCGGTGCCCAGCCGCACCGGCGCGCCTCCGACATCGGCCGCGGAGCCGACCAGCGCCGCCTTGAGCTGTTCGCCGGTCCAGTCGGGGTGGCGTTGCAGCAGCAGCGCGGCGGCGCCCGCGACGTGCGGGGCGGCCATCGACGTTCCGCTGATCGCCGCGTATCCGTCCGCGACCGGCGTGCCGGTCAGCTCGACCCCGCTGCCGGCGGCAGCGGCGGCGGCGATCTCGACGCCCGGCGCGGACATGTCCGGCTTGAGTGACCCGTCGACCGGACTCGGCCCCGCCGAGGAGAAGTCCGCGACCGCGTCCTCGTCGTCGACCGCGCCGATGGTCAACGCCGACGGCGCCACCCCGGGCGACCCCACGGTCCCCGCGGCCGGTCCGCTGTTGCCCGCGGCGATGACGAAGAGGGTGCCGTGCTCCTCGGACAGCGCGTCGACCGCCTCCACCAGCGGGTCGCTGCCCTGGCGCGCCGGGCCGCCGAGGCTCATGTTGACGATGTCGGCGCCTTCTTCGACGGCCCACTCCATACCCGCGATGATCCAGGAGTCAAGGCCGCCGTACTCCCCGAGTACCTTGCCGGCCAGCAGGTCCGCGCCCGGGGCGATGCCGCGGAAGGCGCCGTCGGAACGGTCGCCGCTCCCGGCGGCCGTGGACGCCACGTGCGTTCCGTGCCCGTCGCTGTCCCCCTCGGTGTTGTCGTCGGTGAAGTCGGCCTCGGCGCGGATTTTGTCCTCGAAGTCGCCGTGGTCGGCGGCGATCCCGGTGTCCAGGACCGCGATCGTCACCCCGCTGCCGTCGTATCCGGCCTCCCACGCCTGGTCCGCGCCCACCTGCCCGGCGCTGTTGTCCAGGGTGGCCTGCCGCACCCGGTCCAACGAGACCGTCCGCACCCCAGGGGCGGCGGACAGCGACATCCCGTCCTCGCCGGGGCCCTGGGTCAGGGTCTCCCACAGCGGGGCGGCGTCCTCCTCGGACAGCGTGAGCGCGTCCGCCTCCAGCGCGTCGAACGAGTCGCGGACCTCCACGCCGGTGTCCGCGCGGAGGGTGCGGGCCATGGCGCGGGAGCCCTCGTCGTAAGCGACGATGACCGGGAGGCCGGCGAACGCGCGGTACGCCTCCCGCGACAACTCGGTGACGTTGAACAGGCTTTCGTCCACCGTCCCTTCGTCGATCAGCGACTGCGCGTCCCACGGCACCACCAGCGTGGCGCCGTCCCGCTCGAAGACCCGGATCGGTATGTGTTCCCGCCCCTGGGCCCTGACCACCGCGGACACCGCCCCGTCGGCGTCGAGCAGCACCTCGTCGCCGGTGATGAGCGTCACCGCGGAGCCGCCGGCGGTGGCCGCCGCGCTGCCCGTTCCGCCCTCGTGCCCGGCGGGGGCGGCTGCCGCACCACCGAGCCCGGCCGTCATGGCCAGCACCAGCCCGGTGGCGGCGGCCGCCGCGCCCGTTCTCCTGCCTCGCGTGTTCAACAAGCCTCCCAAATCGTGGGGGAATCATCGGTGGGACCGCACCCGGCTTCGGGCCGCGTGCGGAGCTATGACCGCCTCGGAGTGACGGTTGGGGGGTTCCGTTCTGACGGCGGGGGCGGCCGTTCATCGCCCCGCTGGTCCGCGGGGCTCCGGCCCCCGGGATTCCGCTCGTCGACATCCGCGTCATCGTCGGTGTCGGCGTCATCGTCGGTGTCGGTGTCGGTGTCAGTGTCCGGGTGCAGCGAGGGCTCGGGCCCGGTGGGCGGGTGCTCCGCGGGAACGGTGGGGCGGCCCGGCTCAGGTGCGGAGTGGGTGAACGTCGAGACGCCCACGACCGCGAGGACCAGCGCCGTGGTGAGCGTCGCCGCCGCGGCGGCCCTGCGGCGCAGGCGCAGCCGGCGCCCGTCGGCGATCGCCGACGAGGTCACATCGCCGAGCGGCGGCTCCGGTTCGCCCGCGAGGATGGCCTCGAAGACGCCACGGAGGTCGTCGTCGTCCGGCCGGTTCGTGATCAGTGTCATGCCCTGTTCACCTCAACGGCTCCCCGCTCGATGAGCCGCCGAAGCCGGCTCAGCCCTCTCGCGCTCTGACTCCTGACCGTGCCGGGGGAGACATGCAGAGCGTGCGCCGTCTGCTCCACGCTCCAGTCCTCCCAGAACCGCAGCACCAACACCGCCCGGTAACGCGGCGGCAGGTTCATGAGCGCCGCCTGCATCACGAGGCGCAGCTCCGGCGCCGGCGCCGGAGCCCGGGCGTCGGGGAGTTCCGGCAGCTCCTCCACGGGGTCCTCCCGCATTCCGCGGCGCCGGTGCTGGTCGATGAACGTGCGGATGAGGATGGTGCGCGCGTACGCCTCCACGTTGCCGTCGCGCCGGACCCGGCCCCAGGCGGCGTACAGCTTCATCAGCGTCGTCTGGGTCAGGTCCTGCGCCTCGTGCCAGTCGCCGCACAGCAGGTAGGCACTGCGTCTGAGCGGCCGCTGCCGCGCCTCGGCGAACTCCCGGAACTCACGCTCTCGGGCTGCTTCCCTCACCCGCCGACCTTTCGCCGCTCCGACGCCCTTCTCCTCCTGTGGATACGGAACGGGGCGGCGCGGCGTTGCATGTGTGGCGAAAAAGTTCTGTGCGGGTCGGACCAACCGCTCGGAGGCAGGGGCCGAGGCCCCGGGGCGGGCGACGCCGCGCCGGTCAGAGGAGAAGGCTTGGAGACGCGGTGCGAGCGGTCCGCGGTGTAGATCATCTGGCGGGTGGCTCGCCGGTTCTCCGCGCGGCGCGTGGAGTTGGACGGACCTGACGCTGCGGCAGGTGCTGCATGCATGAACCAACTCGGCGACGCGCACCTGGGCACGGAGGCGGTGGACGAAGTAGGCCGTGGCGAGTGTGAGTACCTGCCTCAGTCGGTCAGTTGATCAGTTGTTCGGATCGCTGCCACAGGCCGCGCGCGAGATCGGCGTCGTGCGCAAGGCGGTTCAGCCGTGCTCCGGTCTTGCGCTTGACGTAGAACTCGCCGGACGCCCAGTCGCGGCCGGGTTCGCTCTCGGCGAGCCAGACGAGTTGATCTGCTCCCTTTTCGGGTGGCGTGCCGACCGTGGCGCTGACGGCGCGGCTTGACGAGAGGAACTTCATCAGCCGGCTCGTGGTCTCGGAGCCGAAGTTCGTCCTGACGATGCCTGGATAGAACACCGCGGAAGACAGCCCCTGCGAGTGGTAGCGGCGGTGGAGTTCCTTGGTGAACAGCACATTCTCAAGCTTCGCGGCGTTGTAGGCGCGGATCGGGTTGAGATTGCCGTCGGAGTTGAGATCGTCCAAGTCGAGCTTGCGGACGTTGCCGCCGTGCAATGTCGTGGTCTGGATCACTGTTGCACGCGACGCGACCAGTTTGTCCATGAGCAGGGAGGTGAGAAGGAACGCCGCGAGGTGGTTGATCTGGAACGTCTTCTCGAAGCCGTCGACGGTCCTGACGGGATCGCCGAACACGCCACCGGCATTGTTGGCGAGGATATCGATGCGCGAGTAGGCGGCGTCGAGGTCGGCCGCGAGCTTGCGTACATCGTCCAGCCGAGCGAAGTCGGCGACGAAGTGGTTCACGCCGAGTTCTGCCGCCACGGCTGCCGTCTTCCGCGGCGAGCGCCCGACGACGATCACCTCGTGCACACGCTGATTCAGCAGGCGAGCGGCGGTGGCGCCGATGCCGTCGCTCGCTCCGGTGATCACGATCACCTTGCTACTGCCCTTGATGTCGTCGTTCATCCGCTCTCCAGGTGGGACTCGGTCACGCATGTGAGACACGGTACCACTTCTGGAGTGTAGTACCCTTTGGGTATGGGAGCGAAGCACGCTGCTGGTGGTGTCCGGGCGAGAGCGCGCGAGGTCATGCGCGCCGAGGTGGCCGCGGTCGTCCAGGACCTGATCCTTGAGCGCGGCTACGAGGCGACAACCATTGATGACATCTGTGCGGCTGCCGAGGTATCCCGCAGCACGTTCTTCCGGTACTTCCCCAGTAAGGAAGATGCGGTTCTCGGTGCAGCACTTGACTCAGGTGAGCGACTACGCGACACGCTGGCCGCTCGTCCGCTCAGCGAAGCACCCTGGGTCGCGATGCGACGTGCGCTCGATCCGCTGATCGAGCACTATGAAGCCCACGATGAGCGAGTTCGGTCCCTGACTCGCCTCATCATGAATACTCCGGTGCTGGCTGCCCGGCATCGGGAGAAAAACGCACGGTGGCACGGGCTGCTCCAGCCTGAGGTCGCGCGTCGCCTCGACGCCGACCCGGCCGATCGTTCCGACCCGCGTGCTCATGCGTTGATCGCCGCGGCCCTGGGTTGCGTGGAGGCGGCGTTGACCGCATGGACCTCAACCGACCGGCCCCAAGCGCTCGCGCCGATCCTGGATCGCGCCATGGACGTGCCTCTCCGCCACAAGTGACGGCAACGGCGTACTCCGGCCATCAGACTGACCCGGTCGCGGCGAATCGCGCCGGTCGTCGATGACACCCAACGCAGGCCGTGACGGCGCACGAGTTCAGCGAGGCTGGTCGATCTTTGACCCGGCGACCGTCACCAGGCGGGTGCGGCTGGAACACGCAGGGGTGCGCGTCGCCGGGTGCCGTCGCACACCGTGCGCGACCTCATCAAGGTCGGCTGGCAAGCTGTTCACCGAAGTGCTACGCGCCCCCTTCACCGAGCGCGGCACCGCGCGCCCCCGCGTTCCCTGAGTCACGGCGCAGCGGCTGAGCCGCGGGCGGTGCCGAGCCGGGTCCGATCCGGAACAGGCGGTCGGCGGTACGGCGTTGCGGCGTTGCGGCAACAGGGCAGGCTGGGGGCGGGTCTCAGATCAGGCCCTTGCGGCCTGCCAGCCAGGCCAGTTGCATGCGGCTGGCCGCGCCGGTCAGGCGCATCAGGTGCTGGACGCGGCGCTGTACCGTGCGCCTGCTCAGGCGGAGCTGGCTCGCTATCGCCTTGTCGGCCACCCCCGCCACCAGCAGGGACAACAGGTGCTGGTCGTCCTCCGACAGCGGCGTCCCCTCCGCCACCCCCTCCGGCACCGTGACCGTGCCGGACGCGCTCACCGCGAGCGGTACGCCGTCGGCC
The DNA here is from genome assembly GCF_031845565.1 of Streptomyces johnsoniae. Lineage (NCBI taxonomy): Bacteria > Bacillati > Actinomycetota > Actinomycetes > Kitasatosporales > Streptomycetaceae > Streptomyces > Streptomyces johnsoniae. The sequence goes on along the minus strand of NZ_JAVREV010000007.1, from coordinate 163,443 downwards.
CAGTAGCGTTCGAACAGGGCGAGCAGGGCGTGCAGCAGACTGCTGTCCCGCAGCAGCGCGGCCGTCGGCTCCTGCGGGCTGCCGTGCGGGCCGCCGGGCACCAGCGGGCACAACGCCAGCCGCCGGTCCACGATCGCCATGCGCAGCGGGAGTTGGGGAACGGACCTGGCGTCCTCGCCCGCCCGCACCCCGGCCACCACGTTGTCCACCGCGCCGGCGTCCTCGAAGAACGCCCGCTCGTACAGCACCCGGTAGCGCACCCCGCGCGCCAGCGCGTCGTACTCCGCGGTGTTGCTGCCCGACGGCATCGCCACGTACTGCGCCTTGCAGAACCACAGCGTCTCGTGGCGCGCGCTGCTCTGGAGCTGGCGCAGCCGCTGCCGCAGCGCCGCCGCTCCGGTGACCACCTCGATCAGCTGCGCGGCGTCGTCCCGCCGCCGCGTGCCGCGGTAGGTCTCCAGCAGGTCGGTCACCGCGGCCCTGGCCTGTTCCAGCGCCTCCGCGCGCTGCCGCAGGTGCGGCAGCAGCGCCACGTCCGGCGGGCTGGCCGTGTAGCGGGCCGGCGTGCGGCCCGCCCTGATGACCATGCCGCGGCGTTCAAGACCCGCGAGCAGACGTTCGGCACAGGCGGGGGTGAGCCCGGTCCTGCCCGCGATGTCGTCCGGCGTCGCCGCGTCGACCGCCACCAGCTCCCGGTAGACGGCCTCCTCGTCCGTTGTCAGCCCTGCCGCCTCCAGCATCGTGCCTCCCGCCCGCATTATCACCGAATCGGTCACCGGACGTCCCGCCTGTCGCAATGGCGACATGTCGCTACTGCGCCATCCGGAAAGCGTGACACCCCGTCCGGGCGCCCGGATTCTGGCCTGTGAACGAAAGGTGAGAGCGCGTGAGGCATAAGAGATGGACTGCCCGCCTGCTGGCGGCGATGTCAACGGGGCTGCTGCTCGCGGCCGGTGGCGCCCTGCCGGCCTCGGCCCGGCCGGCCGAAGGCCCCCCGCCGCCCGGCGGCGAACCCGCCGCCCCGGTCGGCGAGACGGCCGGGGCGACGGCCGAAGTTCCGCTGATCACGGGCGACATGGTGACCCTCGTCGACGCGGGTGACGGTCGGCAGGTCGCCTCCGTCACGCCGGGCCCTGGCCGCGAGCACCTCCACTTCGAGCAGATCGAACGCGACGGCCGGTTGACCGTCCTCCCTTCCGACGCCCGCCCCCTGGTACTCGACGGCACGGTCGACGCCGGACTCTTCGACGTCACCGGCCTGATCGAGCAGGGCTACGACACCGCCCGCACCGACAGCCTGCCGCTGCTGGTGACCCGCGGCGAGGGCGTTTCGGCGGCCGAGGCCGACGCCCTCGCCGCGCTGCACGATCCCGGGGAGCCCTCCCACCGGCTGCACAGCATCGACGCCACCTCGCTGCGCATCGGTACCGGGGACCTCGGCGCGTTCTGGGCCGAGTTCGGCCCGCCGGACGGCGGGGCGCGCGATGCGGGCGCGGCCCCGCGCCTGCGGCTCGACGGCCGGGTGAGCCCGGTTCTCGACCGCAGCACAGGGCAGATCAACGCGCCCGGCGCCTGGTCGGCCGGCTACGACGGCAGCGGCGTCACCGTCGCCGTCCTCGACACCGGCGCCGACGCCGGACACCCCGACCTGGCCGGGCGGATCACCGACAGCCGCGACTTCTCCGGCAGCGGTTCCGGCACCGGGGACGCGTTCGGCCACGGCACGCACGTCGCCGCGACCCTCGGCGGCTCGGGCGCGGCGGGCGACGGCAGCAGGCGCGGCGTGGCGCCCGCCGCCGACCTGCTCATCGGCAAGGTGCTGGGCGACGACGGCCTGGGCAGCGAGTCGGCCGTGATCGCGGGCATGGAGTGGGCCGCGGCCGAGGGCGCCGACATCGTCAACATGAGCCTGGGCTCCGCGGGGCCGAGCGACGGCACCGACCCGCTCAGCCGCGCCGTCGACGAACTGACCGCCGCCACCGGCACGTTGTTCGTGGTCTCGGCGGGCAACGACGGCGAGAACGGCCGCTCCACCGTCTCCTCGCCGGGCTCGGCCGACGCGGCCCTCACCGTCGGGGCCGTGGACCGCGACGACGCGCTCGCCCCGTTCTCCAGCCGCGGGCCGCGCGTCGGCGACGGCGCCGTCAAACCGGACCTGACCGCGCCCGGCGTCGGCATCGTCGCGGCCCGCGCCGAGGGCACCGCCATGGGGCAGCCGGTGGACGCCCGTTACACCTCCGCTTCGGGAACGTCGATGGCCGCCCCGCACATCGCGGGCGCCGCCGCCCTGCTCGCGCAGCGGCACCCGGACTGGACCGCGGACCGGCTCAAGGACGCGCTGATCAGCACCTCCGCGCTCGTGCCCGGCACCGCCGTGAACGAGCAGGGCGGCGGGCGCGCCGACGTCGCCGCGGCCGTCACCGGCGGCCTGGCCGCCACCGGCACCGCCGCCCTCGGCCCGTTCACCCAGGGCACCGAGGAGAACGGCGGGGACGCGCCGCGCGAGACGGCCGTCCGCTACACCAACACCTCCGACGCGCCCGTCACCCTGGACCTCGCCCTGTCCCTGGAGACCACCGGCGGGCGTCCCCTGGACGCCGCGGCCCTGACGCCGGACCGCGACACCGTGGACGTGCCCGCGGGCGGTACCGCCGAGGTGACGCTGACCGCGGAGCCGCGGCAGGCGGAACGCGGCGACTACTACGGCTACCTGACCGCCACCGCCGACGACGGCACCGCCGTGCACACCACACTGGGCATGAACGTCAACGGGCCCGTGCACACGCTCACCCCCACCGTCATCGGCCCCGACGGCGAACGGGTGCCCGGCGCCTGGCCGTTGATCTGGGGCCCGGACGGCTTCATCGCCCCCGACACCACCGGGCGCACGCCCAGCGCCGAGGTGGAGGAGGGCACCTACCTGATCAGCGACACGGCCAACGCCCGCGGCGCGGACAACATCAGCGAGGTGTACCTCGGCGTGCTGCCCGAGGTGGAGGTCGCCGCGGACACCGAGGTGACCCTCGACCTCAGCCGCAGCACCCCCGTGGAGATCCGCACGCCCCGCCCCGCCGAGCAGCGCAGCTGGATGAACTACCAGTACTACCGGCACTACGACGGGCACGACTTCACGCACTCCTTCACCCAGCCCATCGGCTCCGCCCGGCTGATGGTGACCCCGACCAGGACCGTCGGCGCGGGCGCGTTCGAGTTCGCCTCCCGCTGGCAGCTGGTCGCGCCCGTGCTTGAGGCCGATGTGCCCGGCTCCCGGCTCGACCTTGACCCCTACTACCTGTCGGCCGCCCCGCTGTTCGGCCGCGGCAGCGACCGGCTCGTCGTCGCCGACGCGGGCGAGGGGCCGGAACCCGACTTTTCCGACGTGCGCGGCCGGCTCGCCGTCGTCCGCGGCGAACCGGGCGGCGGCTACGCGTCGCTGGCCGAGCGGGCCGCGGAGGCCGGGGCGAAGGGGCTGATGATCGTCGCGGCCCCCGGCCAGGGCCACTGGACTCGCTGGCGCCCCAACGGCAACGTGTTCGCCCTGCCCGTCGTGCGGGTCGGCCACGCGCACGGCACGGCTCTGCTGGACCGGGCGGCCGATCGCCGCACCAGGGTCACGTTCTCCGGCACCGCGGAGAGCCCCTACCTCTACGACGTGATGCAGACCTCGGCCGACCGCATCCCCGAACGCGTCGTGCACACCGTCACCGACCGCAACACCGCGCGGGTGTCCGTCACTTACACCGAGGCGGGCAGCGCCGCCTGGGGCTCGGCCCAGCGCATCAGCTGGCGCCCGCACCAGGGCATCGCCATGCCGGACTCGCCGCGCGAGGTGCCCACCGGCACCACCCGGACCGAGTACATCAGCACCGGCGACACCGTCTGGCAGCACTACGTGCACCACGCGCTGTCCGGGTTCTACGACCAGCCGGTCACCGGGTTCGCCCCGCGCGGCGCGCAACGCACCTACGACGCGCGGGACTCCGGCACGGAACGCTGGACCGCCTCCGTGGTCAGGCCCGCCATCCCGCGCGGCACGGGCGAGCCCTCGGTGCGCACCGGCGACGCGCTGCGCCTGGACATCCCGGAGTTCACCGACTCGGACGGCCACGCCGGCCGCGCCAGGTCGGGCGACCGTGTCACCGCGGCGCTGTACCGCGACGGCGAGGAGGCGGGCACCGCCGACTCCGGGCGGGCCGCGTTCGACGTGGCACCGGGCGAGGCCGACTACCGGCTCGACCTCACCACCGAACGCACCGCGGCCACCTGGGAGTTCGGCACCAGAACCGAAACGTCCTGGCGCTTCTCCTCGGACACGGCGCAGGAGGAGACGCTCCTGCCGCTGCTGCAACTCGACTACGCCACCGGCGCCGACGCGCACAACGCGGTGCGCCCCGCCCGCACCCACATCGTCGGCATCACGGTCCGCCACCAGGACGGGCTGGCCGCGCCGCGCGGCGTGAGCGTGGAGGTCGCCGCGTCGTGGGACGGCGGCGAGACGTTCGCCGACGCCGTCCGGGTGCGCCCGCGCGGCGGCAACGCGTTCGACGCAACGCTGCGGCGCCCCCACGGCGTCGACGGGGACGCGGCCGTGACCCTGCGCGTCACCGCGGCGGACGCGGCGGGCAACCGGGTCGAGCAGACCGTCCGCGACGCCTGGACCCACCGCGGGTGACGCGGAGGCCGGGCGCGTGCCGCGCCGCCGGGCGGCCCACCGGCCGCCCGGCGGAGCGGGGCGCTACTTCTCCAGGCAGAACTCGGCGATCGGGTAGCCGACGTGCCGGTCCTCCTTTGGCAGGTAGCCCAGCACCGTGTCGCCCGGCTTCAGTTCGGTGCTGTTGAGGACCACGCCGCCGGGGCCGAGCACCCGCACGTGCCAGTCGTCCTGAAGGATCAGGTTGACCCGCCGGCCGTCGGGCGCCTCGGCGTCGATCGAAATGAGCGGCCGGGACTCGATCTTGACCCGGCCGACCGTCACCAGACGGGTGCGGCCCTTGATGTCGACGGCCGTCACCTTGCTGCCGGTCTTCAGCTCGCTGAGGTAGTTGGTGCGCTCGTCGGTCCCCAGCGTGTACGAGTGCACCGCACCGGCGTTGACGCGGAACGGGCGGGTCGGCATGTACGGCAGCGGGTGCGTCTCGCTGACGCACAGGATCATGCCCTTGGAGTGCGAGCCGACCAGGATGCCCTCGTCCTCGCGGAAGTACGTGCAGGTGTCGACGCAGGCCCGCTCGCCCATGCCGACGTGGGCGGTGTCCACCACCCGCAGCTCGACCAGGTCGAGGTCCGGCACCTCGGCCTGCGCGGCGCGCTTCAGCGCCGCGGTGTCACCGACCGCGCCCGGGGCCATCATCACGCCGTCCGCGCCGTGCTCCAGCACGCCGAAGATGATCTCGGCCTCCTCCACGTCCTTGGCGACGGTGATGAGGGAGCCCTCGGCGCGGGCCGCCGCGGCGATCACGATTTCCAGCGGGATCTTCGTGGGGTCGCGGAACAGCAGCAGGCTCCACTTCTCGGTGCGCGCCGACACGCAGGCGTCCTCCAGCGTCGGCGCGTCGATGATCTCCACGAACCGCCCGAACTCCAGGTCCGGGTGGCGTGCGGCCAGCTCGGCCGGGGTGGTGCCGTGCCGCGCCGGGTCCACGATGACGACCGAGACGTCCCCGAAGTCCTCGGGCAGCGGCTTGCCCTGCGGGAACAGCACCTTCGTCACGGTGGGCGGCAGGTCCTTCAGGTCCGCCGGGTCGTCGGAGACGACGGCCTCGACCCGGTGGTGCAGCGCCTCCTGGAGGATGGCGTCACGGGCGTCGCCGAGGGAACGGATGTCGAGCCAGCTGAGCTTCACGGAAGAACTCCTCGGATGGTGTGCGGGATCACTGGGCTTTGCGGGGGTGCGGGGGTGCGGGGGCGCGGGGTTGCGGGGCTGCGAGGGCGCGGCTCAGGCCGCCACGGCCCGCCCGGCGGTACCGGCGGCACCGGCGGGCAGCGCCGCGCCCTTCTGGTGGATGAGGTCGGAGAGCTTGTCCGCCATGGCGCCCGGGTCAGGGGCCTGGAAGACGTTGCGGCCCATGGCCACGCCGACGGCGCCGCCGCGCAGCGCGTCCTCGACGTAGGCGAGCGTCTGCGCCTCGTCCTGGTTGCGGGGCCCGCCGACCACGACCACGGGGATGGGGGCCGTGCCGGTGATCGCCGCCATGCCGGCGACCGAGCCGACGTACGGGGTCTTGACCAGGTCGGCGCCGAGGTCGGCGGCCAGTTGCACCGCGTGGGCGACGAGGGCGGGCGACCGCGGGTCGTCGATCCTCGGCCCGCGCGGGTAGACCATGGCGAGCAGCGGCACGTTCCACCGGTCGCACGCGTCCGCGACGGCGGCCATGTCCGCGATCTGCTGCCGCTCGCCCGCGGAACCGAGGTTCACGTGCACGCTGACCGCGTCGGCGCCCGCGCGCAGGCTCTCCTCCACGCTCGCCACGAGGTACTTGGCATCCGGGTCGGGCGCGTGCGCGGTGCTCGCGCTCAGGTGCACGATCAGCGACGTGCGGGTGAACCACTCGGGGTCGACGTGCCGCAGGGCGCCCTTGTGCAGGACCACCGCGTCCACGTGGTGCGCGGCGAGCTGGCCGACCAGCGCGTTCAGCCGCCCCGACGGGGTCAGCGGCCCGTCGGTGAGGGAGTGGTCCAGCGGCACGACGAACAGCCGTTCCGGGTCGTGGTGGTGCAGCCGTTGCAGGCGGAGCCGTCTGGCGAACGAAGTGTTGTTGATCATCTGGCTTCCCCGGGTCATGGCTGGTGGGAGAGGTGACGGTGCTCCGTGTCCGTTCCGGCGTCGAGGCCGAACTCGGTGTGCAGCAGCCGGACGGCGCGCACCGAATCGCCGTTCGGCACCGTGACCGACACCCGCAGCTGGGAGGCGGACAGCAGGCGCGCGCCGATGCCCGTACCGGTGAGGGAGTTGAGCATTCTGGAGGCGTACTGCGGGCGGCTCAGCAGCCCCTTGCCGACGATGGAGACCTTGGCGAGGTGCTCGTCGACGTCCACGCCGCCCGCCGGCCCGGCCAGTGCGGTGAACCAGTGCCGGACGGCCGGCGTATGGGCGCGGCCGACGGTCACCCCGACGGACATGTCCCCGCCCGGCGTCCTGGTGACGGTCGCCATATCGGCCGGGATGGCCTGCCTGGCGAGGATGTCGAAGACCGCGGGGGCCGGATCGCCCCGGTCGGCGGCGCTGGTGAACGTGACCCGGGCCACGTCGGCCTCGTGGACGACCGCCACGACGGCGGCCCTTGCTTCTAGCATGTCCTCTCCGTCCCTGTGAAGAATGCGGGTGCCGATATCGCGGGCCGCGGAGCCGCCGACGTGGATGTCGATGCCGTAGAGGGCGGCGAGTTCAACGGCGCGCGCGTGCATGACCCGCGCCCCGGCGAACGCCATCTCGGCCATGACGTCGATGTCGACGGTGGGCAGCACCCGGGCGGCGGGCACCACCCGCGGGTCCGCGGTGAGCACGCCCTGCACGTCGGTGTAGATCTCGCAGTGGCGGCTGCCGAGTTCCGCGGCGAGCGCCACGGCGGTGGTGTCCGAGCCGCCGCGGCCCAGCGTGATGGTGTCGCCCTCGGCGGTGAGCCCCTGGAACCCGGCGACCACGACGACCTCGCCCGCGTCGAGCAGGCGGCCGGCGCGTTCGGTGTCGATCGCCACGATGGTGCCAAGGCCGTGCGGGCCGCTGACCAGGATGCCGCTCTGCGCGCCGGTCAGCGCGGTGGCCGGCCGGCCGATGCGCTGGAGTGCCATCGCGACCAGCGAGGCGGAGGCGGTCTCCCCGGTGGCGAGCAGCTGGTCGAGTTCCCGGCCGCGCGGCCGGGGGTTGATGCTCCCGGCCAGGTCGAGCAGGTCGTCGGTGGTGTCGCCGCGGGCGGACACCACCGTGACCACCCGGCGGCCCGCGCCGGCCGCGGCGGCCACGCGCCGGGCCACGTTCTCCAGCTGGTGGCCGGTGGCCAGCGAACTGCCGCCGTACTTCTGCACCACCACCTCGCCCGCGCTCCCGGCCCTCAGCGCCACCATGCCGCCTCCGCTCGTCGCACCGTTGCTTCCGATTCGTTGCGACGAGCTTGCGGGAGCCCGGTATCGTGCCCGTTTCCCTACCGCACCATGCCCGCATCGTGCCCGCATCACCGCATGAACGCCCCGCACCGGCGGCGGACATACGGAAGGGCCCCGGACAACGAGCAGTCCGGAGCCCTTGCACATGTCCGCTGAACGGACGTCCCTTCGCAGACGACCCGCAGACGGACCCGCAGACGGACCCTAGGCCGCCGCGCGGCGCAGGCGTTCCGTGATGGCGTGCGCGGCCCGTTCCGCGGCGTCCGCGGCCACGGTGCGCCCGTGCGCGGCGCAGGCCGCCGCCGGGTCGCCGAGGTAGCCGTCCGGGGTGACGCTGCGGGCGTGTTCGTGGCCGCGCCGCCAGGCGGCCACCTCCCGCGGTCCCAGATCGGTGGGCGGCAGCCCGGCCAGGAGCGCGGTGCGCACCAGGTCCCGCCGCCCGGCCAGCATCAGCGATGTCTCCTCCCGCCCGGCGTGCAGATCGGGCGGCCCGCCGCGGGCGGGCGCGGCGGTCGGCGGCAGCACCGTGACGGCCGGGTCGCCGGGCGCGGGGCCGAGACGGTCGGCGAGGCCGGGCTCCATCACGAACGTGGCGTCCACACCGCAGCGTTCGCGCCCGGCCAGCACCCCCGCGTGGACGGTCCTGTTGTGCAGCGCGTCACCGTGCCCCGAGAAGCAGAAGACGTGCCGGAACCCGTCGCCCGCAAGGCCCGCGAACACGTCGGCCATGACCTCCGTCATCACCGCGGGTCTGACGCTCCAGGAGGCGGGGAAGCCCGCGGACACGACGTTGACGCCCCAGTAGTACGGCGGCACGATCAGCGCCCGCACGCCCCGTTCCGCCAGCAGGACGCGGACCGCGCGCAGCCAGGCGCTCGGCAGGTAGACGTCGGTCCCGGCCGGGAGGTGCGGGCCGTGCTGCTCGATCACGCCGAACGCCCACAGCAGCACCGCGCCCTCCCGGGCGGCCCGCGCCACCTCGCCCCAGGTCAGCTCGGCCACCGTCCCCGCCAGCACGTCCCCGTCCGGCGCGGGCGTCACGCCCGCGCCTCCCCGGCCGGCGGCGCGGTGTGGTAGGTCTTGGCCCGCTGGATCAACGTGAAGACCTCGGCGCGCAGTTCGGCGAACCGGGGCAGAGCGCGGGTGGCCAGCTGCTCGCGCCGCGCGGGCAGGTCGACGGCGACGCTGTCCAGCACGACGGTCGGCGAGGCGGACAGCACCAGCACCTGTTCGCCGAGGTAGACGGCCTCGTCGATGTCATGCGTGACGAACAGCACGGTCATGCGCAGCTCGTGCCACAACGACCGGGTCAGGTCCTCCAGCTCGGCGCGGGTCTGGGCGTCCACGGCGGCGAACGGCTCGTCCATCAGCAGCACGTCCGGCTCGTAGGCGAGGGCGCGGGCGATGGCCACCCGCTGCTGCATGCCCCCGGACAGCTGCCACGGATGGGCGTCAGGCACGTCGGCCAGGCCGACGGCCGCGAGGGAACGTTCGACCAGGCCGTGGCGGGCGGCCTTCGGTAACTTCTTCTGCCGCAGCGGCAGTTCGACGTTCTGCGCGACCGTCAGCCAGGGGAACAGGCTGCGCGCGTACTCCTGGAAGACCACCGCCATGCCGGGCGGCGGCGCGAGCACCGGCTCGCCGCCCAGCCGCACCGCGCCCGCGCTCGGCGGCAGCAGCCCGGCGATGCAGCGCAGCAGCGTGGTCTTCCCGGCGCCCGACGGGCCGACGACGCAGGCCAGTTCGCCCGCCTCGACGGTGAACGTCAGGTCGCGCACGGCCTCGAAGGTCCGCCGCTTCCCCCGGTATGTCTTGGCCAGGCCCTCGACCTCAAGGCGCCCCCGCCGCGCGGGGGCGGCGGGCGGCGATACGCGCGCTTGTGTGGTCATGACTTCGTTGGTCACTCTCCTCGTCACTCTCCTCGTGTGGCATTCCGCAGCCCCCGGTACCAGCCGAGGACCCTGGACTCGAACAGGCCGAACAGCAGCGAGAGGCCGAACCCGACGAGCCCGAGCAGGAAGATCCCGCTCCACATCTCCGGGATGGCGAAGCCGCGCTGGAACTGGACGATGGCGAAGCCGAGTCCGCTGGAACTGGCGAACATCTCGCCTATCACCATGAGGATCAGGGCGATGGACAGCGCCTGCCGCATGCCGGTGACGATCGCCGGGCTCGCCGCGGGCAGCACCAGGCGGCGCAGCCGCGCGGCCCCCGTCAGCCCGTAGCAGCGCGCCGTGTCGGCCAGGATCTCGTCCACCGACCTGACGCCCTGCACCGTGTTCAGCAGCACCGGCCACACCGCGCCGGTGACGATCACCGTGATCTTCATGGTGTCGCCGATGCCCGCCACCAGCATGAGCACCGGGATCAGCACCGGCGGCGGCAGGGCGCGGCAGAACTCGAGCGCCGGCTCCGACAGCGCCCGCAGCCGCGGGCGGGAGCCGAGCAGCACGCCGAGCGCGACGCCCGCGAGCACCGCGCCCGAGTAACCGGCCGCCAGCCGCCCGAGACTGGGCAGGACGTCATCGGCCAGCCGCGTGGAGAACCATGTCTCGCCGAACGCGGCGGCGATCTCGTTCAGCGGCGGATAGTAGAGGTACCGGTCGCCCGCGGTCACCACGCCCCACAGCGCGAGCAGCGCCGCGGGCAGCCCCAGCAGGTAGGCGAGCCGCACGGCGCCCGCGGCCAGCATCCTCATGCCGCCTCCTTCCGCACCGAGGCGTGCCAGAACAGCACGCGCCGCTCCAGTGCCCGCGCGCCCGCGTTGACGGCCACGCCGAGCAGCCCGGTCACCACGACCAGGGCGTACATGCGGTCCACGGCGTTCGCGGCCTGGGCCCGCGCGATCTCCCGCCCGAGCCCGGGGGCGCCGATGACCAACTGGGCGGTGACGGCCAGGATCAGCGCCACCGAGGCGGCGAGCCGCAGCCCCGTCATCAGGAACGGCAGGGCCGTCGGCCACACCAGGTGGCGCAGCCGCAGCCACCAGGACAGCCGGAAGCCGGCCGCCGTGTCCCGCGCCACCGGGTCGACGTCCCGCACCCCGGCCAGCACCTGGAGCAGCACCGGCCACACCGAGGCGTACACCACGAGCAGCAGCGTGGACGTCTGCCCGGTGCCGTACAGCAGGACCGCGAGCGGCACCAGCGCGACCGAGGGGATCGGCCGCAGGAACTCGATCGTGGAGGCCGTGGCCCTGCGCAGCGGCGCCGCGCCGCCGATGACCAGGCCGAGCACCACGCCCGCCGCCGCGGCGACGGCCAGCCCGTACCCCCAGCCGCGGAGCGTGTCGGCCAGCGCGCTCCAGAACGCGCCGCCGGCCGCCTCGTCGGCCAGCGCGGCGGCCGTCTCGCTCAGGGGCGGCAGGTACGCGGCCGGAACGAGACCGAGCCGCGGGGCCGCCTCCAGCAGGCCCGCGCACAGCAGCAGGCCCAGCGGGCCTAGCAGTCCGTCTGGCACCGCGCGGATGCTGCGGTGCGGATACCACGTCATCGCGTCAACTCCCACGTCGGGGACGGGGCTCAGGGAGCCAGCAGTCCGTCCAGCGGGTCCGTGTTCTCGATCAGGCCCGCCTCGGTGGTCAGCCGCGCCAGGTCCTCAAGCTCCGCCGCGTCGGTGCGCGGGTCCCAACCGGGCAGGGTGACCTGGGCGCTCACGCCCTCCGCCAGGTCCAGGTAGTCGTCCAGGACGGCCCGCGCCTCGTCGGGGTGCTCCTCGGCGTACCGCAGGGACCGTTCCAACGCCGTCGCGAACCGGTCGACGACGTCGGGGTGTTCCGCGGCGAAGCTCTCCGAGGTGAACCAGCCGGCGATCGGCAGCCCCTGCCCCATCGCCGCGTAGCTCACGGGGACGGCGTGCGCCCCCTGCCCTTCGGCGATCGTGATGAACGGCTCGCTGAGCATGGCGGCGTCCACGTCGCCGGCCGCCAGGGCGGCCGGCATATTGGGGATGGGCACCTCGACCAGCGACACGTCATCGCCCGAGAGACCGTGCCGCGTCAGGCCCGTCCGGACGGCGACCTCGTTGATGCCGAGGAGGGTGTTGACCGCGACCGTTCCGCCGCGCAGGTCCGCGACGTCGGTCAGGCCGGGGTCCGCGGTCATCAGCTGCCCCGACCCGTCGTCGAGCGCGTCCGCCGAGGCGCGGGCGCCCACCGACACCATGCGCACCGGCACGTCCTGGCTCCTGGCGAGCAGCAGGCTGACGATGTTGGAGTACCCGATGTCGAGGCTCCCGCTGGTGACCGCGGGCACGATGGCCGCGCCGCCCTGGGACTCCGTCATGCTGACGGTCAGGCCCTCCTCCGCGAAGAAGCCCTGCTCGATGCCGAGCCGGATCGGGGCGACGTCGATGATGGGGATGACCCCGAGGTCGAGGTCGTCCGGGTCGCCTCCGCTGGCTCCGCCGCCCCCGGGACCGCAGGCGGCGGAGGCGGTCAGCAGCAGGGCCGTGGCGGCCGCGAGGGCCGCGCGGACGTGTCCGCGGCGAAGAGGCAGCATGGCAACTCCATCGGCTTCGGGAGAAGTTGGGGAGCGGCGGAGCCGGGCGGGCCGTGGTCGGCACAGCCCGCCCGCCCCGCCGCGGCGCGCTACGCGTCGTAGCGGTACCACCGGGTGTGGTCGATGAGGTCGGCCGGCGTCTTCGTGTGCCAGGGCCCCAGCGGCGTGTGCAGGTCCGGCACGTCCCGCGTGTCGGTCAGCGGCAGGTAGTGCGGCACGTCGGGGTTCCGTTCCTGCCACAGCGCCCAGCAGCGGTCGATCATGCAGTGGTTGAGGAAGAACACCGGGTCGTTGGGCGAGCCGATGTACATCATGTGGCCGCCCACCCAGACGTGCCCGGCGGCGTGCAGCTTGCCCACCTTCGGCTCCCAGGGGAACTTGGTGTAGCCCTCCAGGTGGTTGCGGAAGCTGTTGTACGGGGCCTCGCCGCCCGCGGTGTGGTTCCACGGGGCGCAGTCGTAGACCGGGAGCGCGAGCGTCTCGTCCAGTTCCCGCGGCGTGGGCAGCACGTCGGTGAGGGTCCCCATGTCGCGCACCAGGTAGTCGCGGTCGTCGTGCGTGTAGTTGCCGTTCAGCGCCGGGTTCTCGTCCCCGACCGGGATCACGCTGATGTTGAGCACCCAGCCGTTGTCGCGGGCGAACGGGCCGGTCATCACCCGCCGGTCGCCCGGCCGCCCGTTGCCGCCCATGAACTCCTCGTCCCACAGCGGCGAGTCCTCGCCGTGGTCGGTCGTCCAGTCCCAGTAGGGCAGGGTGACGCGCGGGTCGACGCGCTGCAACTCCCGTTCGAAGCGCATCAGGTACTCGCGGTGCCAGGGCAGGAAGCCGGGGTTGATGTGGCCGAGCCGCTTCCCGGTCTCCTTGTCGAGGTAGTCCCGCGAGTTGATCCGTATGTGCAGGTCCACGTAACGGTCGTAGATGCCGCGCCGCTTGATCTCCCGCACCGCGTGCACGAAGCGCCGCTTCTCCTCGCGGCTCATGTTCAGGTGGTTCTTGCGGATGTGCACCATGGGGGCCTCCCTTTCGACCGGGGCGTCAGACGACCGTGATGTGGGTGCCGTGGTGCCCGGACGGCAGCAGCGCCGCGCCGCGCAGCTCCTCGACCGCCCGGCGGGCGGCGTGCAGCGGGGTGGGCGCCATCTCGTAGTGGCACATGGAGCTGAGGTACGCGTCGTCGGCGAACTTCATCAGGTGCAACGGCCGGTCGTCGATGAAGACGCCGCCGCCCTCGGCCTCGGGAACGACTCTGATGGTGCGGCCCTGGTACTCCTCGACGTACGCGCCGGCGCCCGCGCCCGGGTGGTCTCCGGCGTCCTCACCACCGCCGTGGGCGGCGTGTACGTCCGCACCGCCGTCGCCCACCACCAGCGGGGTGGCCGCCGCGGCGGCCACCAGGGCCGTTCCGGCGACACCCGCGACCATCTCGCGCCTGTTCAGATGCCTGTTGAGGTGCATGGGGTCAACCCTTCTTCAGGGGCGGGTGGCCGGCTCGCGCGCCGCCACCACGCCCTTCGGCTCCAGCAGGAACTGGGTGTAGTTGTCGTCGTGCGGGATGCCGGGGACCGCGGTCCACGGCAGGACCGTGCCGCGCGTCACCTTGCGGACGCTCGGCTCGCGCAGCGCCGCGTCGACCAGCTCCTCCCGGTCCGTCAGCAGGTTGAGCACCAGGGAGTCGCGCAGCGGCGCGATGCCGTCCGCCGGTGACCACGGCGCGACCACGACGAACGGGAACGGCAGCTCGGTGCCGACCGCCGGGTGGTCCGCGCGGTCCGCGGACAGCACGACGGGGCGCAGTAGTACCGAACCGTCCGGCAACGGGACCACGGTGCCGCCCGGCTCGAACCGGGCGCTGTGGTCGGTGAGTTCGGTGCGCAGCTCGGCCAGGCGGGCGCGGATCTGCTCGCCCCTGGCCCGGTCGGCGACCAGCAGCGTGGCGTTCCCGTCGGTCGCGGGCAGCGAGGGCAGGGCGCTGAGCCGCTCGGCGAGCCGGTCGGCGACCCGCGCGACCGGGCGGGTGGTGAGCACCGCCGACAGGTTGGTGCAGCGGGTGCCGCCGTCGACCGAGGCGGAGCGCGCCAGATGGCCGAGCACCGCGTCGTCGAGGTCCGCGTCCAGCACGGCCTTGGTGCGCCCGGGGCCGCGGACGGCGACGGAGGCGCGGCCCTGCCACTTCCGCACGGCCTGGTCGCCGCCGTAGACGATGCCGCGGTCGGCCGCACCGAGCAGAAACTCGCCGGTCGCCCGCGAGCAGGGCAGGAACGCGGCCTTCGCGGGCGGCAGACCGGCGGCGAGCAGCGCCCGCAGCAGCCGCAGCGCGGTGAACGGGTCCCGGCTGCCGGGCTTGATCAGCACGCTGTAGCCGTGGAACAGGGCCTGCACCCAGGCGGCGTTCGGCGCGGGGTGGTTGCTGGCCATGACTGCGGTGAAGACGCGTCCGCGCGGCACCCAGCGGGTGGCGAAGCCGTCGCCGAGCCCGGTGGGCGGCAGTTCGGCCGCGGTGGTGGCGGGGAGTTCCGCGATCTCGGTGACGAGGTCGTGCACGGCCTGCCGCACGGCCGTCGCCGTCAGCCCGGTGGCGTGCGCGACGCGCGTCACGTACGCGCCGGGCGTCTCGCCCCCGACCGTGTCCTCGGCGAACAGCCGCGCGGCCTCGGTGAGGAGGCCCGCGTCGACGGGGCGGCCGTCCGCCAGGTCCCTGATCTCGTTGAGCGCGGCGAGGGCGAGCAGCCGTGGCGCGGTGCCGACGTCGGCGAGGTCGCCGCCGAGCACGCTCGGCAGCGGCGCGCGGTCGGCGCTCGACACGGAACGGCCGCGGACGAGGGGGTCGATGGCGAGGGACAGTGCGGTGCCCATCAGTAGACCCCCTCGATGATGCGCACGTCGTCAAGTGCCCGGAAGGTCTGCACGTCCGCGAGCCCGTCGACGTGCCCGCCCGCGGACGGTTCGATCCGCACGGCGCTGTCCCGTTCCAGGACGTTGGGCAGGAACATCTCCTCGGCGATCAGGTGCAGGCGCACCCGCCCGCGTGCCCCGTAGGGCACGAGGTCGCCGGCCTCGTCGACGAGTTGGAGGCGCGTGGTCCGCGGATGCGCCTCGAACACGCAGGGGTACGCGTCGCCTGCCGCCGCCGGGCGCTGCGGGGCGACGCCCATCAGGCTGTTGCCGTAGATCCCGATGATCGCCGTGTCGGGGAAGAAGACCTCGTTCAGCTGGCGCAGGCTCTCGGCGCTGATGGAGGTGCCGGCCCAGATGATGGCCCGCACCTGTGTCCGCACCAGCTTGTGCAGCCGGGGCCTGGCGCAGATCGCCTCCAGGAGCGGCGGTGTGCTGTTGAGCACCGCGACGTCCTGGGTTTCGAGGATCGTCTCCGCCTGGTCGAGCAGGTGCTGGACGTAGGCGTCGGCTTCGTCGGAACGGCCCTCGGCCAGTAGCCGCTTGACCCAGCGCGGGTCGAGGTCGACGGTGTAGAAGATGCCGCCGCCGAGCGCCGCGTACCGGGCGACGTCGAAGCCGATCACGTGCGGGCCGCTCGGCGCCAGGTGCAGCCAGTCGCCCTCGGCCGGCACGCCGACGGCGAGCAGCCGTTCCCTGGCCCACGCGAGCATGCGGGAGCGGGCGGCGCTGTCCACGATGCGTTTGGGCGAGCCGGTGGTGCCGCCCGAGTCGTAGACGCGGAACGGCAGGTCCGCGAGCGCGCGGGGGATCAGCGCCCGCGCCGGTACGGTGCGCAGTTCCGCGCTGACGTCGGGGAAGCGGGTCAGGTCGGCGGCGCTCACGACCTCGGTGACCGGGTCGAAGCCGAGGCCGGCCCGTTTGTCGAGCCAGAACGGGGAGCCCGTCTCCTCCTCGAAGTGCCACGCCATCAACGTCCGTATGTGGGCGTCGAAAGCGGTGTCCTTAGCGTCTGACATGGCGTTCTGTGGCCTCCCCGTCGCGTGAAAGATGCCGGTGCGCCCTATCGTCCGGCCGCGCGTTATCGCGGTCGTATCGCGGCTGTTTCGGCGGTCCCGCGCGGTCCGGCCGGGCGGACGCGGGCGCCGCCGTGCGCGCACGTGGGCGCCCCCCGGGCGGCACGGGCCGTCCGGGGGGCGCGTCGGGTGGCTCGGCAGCCGCGGCGCCTAGCGCGCCTGAGGCGCCTTCGAGCCGCGGGGGCCGCCGTGGCCGGTCAGGGTCACGGCGAACGCCGCGGCCAGCAGCGGGAAGCCCGCCACGAGGCCGAGCGTGGTGTACAGCGAGACGGATTTGGCCAGGGCGCCCGCGGTCGCGCTGCCGACCCCGCCGCCGACGAAGAAGGTGAGGTTCAGCAGTCCCATCGCGCCGCCGCGCAGGGCCGGTTCGACGCGGGCGGACATCAGCGCCGTGGACACGACCTGGGTGACGGCGAAGGCGGCGAAGCCGAGCGAGGCGCCGATGACCGGCAGCGCCGCGTTCTCCGTGCCCAGCGCGGAGGCGAGCGTCGCCGCCATCGCGCAGGCGATCAGCGCGAGCAGCACGCTGCCGCCACCGGCGGCCGGCAGCCGCCCGGCGAGCCGGGACAGCACGGCGCCGACGACGGCGCCCGGCAGCAGCCAGGTGCCGACCGCGAGCACGCTCCAGCCGTGCTCCTGCACCAGGATCTGCGGCACCGCGTACATGGCGGCGAACAGGCCGGCGTACACGCCGACGCCGGTGACGGCCGTGCGCAGGTACAGGTTGTCGCCCACCAGACGCCGGGGCACGAACGAGGCCGGTACGGTGCGCACCCGGCGGGCGAGCAGCACCACGGACAGCACCAGGGCGACCGCGAGCACGACGACGAGCCCGGCCGCGATCTCCAGCGCGGACGCCTGGATCAGCAGCAGGAACGAGGTGGCCGCCACCGTGAGCAGGGTGGCGCCCGGCAGGTCGAGCGGTCGGCCGCTGCCCTGCCGGGCGGCGGCGGGGCGCAGGCACAGCGGGACGGCGATCAGCGACAGGGCCGGCAGGACGAGCGCGACCCGCCAGGTCACCCACTCGGTGAACACCCCGCCGGCGAGCGTGGCGCTGGCCGAGAACACCGCCATGGTGGCCCCGAACCCGGCGAGCACCTTGGGCCGGTCGGCGGCCTCGGCGGACGCGGAGAGCGTGACCGCCCCCGAGGTCATGGCCCCGGAGCCGAGGGCCAGCACGAAGCGGCCGGCCACGAGCACCCCGAGGTTCGGGGCGAGCAGGCAGACGGCCGCGCCGACGGCCAGCACCAGCGAGCCGAGCAGCAGGGACGTGCGCAGGCCGCGGGAGTCGGAGAGCCGGCCGAAGAGGGCGGTGCCGACGCCGAGGGCGAGAGCGTGGGCGGTCAGCACCCAGGCGACGGCGGACGGGGTGGCGTCGAGCGAGGCGGAGACGTCCGGCAGGGCGACGCCCGCGGCGGTGACGCCGAAGACGGCGGGGCCGAACAGCGCGCCGTAGCGCAGTCCCGCGGATCTGGCGCTGAGGGAGCCGGAACGGGGCGGGGCGGCCGTGGGGGACACGGCGGAACGTGTGGACACGGGCAGTCCTTCCGCCACCGGTTGGTCGGCCGGCGGCTGGGCGGGATGAGCTGGATGAGCGGGACGAGCGGGACGAGCGGGACGAGCCGGACGGGCGGAAGGCGCGTTGCGGCCGGGGCCGGGAGCGGCGGTCATCCGGCGCGGCGGATGGTGTGGCCGAGCCGGAAGAGGTGGCGCGGGTCGTAGGTCGCCTTGAGGGCCGCGAGCCGCGCGTAGGCGGCGGGCGGGAAACAGTCCGGCACGGCGTCGGCCGTGTCGGGCCCGGCGAGGAAGTTGAGGTACCTGCGGCCGGTGCTCCAGGGCGCCATCCCGTGCAGCACGCGGTCGGGCGCGCCGGGGCGGGAGAGCGTGGAGAGGGTGAACGCACCGTCGCGGCCCGCCACCGCGTTGGGCACGGCCGCGGGGCGGGAGAGGGCGCCGCCGAGGTGGCGCAGTTCGACCATCAGGTCCGTGGAGTCGGCGCCTTCCCCGGCGAGCGCCAGCAGGCGCGTCACCGCATTCGCGTCCAACTCGCGTAAAACGATGTTGCGTTCGTGGAAGGGCATCGGCTCGGTCGGGTCGCGGTGGATGTCGGCGACGGCCGAGTACGGCATGTCCCCGACGTCGTCGAGGAGGGCGGGGCCGATGGCCCGCAGCGGGCGGACCAGGCGTTCGCCTTCCGCGCCCCGGCCGTTGAACGCGACGCGCAGGTGCGCGACCAGGCGGTCGCGCAGGAACTCGGGCACGGCGGGCGCGTCCGGCAGGCGCAGCAGCGCGACCGAGGAACTCATCGTCTCGGGCACCGTCTCCGTCCATCGCTGCCAGGCATGCAGCAGCGGCCCTGCCAGTTCGCCGGGGAAGTAGATGCCGCCGCCGTAGAGCCGTTCGACGGGCACGAGTCCGAACTCCATCGCGGTGACGATGCCGAAGTTGCCCTTGCCGCCGCGCAGGGCCCAGAACAGGTCGCCGTGCCGCTCGGCCGTCACGTCCCGCAGCACGCCGTCGGCCGTGACGAGCTGCATCCGGATCACGTGGTCGGCCGCGTAGCCGTACTGGCGGCCGAGCGGCCCGAGTCCGCCGCCCAGCGTGTAGCCGACCACGCCGACCAGGTGCGAGGAGCCGTTGAGCGGCGCGAGGGCGTGCTTGGCGGCGGCGGCGATGACCTGGTGCCAGCGCGCGCCCGCCTCGACGCGGGCGGTGGCCGTGCGCGGGTCGACGGCGACGGCGTTCATGCGTTTGGTGCTGACCAGCACGCCGCCGTCGGCCGGCGCGGCGATGCCGTGCCCCGTCGCCTGGACGCCGACGGGCAGCTCCCTTTCCGCGGCGAACCGCACGGCGGCCTGGACGTCCGCCGCGGACACGGCCTGGACCACGAGGGCCGGGCGGTGCCGCGCGATCAGGTTGAACCCGGACAGTTCCGCGTCGAACTCCGCGTCGCCCGGGACGAACACCTCGCCCCGCAGTTGCGCGACGAGCCGGTCCAGCGCCGCGGGGGAGACCCCGGGTGGGTGCGCGTGCTCCGCCATCGATCGTTCCTTCCTGCCGTGCCCCGACGAGCCGTTGTTCTCGCGTTTCGGGCTCTGACCGGCAGTTTCCGCCGGGCGGGCGGCACCCTCCATCCCCCGTAATCGAGGGACGACCCTGCGGCCCTCCCCCTCGGTTGAGGGGGAGGGCGCCGTTCCGTCCGGCAGCCCGAGCGGCCGGAAGTCCAGCCGCCCGGGCGCACGTTCCGCCAGCTGGGAGTAGGCCGCGCGCAGCACGGCGATCTCCGCTTCGAGCAGGGCGATCCGGTCGTGCGCGGGCGTGGCGGCGGGCGTGCCCGCGGGCGGTCCCGCGGCTCTGCGGGCGGGCCGCGCCGGGCCGTGCCGCGGCCCGCCCTCCGCCTGCGGCCCCAGCGGCAGCGTGCCGTCCTGCTCGCCGCGGAGTATGTGCCGCTCGATCGTCCGCAGCCGCTCGCCCGGCTCGATGCCCAGCTCCTCGGAGAAACGGCGTCTGGTTCTGCGGAAGAGGGACAGCGCCTCGGCGGTGCGGCCGGAGCGGAACAGCGCGATCATGAGCTGCGCGGACAGGGTCTCGCGGAACGGGTTCTCGCCGACGTGGTGGGTCAGCTCGCCCAATATCCGCCGGTGCCTGCCCAGTTGAAGTTCCAGTTCGAAGCGGTCCTCCAGGGCCGCGTACCGGTCCTCGTGGAACTTGAGCGCCACGGATTCGAGCAGCGGGCTTTCGAGGCCCGCGCCGATAGGACCGCGCCAGAGGCAGAGCGCCCGCTGGAAAGTCCGCACCGTTTCCTCGCTCGGTGCCGTGTCGTTCGCGGCGCGGGCGGCGGAGACCAGCGAGACGAAGAGGTGGAGGTCGACGCCGCTTTCCTTGACCCGTATCTCGTAGCCGGACTTGTGCGTCTCTATCGTGGCGTCGACGCCTCCCGCGGCGAACTGCCGGCGCAGGGACGAGACGCAGATGCGCAGCTGGCTGCGGGCGGTCGCGGGCGGCATGCCGTCCCATATCGCGCGGACCAGACGGTCGATGTCAATGATCCGGTTCGCGTCGATCAGCAGCATGGTCAGCAGTATCCGCTGGCGGTCCCCGCTGAGTCTGATCTTTCCGCCCGTGCCGTGCGCGACGAGCGGTCCGAGAATTCGAAAGGAGAATTGGTGAACCATGAAGCCCCCCTCAGGTCAG
The DNA here is from genome assembly GCF_031845565.1 of Streptomyces johnsoniae. Lineage (NCBI taxonomy): Bacteria > Bacillati > Actinomycetota > Actinomycetes > Kitasatosporales > Streptomycetaceae > Streptomyces > Streptomyces johnsoniae. Next base: position 142,682 of record NZ_JAVREV010000007.1, on the reverse strand, counting down.
ACATCTGTTTCCCCTTGACTTTCCGGGCGTCGGCCAGGTCGACGCCGCGTCCCCTTGTGCTTTTTCACTGGCGAGTTTCACCAACTGGGCAGGAATTGAAAGGACCATCCCCCGGTGATCAGTAGTCGCTCACGCATTTCCTGCCCGATGCGGGCCATTTCCTCCAGTACCCGGGCGTTGTCGAGACCACCGACATCGAGGGCGCGCAGCCCTGAACGGTCGACCAGCTCGATGACGGAAAGCTTCGCCCGGTCGTCGTCGGACGCCACGAAAACGTCCACAGGACGCCGGTCGATCTCCCCGGCGAACAAAGCGCGGGAATCGGCGGTGGCGAAGGCTTTCACCCAGCGCGCGCCCGGCGCCGCGCCGGCCAGCGCACGCACTCCGTTCGCCGTGGCGTGGCGGCCGGTCGGCACCGTCACGTCGACCAGGGTGCGGCCCGCGAGCGCCCGGCCGCGGCTCTCGATCAGCCCCAGGCTCTCGCGCCAGCCGAGGGCGAGGACGATCAGCTGCGGCCGGAGCGCGCCCGCCACCGTGGCGGGCCGCACGGCGCCCGGCGTGTCCCTGACCGCCAGCGCGGCGGCCCGCCTGGCCCGGTCCTGGCTGCGGTCCGCGAGCAGCACGCTCGCGCCCGCCAGAGCGGCCCGCCTGGCTATCGCTCCGCCCATGCCGCCCGCCCCTATGATTCCGATTCGCATGGCCTGGCTGACTCCGTCCATAGTTCTAGGGAAGGTAGCGTTCCCTCTCGGACGCCTCTACGGCTCGAAGAGGCCGCGTGACCGAAAAGCCCTGTCCTCCTCACTTCGCACCGGCAACCCTTGCCTACTCGCGTGCGCTTCCCCATCCCGCATCCGAGGGGGGACCGCCGTCGGCTCCCGCCCCCTCAATTGGGGGGTTGGCGAAAACGGTGTCCGCTGTCACGATCGACGAGTGACCAGTTCGACAGCATCCCGAAGCGAGGCGGGCGAGGCCCGGTTGCTCTCCCGTGCGGCAAAGGCACCCGATGCGCTGGGCATGTTCGCCGAGGCGTCCGCACACCTGCGAAAGCTTCTCCCGTACGACGCGTCGGTGTGGCGTGTCATCGATCCTTTGACCGGATTGATGGCGGCTCCCATCCGCGCGGAGAACCTGGACGAGGGCGGCTGTGCGGTCTACTGGGAATGCGAGTTGTTCACCGAGAACGTGAATCTTTACCGGGATTTGGCCCAGGCGCCGCTTCCGGTCGCGGGGCTGCGGCAGGCCACGGGAGACCTGCCGGCCCGCAGCACGCTTTACCAGCAATTCATGCGCCCGCGCGGCTTCCAGGACGAGCTGCGGGCCGTCCTGCGGATCGGCGGCCGGCCGCACGGCCACCTCAGCCTTTTCCGGGCGAAGGGCCGCCCGGCCTTCGACGAGGCCGAGACCCGGATGATCGCCGGGCTCGTCACCCCGCTGGCCAGAACGCTGCGCTCCTTCGCGGAGCCGCCCCGGCACCCGCTGCCCGACGCCCCGCACGGCCCGGGCCTGCTCCTGTTCGACGCCACGGGCGCGCTGCTCTCGGTCAACGAGGAGGCCCGCGCCTACCTGGACGAGCTGCCGGACGGGCCGGCGACGACGTCCGCGCTGGGCATCAGGGTTCCCGCCTGGGTGCAGTCGACGGCCCTGAAGGCGCGCGCGATCTCGCAGGAACGTGACCACGGCCGGGCCCGGGTGCGGGTGCGGACCCGCACGGGCCGCTGGCTGGTGTGCCACGCCTCGTGTCTGCGCGAGGCGGGCGGCGCGCTCGGCCCCTCCGCCGTGGTGGTGGAGCCCGCGAAGACCTCGGAGATCGTGCCGCTGATCGTCGACGCCTTCGAGCTGACGGAGCGGGAGATCGAGGTCACCCAGTGCATAGCGCGGGGGCTGCCGACCGGGAAGATCGCGCAGGAGCTGCACCTGTCGCCGCACACCGTGCGCGACCACATCAAGGTCGTCTTCGAGAAGGTCAGGGTCTCCAGCCGGGGCGAGCTGGTGGGCAAGCTGTTCACCGAGTACTACGCCCCCTTCGCCGAACGCGGCACCGTGCGCCCCCGCGTCCCCTGAGCCCCGAACGGCGGCGCTCAACCAGGTGGCGGGCCGGTGGAGTTGCGGACCATGAGCCGGTGGCCCGTGCTCTTGCGCCGCGGCCGGGCGGAGCGCGGCCGCAGGACCATCTCCAGCGCCGCCGCGCCCATGTCGGCCATCGGCAGGGCGACCGTGGTCAGCGCGGGCGCGAGGTCCTGCGCCACCTGGATATCGTCGAACCCGGCCACCGACATCCGCCGCGGCACGGGCACGTCCCGTTCCCGCAGGACGGACAGCACGCCCGTGGCCATGGCGTCGTTCAGGGCGATGATCGCGGTCGTGCCCGGGTGCTCGCGCAGGATGCGCGCCGTGCTCTCCCGGCCGCCCTCGCGGGTGAACGCGCCGGGCACCACCGGCACCGCGTCGGGGGGCACGCCGCGGGCGGCCAGTGCCTGATGGATACCGGCGAGCCGGTCGTGGATCGTGGTGAGGTGGGCCGGGCCCGCGGCGATCGCGAGGCGCCGGTGCCCCAGCGCGAGCAGATACTCGGCGATGGTGACGCCCGCCGCCCTGTTGTCGGGCAGCACCGCGTCGCAGCGCAGATGGTGACGGCCGATCACGGCGACGCGCCCGCCCGAGCCCTGGTAGTCCAGCAGTTCCCGGTGCGCGCTCTCCTCCTCCGCGCGGTCCACATAGCCGGAGCCCGCCATCACGATGGCGCCCACCCGGTGGGCGCGCAGCAGCCTGATCTGGGCCAGCTCCGCGTGGGGTTCGCGCGCGGTGTGGCAGATCTGCACGGTCCAGCCGTGTCCGGCGGCGACCCGGAGGGCGCCGCTGGCGATCTCGGAGAAGTACAGGTCGCCGATTTCGTAGACGATGAGCCCCGCCACCCGCGTGACCCCGCCGGCGAGCGTGCTGGCGTGCGGGTTCGCGACGTAGCCCATCTCCTCGGCGACGGACCGTACGTGGCGGGCGAGTTCGGGGGAGACGCCCTCTCTGCCGCGCAGTGCGCGCGAGGCGGTGGCGAGGGAGACCCCCGCGTGTTCCGCCACGTCGGCAAGGCGCGGGGGACGTGTGCGGCCCGCCTCGTCGGGGCCCGTGCCTAGGGACATGAGAGAAATCGTCTCCTGTCGTGACCATTGCAACATCGCGGGGCCGCAAGTACGGTACCGCAAGCGCTTGCGAAAGCGCTTCCTCAACGGTGGTACCAGCCGGCCTCCCCATGAGGTCCCATTGCGACGCAGCAGGGAGAGTCGCCTCATGTCCCTCTGGAAAAGGCCCACTCTGGGCCTCACGGCCACGCTATCCGCATCCGTTCTCGTCCTGACCGGCTGCTCGGGCACTTCCGGCGGCGGCTCCGACGACACCGTCCTCATCGGCGTCTCACTGCCCCTCACCGGCGACTTCTCCGAGCCGGGCAAGGGGGTGCAGCGCGGCTACGAGTCCTGGGTGGAGGCCGTGAACGCCGACGGCGGTCTCCTCGGCCGCGAGGTCGAACTCAAGATCCTCGACGACCAGTCAAGTGCCGACCGCGTCGTGCAGGACTACGAGGCGCTCATCGCCCACTACGAAGTCGACCTGGTCTTCGGCCCCTTCTCCACCCGCCTGGTGGTGCCCAGCGCGCGTGTCGCCGAGGAGTACGGGATGCTGTTCGTCGAGCCCGCCGGCGCCGCGGACCAAGTCTTCGCCCAGGGCTTCGAGAACCTCTTCTACGCCGCCCCGGCCATCGCCGACGACCACTATGACCACCTGGCAGAACACATCCTGTCGCTGCCGCCCGCCGAACGCCCGCGGACCGTCGCGGTCGCCGCCATGGACGACCCGTTCGCGCAGGGCACGGCCTACGGTCTGCGGGACCGGCTGGCGGAGGCGGGCCTCGACATCGTGGTGGACGAGGTGTACCCGCCCAACACCACCGACTTCGGCGGTATCGCCGCGAAGATCGCCGACTCCGGCGCGGACGTCGTCATCGGCGGCACCCAGTACCAGGACGCCGTCAACCTCATCGTCGCGCTCCAGCAGCTCGGCTATCAGCCGCAGTTGGCCGCGTTCTCCACGGCGCCGACCAACCCCGAGTTCTCCGAGGCCATCGGCGACAGGACCGAGGGCATCCTCGCCCCGACCGGCTACACCACCCGGGCGGACTGGCCGTCGAACGTCGAGTTCGTCGAGCACTACACCGAGATGTTCGGCGGCCCGCCCGCCGAGGACGAGGCCAACGCGTACACCACCGGCCAGGTCGTGGCCGCCGCCGTCGAGGCCGTGGGCTGCGCCGAGCAGGGCGACTGCCAGCAGCGACTGGTCGACTGGCTGCGGGAGAACGAGGTGGACACCGTCGTCGGACCGCTGTCCTGGGACGACCGGGGCCGCCCGCAGAGCGCGCACCTCATCCAGCAGTACGTCGGCAACGAGATGAGCATCGTGCTGCCGCGCGATGCCGCGGAGGCCGACCTCATACACCCCAAGCCGGCGTGGTGACGGGCCGATGTCCGGATCACTCCTCTTCCAGAGCCTGGTGCTCGGCGTGCTGCTCGGCGGTCTCTACGCCCTGCTGGCCGCCGGTCTGACCCTCTACTTCGGCGTGATGCGCGTGGTGATGATCGCGCATTCGGCGTTCCTCATCCTCGCCGCCTACCTGGCGTGGTACTTCAACGATCAGACGGGCTGGGACCCGCTGCTCTCGCTGTTCGTCACCGTGCCGCTGTTCTTCGCGGCAGGCGTCGGCATGCAGCGGCTGCTCATCGCGCGGCTGCGCCCGGCGACGGTGACCATGATGTCGGTCCTGCTGACCTTCGCCGTGGCCCTCTTCATCGAGGGAATGATCGGCTTCATCTGGAGCGGCACCCAGCGGCGCATCCAACTCCCCTACTCCGGCTCGAACGTCGAGTTCTTCGGGGCGAGCATCGCGGTGGTCAAGCTGGTGGCCTTCGTGCTCGCCGGGGCCGCCCTCGGACTGCTGTACCTGCTGCTGACCAAGAGCAGGTTCGGCCGCGCGCTGCGCGCCACCATCCAGCACAAGGAGGCCGCGCAGCTCGTCGGCATCAAGACCGACCGGGTCGCGGGGCTCGGTTTCGGGCTCGGGCTCGCCACCGCGGCCGTCGGCGGCACGGCGCTCGCGCTCGACGCCACCATCTACCCGTCCCTGCACTGGCACTGGGTCGGCCCGCTCATGGCGATCATCGTCGTGGGCGGCCTCGGCTCCGTCCCGGGGACGGCCATCGCGGCCATGGTGCTGGGCATCGGGCAGAGCCTGCTCCAGGTCGAGTTCGGAACGACGTGGGCGCAGACCCTCTTCTACATCGCGCTGTTCGTGACGCTGATGGTGCGCCCGCAGGGATTCTTCGGAGGCCGCCTTGCCCAACGCTTCTGACACCGAACGCACTTCCGCCGCCGCGGCCACGGCGCCCGCCGGCGGCCGGGCCCCCGCCCGGGCCGTACGGGTGCTGGCCTTCGCGGTGTGCGCGGCGCTGATCCTGTCCTGGCCCGGCCTGGCCCCCAACCCCTACATCCTGTCGGCCGGCGTGATGGTGGCGTCCTACGCCTGCACCGCCACGGCGTGGAACTTCATGGGCGGGTTCACCGGCTACGTCTCGCTGGGGCACGCCGCGTTCTTCGGGCTCGGCGCCTACGGCACGGGTGTGCTGATCAGGGACCTCGACTGGCCGCCGTTCGCCGCCTGGCTCGCCGCCGGGGTGATCGTCGTGCTGATCACCGTCCCGGTCGGCATCGCGGCGCTGCGGGTGCGCGGCGCCTCGTTCGTCATCGTCTCCATCGCGTTCGTCCTGATCCTGCTGCTGGTCGCGCAGACGTGGCAGGACCTCACCGGCGGCTCGGACGGGCTCGTCGTGCCGCGCCCGTTCCCCGACCTGTCGCGGCCCGAGCACCACCGTGCCTTCTTCTACCTGTTCGTGGCGCTCCTCGCGGTCATGCTGCTGGCGTGGTGGGCGATCGACCGCTCGCGGTTCGGCACCGGGTTGAAGGCCGTGCGGGAGGACGAGGACAAGGCGCAGGCGCTGGGCGTGCCGACCCGCGACTACAAGCTGGTCGCCTACCTGATCTCCGCGTTCTTCACCGGCCTTTCCGGCGGCATGTACGCGCTGTGGTTCGGCGACCTCGACCCGATCTTCCAGTTCTCCGTCCTGCTCGGCGCCTACATGGTGCTGATGGCGCTGCTCGGCGGCGTGCGGCACCTGTACGGGCCGCTGCTGGGCGCGCTGATCGTCGGCGGGGCGCTGGAGTACTTCGAGCTGGAGTTCGGCGGCACGCAGCTGCACCTGGTGGCCGCGGCCGTGCTGCTCGGCGTCGTCGTGCTGGTCACGCCGGACGGCATCATTCCCGCGGTCCGCGATCTCGTCCGGCGGTTCGGCCCGCAGGACTCCTCCATCCGCGAGATGACCGCCGCCGAACTGCTGGCACACAACCGGGCGTCCGGCCGGGGCGGCCCGCCGCCCCACCCGGCGGACGCACCGGGCCCAGGGGAGGACCGATGACCACGCACCCGCCCCCGCGCAGCCTGGAGACGGAAGGGCTGACCAAGTCGTTCGGCGGCGTGCGCGCCGTCGACGGCGCCACGGTGACCTTCCGGCACGGCCGGATCAACGCCCTGATCGGGCCGAACGGTTCGGGCAAGACGACGTTCTTCAACTGCGTCACCGGGATGATCAGACCCGATGCCGGAACGGTCACCTACCGTGGGCAGCAGATCACCGGCCGCCCGCCGCACCGGATCGCCAGGGCGGGCATCGGCCGCAGCTTCCAGCTGTGCCGGGTCTTCCCGCGCATGACGGTGCTGGAGAACATGCTGGTCGCCGTGCGCCCCGCCCGGCTGCGCGATCTGGTGGGCGGCGCGGGCAGCCCCGCGGAGACCGACAAGGCCAGACGGCTGCTGGTGCGCGTCGGCATCGACCACCTGGAGAACGTCGAGGCGGCCAACCTCTCCTACGGCCAGCAGAAGCTGCTGGAGCTGGCCGGGGTGCTGATGGGCGATCCGGACACCATCATGCTGGACGAGCCGGCGGGCGGCGTGAACCCCGCCCTCATCGGCCGCATCGGCACCCTCATCCGCGAACTCAACGACGAGGGCAAGACGTTCCTCGTGGTCGAGCACAACATGGACATGGTGATGAGCCTGTCCCACCACGTGGTCGTCTTCGACCGGGGCCGCCCCATCGCCGAGGGACCGCCCTCGGCCGTGCGGGCCGACCCCCGAGTGCTGGAGGCTTACCTTGGCATCTGAGCCGCAACCCGGGCCCCCCGCACCGCTGCTGGTCCTGGACGCCGTCGAGGCCGGCTACGGCCGGGCCGCCATGGTGCTGCGCGGGCTGACCATCGAGGTACCGCCGGGCACGGTGGTGTGCCTGGTCGGGCCGAACGGCGCGGGCAAGTCCACCGTGCTGAAGGTCGCCAGCGGCCTGCTGAAGCCCCGTTCCGGCCGGGTGCTCGTCGACGGGCAGGACGTCACGGGCCAGGGGCCGCAGGCGATGCTGGCCTCCGGCCTGGCCCATGTGCTCCAGGGGCACAGTGTGTTCCGGGAGATGACCGTCGCGGAGAACGTGCTGCTCGGCGCGTACACGCTGCGGGACAAGGCGCGGATCGCGGAACGTGCGGAGTTCGTCCGCGAGCTTTTCCCGATCGTGGGCGAGCGCTGGAAACAGCTGGCCGGGCTGCTGTCGGGCGGGCAGCAGAAGCAGGTCGAGTTCGCGCGCTCGCTGATGGTGGACCCCAAGGTCGTGCTCCTCGACGAGCCGTCCATGGGCCTTGACCCGAAGACCACCGCGACGGTCTTCGAGCAGGTCGTCCGCATGCGCGACGCGGGCACCGCCGTGCTGCTTGTCGAGCAGAACGCGCGCCGGGCGCTGGAGACGGCCGACCTCGGCTGCGTGCTGGACCTCGGCCGGGTGCACATCAGCGGCCCCGCGCCCGAACTCCTGGCCGACCCCCAGCTGTCCGAGCTGTACCTCGGCGGCCGCCCGGCCGAGCCCTCCCGGCCGCGGGACGGCTGACGCAGCGGGCCGGCTGACGCGCCGGGCCGGGTCGGCCGCCCGGCCCGATGCCCGGCCGGAACCGGCAGGCCACGAGACCGGTCGCGTCCGGGTGCGGCCTCCGGCTACCGGCCCGTCGGGGAGGGCGGCCCGGGGTGGGCGGGCTCCGGCACGTTCCACACCTGCCGCAGCGCCTCGGACGTCAGCACCTCCCCGGGGGCGCCCTGCGCGGTGAGCCGCCCGTTCCCGAGCAGGAGGCAGTGCTCCGCGCGGAGCGCCAGGTCCAGATCGTGCGTGGCGTGCACCACGGTCATTCCCTCGCGCCCCGCACCGTCCAGCACATCGGCGATGCGTCCGCGTGCCTCCTGGTCGAGCCCTGCGGTCGGCTCGTCGAGCAGCAGCAGATCCGGCCGCTGGGCGAGGCCCTGCGCGACGAGCGTGCGTTGCCGCTGACCGCCTGAGAGCGAGCCCAACTGCCGCCCGGCCAAGTCGAGTACGCCCAGCCGCTCCATGCACTCCTCGACGAGGGCGCGGTCCTCGCCGCTCGGCCGCCGCCACAGCCCGAGGTCGGCCCACCGCCCCATGCGGACGGCCTCCCGGACGGTGAGGGGCAGCGCGTCGGGGACCGCGCTGCGCTGCATCACGAACGCCGGCCGCCGCGGTCCGCGGCCCTCGATCGCGCCGGACACGGGCTCGAGCACGCCGGCGAGCACGGCGAGCAGCGTGGACTTGCCCGCGCCGTTCGGGCCGACGAGGGAGGTCACACCCGAGCGCGGCAGGTGTGCGGTCACGTCGTGCAGGACCGTCCTGCGGGAGTAGCCGGCCGATACGCCGCGCACGGCGATGCCGTCCGGCTCCGCGTTGTTCATCACACTCAGACCCCTTGCTCACGATAATCGTTTTCATTATAGAGTGCTCGGCATGGAGTGGTTGTTCGAGCCGTTCGAGGTGTCCTTCGTCCAGCGGGCGCTGTGGGGCGGCATTCTCGTCTCGGTCATCTGCGCGTTCGCCGGTACCTGGGTCGTCCTGCGGGGCATGGCCTTCCTCGGCGACGCGATGGCCCACGGCATGCTGCCCGGCGTGGCGCTCGCCTCGGTGCTCGGCGGCAACCTGCTCCTCGGCGCCGCGCTCAGCGCGGGAGCGATGGCGCTGGGCGTGACCGCGCTCGGCCGGTTCCCGCGGCTCTCCCAGGACACGAGCATCGGGCTGCTGTTCGTCGGCATGCTGTCCGCCGGCGTGATCATCGTGTCGCACTCGGAGTCCTTCGCCGTGGACCTCACCGGGTTCCTCTTCGGCGACGTCCTGGCCGTCCGCGACCAGGACCTCGGGTACCTCCTCCTCGCGCTGATCGCCGCGGCCCTCGTCTCGCTGCTCGGCCACCGGGCGTTCACGGCGCTCGTCTTCGACCCCCGCAAGGCCCACACGCTGGGGCTCCGGCCCGGTCTCGCGCACGGCGCCCTGCTCGGCCTGATGACGCTGGCCATCGTCGCGTCCTTCCACGTGGTCGGGACGCTCCTGGTCTTCGGCCTGCTGATCGCGCCCCCGGCCGCGGCCGCCCTGTGGGCCGGACGCATCCCGCTGATCATGCTCGGCGCCGCGCTCATCGGCAGCGGTTCGACCGTGGCCGGGCTCGTCGTCTCGTGGCACTGGGGCACGGCGGCGGGCGCGACCATATCGGCGGTCGCCGTGGCGGCGTTCTTCGTCTCCGCCCTGGCCGCCCACCTGCGGGACCTGCTGCGGGCCCGCCCCACCACACCCGCGGCCCCCCGCGAAACCACCATGACGGAACGGGAAATCGAGCACGCATCGTGATATCCAGCACCACCACCAGAGCACTGGGGGCCGTTCTCGCGGCCGGAGCCCTGCTGCTGACCGGCTGCGCCGACGGCAGTGACGACAAGGAAGAAGGGGAGGCACCCGCGGAGGAGACGACCCCTCACGGCTACGTCGAGGGCGCCGAGGAGACCGCCGAGGCGCAGCAGCGCCTCGTCCTGGCCGAGGCGGACTCGGGGGCGACGGCCGTCCTCGACCTGACCACGGAGGAAGTGGTCGAGGTCGAGGCCACGGGGCCCGTGACCGGCATCCACGGCGACGGCCGCTTCGCCTACCTCGCCTCCGGTGCCGCCGGCGGCGAGGAGGTCAACGTCGTGGACGGCGGCAGCTGGATGGTGGACCACGGCGATCACGTCCACTACTACAAGGCGGAGGCGCGCGGCATCGGCACGCTGCCCGGCAGCCCCACCGGGGCGCACACCGACGCGGCCGTCACGGCCGTGTCCTTCGCCGACGGCTCCGCCACGCTGCTGGAGCGCGCCGCCCTGGAGGACGGCGAACTGGCCGAGACCGGAACGGTCGAGACCGCGGGACCCGTCGTGCCGTACGCGGAACACCTGCTGGTGCCCGCCGGAGGTCAGGACGCCGTCGAGGTCCTGGACCGCGAGGGCAACGCCGCCGCGACGGTGGCGGAGCCCTGCCCCGAGCCGAGCGGGCAGGCGGTCACGCGCCGCGGCGTCGTCTTCGGCTGCGCCGACGGCGCGCTGCTCGTGTCCGAGGAGGAGGGCACGTTCACCGGCGAGAAGATCCCCTACCCCGAGGGCGTGACCGAGGCGGAACGCGCCGGGGAGTTCACGCACCGCGCGGGCAGCGACACGCTCGCGGCGAGGGCGGGCGACACCGGCGTCTGGACGCTCGACCTCGCCAGCGGGACCTGGACCCTGATCGAGACCGGCCCCGTGGCCGCCGTCAACGCGGTCGGCGACGGAGCGACGGTGCTGACGCTCACCGAGGACGGCGAGCTGCACGCCTACGACTCCGGCGACGGACGGCGCACGGCCAGCACACCGCTGCTCGCCGAACCGCTCGCGGCGGACGGCACCGTGCCGGTCATCGAGATCGACACCAGCCGCGCCTACGTCAACGACCCGGCGGCCGGCGTGGTCCACGAGATCGACTACAACGACGACCTGCGGCTGGCCCGCACCTTCGAACTGGGCTTCGCGCCCGACCACATGGTGGAGACCGGCCGATGAGCCGCCGCGCGTCCCGCGGACGCCTCCTCGCACCCTGCCCGGTCGCCCTGATCGCCCTGGCCTGCCTGCCCGCCTGCTCGGGCGACGGCGGTGGCGGCGACGCCGGGATCGTCGTCACCACCAACATCCTCGGTGACGTCACGCGCGAAATCGTCGGCGACGAGGCCGAGGTGACCGTGCTGATGAAACCGAACGCGAACCCGCACTCGTTCGGCATCTCGGCCCAGCAGGCCGCCGCGATCGAGAGCGCCGGGCTCGTCGTGCACAACGGGCTCGGCCTGGAGGAAGGCGTCGCCCGCAATGTCGAGGCGGCCGAGGACGAGGGCGTTCCCACGCTCGCCGTCGCCGAGGGGGCCGACCCGCTGGCCCACGCCTCCGGCGACTCGGCCGGCGAGCTCGACCCGCACTTCTGGACCGACGCGCGGCGCATGCACACCGCCGTCGAACTCGTCTCGGAAGCGGTGATCGAGCACGTCGACGGCGTCGACGCCGACGCGGTACGGGCCAACACCGAGGACTACCTCGGCGAAGTCGACGCCCTCGACACGTGGATGACCGAGCAGATCGACACCATCCCCCGCGACGAGCGGAACCTCGTCACCAACCACCACGTCTTCGGCTACCTCGCCGACCGGCACGGATTCCGCGTCGTGGGCGCCGTGATCCCCAGCGGCACGACGCTGGCCTCGCCGAGCGCCTCGGACCTCGACTCGCTCGCCGGCGCCATCCGCACCCACAACGTCCCCGCCGTGTTCGCCGACTCATCCCAGCCCGACCGGCTCGCCCAGGTGCTGGCCGAGGAGGCGGGCCTGCACGTCGAGGTGGTCCCGCTCCACTCGGAATCCCTGACCGAGGAGGGCGAAGGTGCCGCCACCTACCTGGACATGATGCGCGCCAACACGGAAGCCATCGTCACCGCGCTGTCCGCTGACTCCCGCTGACTCCCGCTGACTGTTCCCCGCGAAGAAAGAAGAGGAAGAAAACCCATGCGTACCCTGCACCGGAGCCGAGGAGGCGCCGCGCTGTCCCTGGTGGCCGCCCTGGCGCTCACCGTCGGCGCCTGCGGATCGGACGACACGGAGGAGGAGACGGACGCCGCACCGTCGTCCACGCCCGAGGAAACCGTTCCCGACCCGCTCGTGCTCACCTACGACGGCGGCCTGCTCGTGCTGAACGGCGAAACGTTCGACGTTGTCGAGGACATCCCGCTCGACGGCTTCAACCGGGTCAACGCCGCCGGCGACGACCGCCACGTGCTCGTCTCGACGTCCACCGGCTTCCGCGTGCTCGACGCGGTCGGCGCCGAGCTGACCGAGGACGAGTTCGAGGGTGCCAAGCCCGGCCACGTGGTGCGGCACGCCGACCGGACCGTGCTGTTCGCCGACGGCACGGGCGAGGTCACCAGCTTCGACCCGCAGCAGCTCGGCGACGGCCTGCCGGAGACCGAGAGCTACACCGCGGCGGCCGCGCACCACGGCGTCGCCGTCGAGCTGGCGAACGGCGAACTCCTCGTCACGCTGGGCACCGAGGAGGAACGCACCGGCGCCATCGTCCTCGACGAGAACCGCGAGGAGATCGCCCGCAGCGAGGAGTGCCCCGGCGTGCACGGCGAGGCGACCGCGCGGGGCGAGACGGTCGTCGTCGGCTGCGAGGACGGGGTTCTGTACTACCGCGACGGCGAGTTCACCAAGGTCGACAGCCCCACCGAGTACGGCCGCATCGGCAACCAGGCGGGCTCGGAGGAGTCCGCGATCGTCCTCGGCGACTACAAGCAGGACGCCGAGGCCGAGTTGGAGCGCCCCGAGCAGGTCGCGCTCGTCGACACCGAGGCGGGCAGCCTCCAACTCGTCGACCTCGGCACCAGCTACACCTTCCGCTCGCTGGCCCGCGGCCCGCACGGCGAGGCGCTGATCCTCGGCACCGACGGCCAGATCCACGTCATCGACCCCGAGACGGCCGAGGTCACCAACCGCATCCCGGTGCTGGAGGAGTGGACGGAGCCGCTGGAGTGGCAGCAGCCGCGTCCCACGCTCTTCGTGCGCGGGCACACGGCGTACGTCACCGACCCGGAGGCGAAGGAACTGCACGTCCTCGACATCGAGTCGGGCGAGGTACAGACCACGGCGACGCTGCCGCAGACCCCCAACGAGGTGACCGGCGTGACCGGCGGCTGAACGGGCGCGGGCCCCGCGCGCCTCGGCGCGAGGGGCGCCGCCCCCGGTCAGGCCGCCTCGTCGAGGCCGGTGACCTCCCGGTACGGGCCGAGGTAGACGAACCGGCCCTCGCGCACCTCGTAGAGGCAGAGCGCGTCGGTGGGCGCGACGCCGCGGGTGTCCGGGTTGAAGGCGTAGCTCCTGGCGATCCCCTCGTGGCGGGTCGTGCGCAACTGCCGGGCGACCAGCGAGCGGCGGGGGGCGCGTTCCGCGGTCAGCTCGGTGAGGGCCCGCGCGACCAGCCACACCGTGTCGTACGCCTCCGCGGCGTACGGCGCGGGACCGCCGCCGAACCGCGCGCGGTGCGCCGCCGCGAAATCCGCCCCCTCCGGCGCCGCCGCGCCGTCCACGAAGGGACAGCTCACCACCCAGCCCTCGGCCGCCTCCCCTGCCTCGCTCAGGAACGCGTCCGCGGGGTCCGTCCGGACGGCCACCGTGGCGCCGGTGAACCCGGCCGCCCGCAACTCCCGCGCGAAGCCGGCCGTTCCGGCCCCGGACAGCGCGCCCGTGAACATCACGGTGTCCACCTCCGCGGCCACGACGGCCGCCGCGGCGTCCCGGCCGTCCGAGCCCTCCGGCAGCTCGGCCTCGACCACCTCGATGCCGGAGTACGGCAACTCGCGGGCGAACGACCGGCTGAACCCCCACGACAAGTCGCCGCCGTGCCGGTCGTTGACCACCGCCGCCCGCGCCGTCCCGGTCCGGTGGCCGACCCAGGCCAGCAGCGGGGCGTCGAGAAAAGCGTCCCCGAGCCGGGCGGGGAAGCAGGCGTCCCCGAGTTCGACCGCGGACGCGGACATCGCGGCCGACACCGGCAGCCAGGGCAGCGACCCGTCGCGGTAGGGCGCCGCCACGGCCGCCAGGGCATCCGGGCCGGTCGGTCCGATCACGGCCGTCACATCCGAATCCGCCGCGAGACCGAGGGCGGTCTCCGCCGCCCGCCCGGGGTCCCCGCCGTCGTCCCGCACCCGCAGCTCCAGTTCGAACGGGCGGTCCGCGCGGGCGTTGAAATCCGCCACCGCCAGCCGCGCCCCCCGTTCCTGCGCCTGCCCGAGAGCCGCGCCAGGCCCCGACAGGTCGGCCTGGAGCGCCACGGTCGTGCGCACCGGGCTCCCCGGCGCGCCCTCGTCACGCAGCCATGCCCACAGCCCGGCCCCCGCACCGGCCGCGAGCGTCAGCCCGCCCGCCGAGAAGGCGGCCAGCAACCGGCGCCTGCCGGGCCCGGCGGGGGGCGCGTCCGCCGGTGCCGTCTCCGCGTCCGGCCCGGCCGCCCGGGTCGGCGGGTCCTCGGGCAGGGTGAGCAGGACCGCGGAACGCGTCGCGATCAGCCGGGTCGCCGGTTCCGGCAGCCAGGCGCCGCCGACCCGCGGATCGGCGGGCAGCAGGTCCCGCACCCCGGAGGCGTCCGGCCGCCTCCCCGGCTCCTTGCGCAGCAACTCGCCCAGCGGTCCGGCCAGCTCCCCGGGCACGCCGTCCAGGTCCGGCGCATCGTGCACCGCGCGGTACAGCAGCGCCGCCGGGAGGCCGTCGCCGAACGGCGAACGCCCGGTCGCCGCGTACACCAGCACGCAGCCGAGGGAGAACACGTCGCTCGGCGGGCCGAGTTCCCCGCCCCGCGCCTGCTCGGGGGACAGGTAGCCGGGCGAGCCGATGGCCGCGCCCGGCGCGGTCAGCGCCGTTTCCCCGGCCGCCCTGGCGATGCCGAAGTCGATGAGCCGCGGCCCGTCCAGGGCCAGCAGCACGTTCCCCGGTTTGACGTCCCGGTGCACGAGACCGGCCTCGTGCACGACGGCCAGCGCCTCGGCGAGCATTCCGCCCAGCGCCCGCACCGTCCACGGGGGCAGCGGCCCCAGCGCGCGCACCACCTCGGCCAGCGAAGGAGCGGGCACGTAGGCGGTCGCCAGCCAGGGCACCGCCTCCTCGGGACCCGCGTCCAGCAGCGGAACGGCCCACCGGCTGCGCACCCGCCGGAGCGCCGCCACCTCCCGGCGCAGCCGCACCCGGAACTCGTGGTCGTTCACGTGCCGCGGCCTGATGGTCTTCAGCGCCACCAGCGAGCCGTCGGCGGACCTGGCCAGGTACACCACGCCCATGCCGCCGGCGCCCAGCCGGCCGAGCAGCCGGTACTCGCCGATGGCCCTCGGGTCCTTCTCATGCAACGGCAGCACGTCAGGACCGCTCTACTCCGCGCCCAGCGAAGGCGCCCGGCCCTGGAAGCGGAAGCCGCCGTCCTGTACTTCGTAGAGGTAGAGGCCGTCGTTCGCGTAGGGGTACAGACCTTCCTCGTCGAAGCCGAGCCGCTTGCCCACCCCCTGGTGGTCCGCCTGCCGCGCCCGTGCCAGCAGCGCGGCCCGGTCAGGTGTGCCGTCCGCCGCCACGTCCCGCAGGGCCGCGGTCAGCATGCGGGTCGCGTCGTACGCCTCGATGGTGAACGGCGTGGGCTCCTCGCCGTCGAACCGTTCGCGGTACTGCTCGCCGAAGCCGGCCGTCTTCTCGTCGGTGTCCGGGCCGATGCAGGTGGCGATGAGCTGCCAGCCCTCGGCCGCCTCCCCGGCCAGCTCGGGGAACTCCGGGCGCAGCACCGACTCGCTCGCGTACCGCGCCCCCGCGTAGCCCGCCGCGTGCAGGGCCGTGGCCAGCTCGGTGGCCCGCTCGTGGTGGCCCCCGAAGACGACCGTGTCCACGTCGCGCGCCACCAGATCGGCCGCGATGCGATCGAACGGGGCGGTCAGCTTCGGCACCACGTGCGGCACCAGTTCGAAACCGGGCGGCCCCTGCTGGAAGTTCACCAGCGCGCGGGTGACCTCCCAGCTGTGCATTCCCGCGGTGCGGTCGTCGACGAGTCCGACCCGGCGGGCGCCCGACTCGCCCTCCAGCAGCGTCTTGAGGGAGAGCCCCTGCCACATCGTCGCGGGGCGGGCGTGCAGCAGCGTGGTGTACTCGACGACGGTCAGGGTGAGCGGAAAGCTGCCGACCGAAACGGAAAGCAGCGGCATGCCCGCCGACTCGTAGATCTCGGCGGTGGCCGTCGTCACCGAGACGTCGGTCGGGCCGATCACGGCGAGCACCGAACTGTCCGCCGTCAGCTCCTCGGCCACCTCGGCCGCCCGTTCCGGCACCCCGCCGTCGTCGATGGTGCGGAGTTCGATGTCGAAGGGCAGGCCGTCGGCCTCGGCCAGGAAGTGTTCGAGGCCGAGCGTGGCGCCCCGTTCCTGGGCCAGGCCGCGGGCGGCGTGGCCGCCGCTGAGATCCGCGTGCAGGCCGATGACATACCGCGGTCCGCTGCCGCCCGTGCCGCCGCCGCTGCCGTTGCCGTCTGAGGAGCCCGAGCCGCGCAGCGCGGCGGCCAGGCCGCCGCCCGCCGCGAGCACGCCGACCCCGGCGGCGAGCAGCAGACGCCGGGAGGGGCGGCGCCGGCCCGCGCCGGTGTCCGCGGGCGCGCCGGTGTCCGCGTGCGTGCCTTCCTCCGCGGGCGCGTCGGCGGCGGTGGGCGCCGCCCGGGTCGGCACCTGGGCGGGAAGCTCCGCGCGGGCCGCCGTGCGTTCCCCGATCAGCCGGGTCACCGGCTCGGGCAGCCAGCCCTCGACGACGTCCTCGGCCAGCTCCGCGCGCAACTCCGCGACATCCGGCCGCGCTTCCGGGTCTTTGTCCAGGCAGCGGGCCAGTATCCCGGCCAGTTCCCCGGGCACGCCGTCCAGGTCGGGCGGCTCGTGCACCGTGCGGTAGAGCACCGCCTCCGCGCTGCCCTCGCCGAACGGCGGCCGGCCGCTCGCCGCGTGGGCCAGCACGCAGCCGAGGGAGAACAAGTCGCTCGGCGGGCCGATGTCACGGGAGGCGGCGGCCTGTTCGGGCGAGAGGTAGCCCGGCGAGCCGACGACGGTCCCGGTGCGGGTGATGGCGGTGTCCTCGGCCGCTCTGGCGATGCCGAAGTCGATGAGCCGCGGCCCGTCCAGGGCCAGCAGCACATTCCCCGGTTTGACGTCCCGGTGCACGAGGCCCGCCTCGTGCACCGCGGCCAGCGCCTCGGCGAGCATTCCGCCCAGCGCCCGCACGCCGCGCACCGGCAACGGCCCGTGCGCGGAGAGCACTTCGGCGAGGGAGGGCCCCGGCACGTAGGGCGAGGCGAACCACGGGGCGCCCGCCTCCTCGCCGTCCGCGACGACCGGCACGGCGAAGCGGCCGGCGACCCGGCGCGCGGCGGCGACCTCGCGGGCGAAACGGGAGCGGAAACCGGGCTCCTGCGCGTACTCGTCCCTGATCACCTTCAGGGCCACCGGCGAACCGCCGTCGGTCATGGCCAGGTACACCACGCCCATGCCGCCCTCGCCGAGGCGGCCGAGGAGGCGGTGACCGGCGATCTGCTCGGGGTCCTGCGGCGTCAGGGCGCCGACCGGCGATGTCATCTCAGCTCCGCCTCGGCGTTGGATTCCAGCAGGCCGAGGGCCGTGAAGCTCGCCTCGGAAAGCTGGTCTTCGGTGACTCCGGCGGCGCCCTTGGCCGACACCGCGACGGTGACCGGGCCGATCCGGGAGACCAGCCAGTAGTAGTCGTAGGGGCCGCCGTGCACCTCGCTGTGGAACTGCCCCATTTCGGCGATCTGGTCGTCCACCGACAACTGGTCGGCCGGCATGCTGCTCGACCCGAGCCCTGTCACGTGCTCGTCGGCGCGCAACTGCTGCTGCGGGCAGCGCAGCACCTCCTCGATGATGCCGGCCATCCGCGCGTCCGCCGCCTCGATACTGTCGTGCACGGTGACGGACGACATCACCTGCAACGGGCCGCCGTCCTGCTGCTGGGCGGGCAGTTCGGCGTTCCGCGTCACGTTGGCTAGTACTCCGTCCGGTAAGGGCTCGCGCTGCCAGACACACGCCTCGTCGAGTACGGCCACGGTGGCGGGGTCGGCCTCGGCCAGGTCCGCGGCGACGAAGCCGGGGCCGTAGTCCCCGGGCTCGATGGCCACGGCGCGGGCCAGCGCCCGCGCGTCATCGGGCGTGCCCGGGCCGCCGGTGATCCCGGTGCCCGTCGGTGCCGCGTCCGCGCCGGACCCGTCCCGTTCTTCCTCCGTGGGTTCCGTGGGCGCGTCGTCCTCCCCGCCGCCGCCACTGCACGCCGCGGCGCCCCACAGCAGTCCCGTCGCCGCCACCGCGACGACGCCGCGCACCAACTTGCCCTGCCGCACAGCAGGTCACCCCCCTGCCCTCGTCCGACAAACGCTGGTCAGCTTAACTCCGGTGCGCAACAAGGGAATACGGTGCGTGTCACGGTCCGGGAACGCCGCTGACCCGGGCCCCGGGTCAGCGGGCCTGCATCGCGTCGAGGGCGACCGCCTGGGCGATGACCAGCCGCCGGTCCAGGCGGGGTTCGTGGATCTCCACCAGATAGCGGTCGCGCAAGGTGCGTTTGCGGGAGACGGACAGGGCGAGTTCCCCGTCGAGGCGGAAGTCGAAGTGGTAGGCCCAGCCGACCGGCAGTTCGTCGACCAGGGGAACGAACTGCCAGATCCGGCGGATCACCGCCACGCGGCCGCTGCGTTCCGTCCCGGTCAGCACGCCGAGTCCGGGCTGCTCAAGGTGCCAGGTGGAGCGGAACAGGGACTTCCTGAAGTCCTTGCGGAAGCCGCCCACCGTCTCCCCGCCGGCGTCCGTGACGTCGAACGCGCCGGCGACGTTCAGGGTGTCGCGCTCCGCGAAGCCGCCGAAGACGTTCTCCCGCGAGTCGTCCGTCCAGAACGTCACCCGTTCCTTGATCGCCAGGCGCTTCTGCTGGGCAAAGGCGATCAACTCACCGTCCTCTCCCCCGGCGCGCACCTCGTACTGGTTCACGGCGAGCCTGACCCGCTGCGTGACGGTCATCCGGCGCACGGCCCGAAGCCGGTCGGTCTCCACCGTCGTCTCCTGAGGTCGGTCCACGTCAGCGCGGGGTGAGCAGGCCGGCGGTGCCGAGCACGGTCGCGCACGCCGCGTCGGCGCGGCAGGCGTCCTCGGGCGCGAGCGGGGGCAGTTCGGTGTTGCCGGTGATCTCCACCTGCTCGCCGGTGCCCTCCCACCAGTAGGTGTCGGTGTCGTCCCAGAAGTTGCCCGTGAAGCGCATCCGGCCGGGCGCCACGCCGCCGAAGTTGTTCTGGTTGCCGAGGAGCACGTTGCCGCGGATGGTGACGTGCTGACCGCCGTCGTCCGGGTACACGGCGTAGGGCGGGTACTCCGTGCCCGTCGCCGCCGGGCCGTCGACGTGGTGGACGACGTTGCCCTCGATCAGCGCGCCTTCCTCGAACGAGGGGCCCTGCGTGCCGTTCCCGTAGATGCCGCCGCCGTCGATCAGGGCCGAGTTGGTGTGGTGCACCAGGTTGTTCACGATCCGGGTGCCGCCGGTGGTGGTGCCGTCCCCGGCGACGTTCAGGTGGACGATGCCGGAGTAGGGGATGTGGTCCACCTGGTTGTGCGCGACGGTCGAGCCGAAGGGCCGGTTGAGCATGATGCCCCAGGAGCCGCGGTAGTCACGGCCGACGTGGTGCACCCAGTTGTCCTCGATGAGCAGGTCGCGCGGCGCGGCGGCCGGGTCGTCCTCGTCGAGGCTCTGCACGTGGATGCCGCCGCCCGAGGTGTCGTCCACCGTGTTGCCGCGGACGGTGATGTCCCGGCTGTGGTCGGCGAGTTCCAGCGCGGTGGTGCCCAGCCGCGTGAAGCGGTTCCCCTCCAGGATCAGCCCGGTCGAGCCGCGGAACGAGACCGCGGAAGGGATGGCGGCGGACTCCTGGGCCACCGGGTCGTCGCCGGTGTAGTACCAGGTGCCGATGATGTGCGGGAAGCCCGCGGGCTCGTCGGGGCCCGGCCAGGTGGTGTGGGAGAACGTGAGGCCGCGCAGCGTCACGTCGCGCAGCGGCGCCCCGGCCTCGCCCTCCCCGGTGACGACCTGCTCCAGCACGGGGGCGACGACGTCCGTCGGCCTTCCGTGGTAGTAGAGCGTGTGGTGGCCCGGCCGGGAACGGTCGAGGTACCAGCTCCCCGGCCGTTCGCGGAGGAAGGTCGCGCTGTTCTCGACGGCGGTCGGCGCGATGAGCCCGACGTCCTCGCCGTACAGCTCCGTGTACAGCTCGGTGGCGCGGCGGAAGCACGGCTGGTCCATGGTGACTTCGGTGCCGCTCGCGTCCCCGCGCACCTCCGCCACCCCGCAGCGCGCCTCCGAGTAGGAGTCCGCGAAGGTGTGCACGAACTCGATGTCCTCGGGCCGTTCCCAGCTCTGCGGGGCGGTGCTCTCGGTGATGAACCCGTTTTCGGTCGGGAACATGGCGGGCAATTCGCCGGCCAGCGCCGCCCGTTCGGCGCGTTCGCCGTTCACGAAGAGCTGGCGGGTGTCGAGGCTGCCGACGTCCGCGCGCCAGATGCCGTCCTCGGCGCGGCTCCAGCCGGTGATCTCCCGGCCGCCGCTGAACGTGACGCGCTCCTGGTCCGCGGTGCCGTACCCGTGCGCCTGGTAGATCACGCGGTGGCCGCCGGTGCCGGAGTCGCCCGCCGCGGCGGTGAACGTCAGCGGCTCGGTGAGGTGGTAGGTGCCGCCGCGCAGACTGACGACGACGTCGCCGGTCATGCCGTCCGTCAGTTCGCGTACCGCCCGCTGGGCCCCGGCGGGGGTGGCGAAGGGACGTTCCTCGGTGCCGGGCCAGGAGTCGTCGCCCCAGGGCGCGACGTGGAGCCGGTGGCCGTCCTGGCCGTCGGACGCGGTGTCGTCCTGGCCCGCGACGGCCGGGGTGGCCAGCAGCGGGAAGGCGAGCAGGGCGGCGCACACGGCGCGCGGGCTCGGCGGCATGGTGGGGTCCGTTCTCGTGGTGGTCGCCCGCCGGGCCGCGCGGTCGTTCGCGGGGCGGGCACGTCGGTCGCCGACGCTACGGACCGGGCGGTGGGGGCCACATCGTGCGCACGGGCCACGCGCGGCTTCGACTTTCGGCGAAGCCGCCGGCGTGCGCTCCACCTCCAGGCGGCGCGCGCGCCGCGCTCGCCGCGCGCGCCGTGTTCGTTCAGGCGGGCCGGGGCCTGACCAGGCGGAGGTCGTAGGCGAGGACGACCACCTGCACACGGTCGCGCAGGCCCAGCTTGCGCAGCACACCCGAGACGTGGGCCTTGACCGTCGCCTCCGTGAGGCCGAGCCGTTCGGCGATCTCGGCATTGGACAGCGCCTGCGCGACCAGGTACAGCACCTCGTACTCGCGCCGGCTCAGCGCGCGGAGCGCCGCCGGTGTGACGGGCGGGGCGGGGGCGGGCAGCGCGGGCGCGAAGCGCTCCAGCAGCCGGCGGGTCACGGAGGGCGCGAGCAGCGCGTCGCCGCGCGCCACCACGCGGATCGCCTCGGCCAGGTCGGTGGGGCGCACGTCCTTGAGCAGGAAGCCGCACGCCCCGGCGCGCAACGCGGCGTGCACCGCGTCGTCGACGTCGTACGTGGTGAGTACGACGATGCGCGCCGGGTTGCCCGAGGCCACGATGCGTTCGATGGCGCCGATGCCGTCAAGACGCGGCATCCGCACGTCCATCAGCACGACGTCGGGCCGCAGTTCGGCGGCGAGGGCCACGGCCTCCTCGCCGTCGGCGGCCTCGCCCACGACGTCCAGGTCCGGCTTGGCGTCGATGATCATGCGGAAGCCGACGCGGACGAGCGCCTGGTCGTCGGCCACCAGCACGCGAACGGTCACGGACGACCTCCCTCGGACGGCGTGGGCGCGCGCAGCGGCAGCCGGGCGTGCACGCGGAAGCCCGCGCCGCCGGGGCGCGGCCCCGCCGCCACGGTGCCGCCGAGCACGGCGGCGCGTTCCCGCATGCCGACGAGGCCGAACCCGCCGCGCGCGCCCGCGTGCACGCCCGCTCCCGCGCCGTCGTCGGTTACCTCGACCTCCAGCACATCACCGTCCGCGCGCGCGGTGACCTCCACACGGCGCGCGCGGGCGTGGCGCAGCACGTTCGTCAGGGCCTCCTGCACGATGCGGTAGGCGGACACCTCGACCCCGGCCGGCAGCGGCCCGGGAACGCGCACCGTGAGTGACACCGGCAGCCCGGCGGCGCGCAGCGGCTCGGCCAGCTCGCCGAGCCGGTCGAGGCCCGGCTGCGGCGACCGTTCGTCCGGCTCGGGCCGCACCACGGCCAGCAGCCGGCGCAACTCGGCCAGGGTGGCCCGCCCCGACGACTCGATCGCCCGCAGGGCGGAACGCGCCTGGTCGGGCCGTTCGTCGAACACGTCGTCCGCCGCCGCGGCCTGCACCACGACGACGGACACGCTGTGCGCGATGACGTCGTGCAACTCGCGGGCGATGCGGGCCTGTTCCTCGGTGACCGCGCGGTGGGACGCCTCGGCGACGGCCGCCCTGCGGTTGCGCACCGCCTCCGCGAGCGCCCACACCACCACGGGCACGGCCATCGCGAACTGCGCCTCCTCCTGGGGCGCGGTACGGAAGTTGAGCGAGGTGAGGGCGAGCAGCGCGGCGAGCGCGGGCAGCGAGACGCTTGGCGGGCGCGTCGAGGCCAGCGAGCCGAGGACCACCAGACCGGCCCACGGGAAGATGCCGTTGGGCGCGATCAGCTGGATCACCAGGCCGCCGACGAGGCAGACGGCCAGCACCGGCACCGGATGGGAACGCCGCCGGTACAGCGCCGCCCCCTGCACGACGCCCGCCAGCGAGCCCAGCAGCACCACGGCGCCCGGCGTCCCCGCACCGGCCTCGGCGGGCACGAGCACCGCCAGGTACAGCGCCATCAGCACCGGCACCGCCAGCCTCGCCGCCCGGGAGGTGCGGCTGCGGAACGAACGGGACACACGCGGATTATGCCGCACCTGTCCGGCCCGGCCCGGCGGCCTGCGACGAAAGTCGAACGCCAGGGGCCGCGTTCATGCTCCGGTCGTAGTCCCCGGTCGGCGTCCGGGCCGATGCCCCCGCCCGTTCGGCCCCGGCAGGCTGGCCGCGGCCGAACGGACAGCGGGAAGGTGAGAACAGTGAGTAAAGGAATGAGCCGGGCCCGGTTCCTGGCCGGGGCGGCGGCGCTGAGCCTGGCCCCGGCCGCCGGAACGGCCGCGGCGCGAAGCGGCGGCGGGCTCACGTACCGGGGCGTGGACTACGAGGTCACCGACGGGGAGACCCCGGCGACCGGCTGGAACGCCGCCCGGATGCGCGCCGACCTGCGGGCCGTCGCCGAGGACCTGCACGCCAACTCGGTCATGGTCTACGGCACCGGCGTCGAACGGCTGGCGGCCACCGCCCGCGAGGCGGCGGAACGCGGCCTGCACGTCTGGCTCCAGCCGCGCCTGGCGGACGTCGCCGAGGAGGACATCCTGGACCACCTCGCGGAGACCGGCCGCGAGGCCGAGCGGCTGCGCCGCGACGGCGCCCGGGTGAACCTGGCCGTGGGCTGCGAGTTCTGGCTGTTCGTGCCGGGCATCGTGCCCGGCGACCAGGCCCTCGAACGCGTCGAGAACATGCTCGCGGGCACCTACGACGTCGACCGCATGACGCGGCTGCTGGCCGCGTTCACCGCACGGGCCGCCCGCGTCGGCAGATCCGTCTTCCGGGGCCCCCTGACCTACGGCGCCGCCCACGACCCCGTCGTCGACCGGGTCGACTGGAGCCTGTTCGACATCGTCGGCCTTGACTACTACGCACTGCACCCCGACGCGGCCGGCCACGCCCGCGAACTGGCGGAGTACCGGCGCTGGGGCAAACCACTGGCGATCCTGGAATGCGGCACCTGCGCCTACACCGGCGCGCCGGAGGCGGGCGGTATGGCGTGGCGGTTCACGGACCTGTCCGAACTGGAGCGGAACGAAGCCGCCCAGGCCGCGTACGTGGGGCAGATGATCGACGTCTTCACCTCGCTGAACCTCCACACCGCACTGATCCACCAGTTCACCACCCCGGACGCCCCCCACCGCACCGACCCGTCCCGCGACGAGGACAAGGCCGCCTACGGCCTCGTGAAGACCATCTGGCACAACGACACCGACCCGGCCACCGGCCACCACTGGGAACCCAAACAGGCCTTCCACACAGCAGCCCACCACTTCGCCACCGCCAGGAGCCACTGACCACGGCACCGGCCGGACCCGCTACTCCGTGCCCTCGCCTCCCGGGCAGCAAGGGTGCTTCCTTCGGGCCATATCGCCGACCGCCCGTTGTCTGGGCGCGATTCGGCTGAGTACAGTCCGTTACGGGCCCGCGTCACGTGGAGGTAGCGATGTCTCGTCCTTGGGAAGCCGATCCCTCGGCCTCGTTCACTCACCGCCTGGGGAAGTCGGCCGAGGAACTGGGCAATACCGACGGCAAGACGGGCTGCCCCGACATCTGGCAACTCGACAACGGCGATGTGGCCGTCATCGGACGCGATCTCACGGACGCGTACACGTACCGGCTCCCAGAGGACGTGACCCTCGCCCCGGACGAGCGGCTCGTGGTCCTCCCCGGCAACATGCTCAGCGCGGCGAAAGCGGACATCCCCGATGCCTGACCTCCAGTCTCCCCGCCCTCCCCTCCTCGACCCCGCCAGGGGGAAGCAGCTCGCCCTCGACGCGTACGAGGCGGATTTCTGGCAGCGCTACACGCAGATCCACGGGCGCGACTCCTGGAAGCTGGAGCGGGGTCAGCACTTCGTGGAGCAGAACAGCCCCGGCCGGGAAGCGCTCGGGCGCGGCGACTGGGAGAGCGCCATCCGGCTTCTCGACGTCCGGCGCGAGAGCCTGCGGAAGGACGGGGAGCAGGACCGCAGGCAGCGCACGGTCTTCCACCGCGTGCGCGTGGTGGAGCAGCCCTTCACTCCCTACATCCAGTGGGAGTTGCACTCACTGCGGCTGAATGCCGAGTACGGCGAAGCCATCCGGGTCATCGACGCCACGAAGGCCGCCCGTTTCGAGACAGGCGGGCTGCTGCCCGAGCTGGTCGTCATCGGCGGCGAGACGCTTTACCAGGTCGTCTACACGGACGAAGGCGTGCTGGACGGTGGTGTCCGTTTCACGGAGCCCGAGATGGTGACGGGCTGGGAGGACGCCATCCGGGCACTGTTCGAGGAGGGCGAGGACCTTTCCTCCTACTTCGAGCGGGAAGTAGCGCCCCTTCCCCCGCCGCGGCTGACGACGGAGTAGACGATCGACGAGCCCCAGCGAGACGAACAGCGCCCCGGCGGCACGCGTTCCGAGCTCTCGGGGTCCTCCCGCGACGTGGTCCAGGCAGGCACTGTCAGCGGCGGGGTCCACTTCCACGGCCCCGGCGGTCCCTTGCCGCCGCCTCCTCGCCAACTGCCGGGCGACGTACGAGGCTTCGTGAACAGATCGGAGGAACTTGAGCGTCTGAACGCGCTCCTCCCCGGCACCGAAGGCACCCCTCTCGTCGTCACAGTCTGCGTGATAGCCGGGACGGCCGGAGCGGGCAAGACCTCCCTCGCTCTGCGCTGGGCCCATCAGGTGCGTGGCCGCTTCTCCGACGGCCAGCTGTACATCAATCTCCGCGGCTACGACCCGGGCCGGCCGGTCACCCCGTCAAAAGCTCTGCACCGGTTCCTGACCGCTCTCGGGACCTCCGCCGACTCGATTCCTGCTGATCCGGACGCCGCCGCCGCGCTCTACCGGTCACTCCTCGCCGAGCGCGCGATGCTCATCGTCCTGGACAACGCCGCCACCGCCGCGCAGGTCCGCCCGCTGCTGCCGGGCAACACCCGCTGCCTGGCCGTCGTCACCAGCCGCAGCCGCCTGTCCGGGCTGGCCATCCGCGACGGCGCCCACCGTCTGACACTCGGCACCCTGCCGGAACACGAAGCCGTGGCCCTGATACGTGCCGTCACCGCCGGATACCGCCCCGAGGACGACGCGGAGCAGCTCGCCCAACTCGCGCGCCAGTGCGCGCATCTGCCGCTGGCCCTGCGTATCGCGGCCGAGAGGGCCGCCACCCACCCCCACCTGGGCATCGACGACCTGATCGCCGATCTCCGCGACGAATCCGCCCTGTGGGATGCCCTCAGCGCGGGAGAGGACGACGAAGCCGACGCGGTCCGGTCCGTATTCACGTGGTCCTACCGGGCGTTGCCCGCGGACGCCGCACGCCTCTTCCGCCTTCTCGGCCTGCACCCCGGCCCCGAGTTCGGCCTGGCTGCCGCCTCGGCCCTCGCCGGTACGCACATCAACCGCACCCGTCAGCTCCTCGACACCCTCGTCGGCGCCCACCTCTTGGAACAGACTGCGCCCGACCGGTACGAGTTCCATGATCTCCTGCGAGCCTATGCCGCCGACCAGGCCCGCAGCGAGGAACCTCCAGCTCGGCGCACGGCCGCCCTGCGCCGCGTTCTCGACTGGTACCTGCACACCGCCGACGCCGCACAGATCTGGCTGGAGCCGGAAGAGGCCCACCTCTCCCTCGACCCGTTGGACGGGGCGGTATCGCCTCTCTCCTTCTCCGACTACGACGCCGCCGCGAACTGGTCCGAGCACGAGCACGCCAATCTCCTTGCCGCCACGCGGGCGGCCGAGGCCGGCGGTCTCGGCACCTACGCCTGGAAGTTGCCTGCCGTCCTCTACCTTGCGCAGGCGCCCTCCGCCTCCGCCCTTGACTGGCTCGACGCGGGCCTGATCGGCTTGGCGGCGGCCCGCCGCCTCGGCGAGCGGGAGGGGGAGGCCACGCTGCTGGAAGAGCTTGGCATGACTCATGCCAGGCTCAACGACCTGATCGCAGCAGAGGAATGCCACCGAGGCGCTCTGGCCATCCGGCGCGAACTGGGGAACCGGTACGGCGAGGCCAACTCGCTCAACCTGCTCGGCCTCACCCACCTCAACCGCAGACAACTGAGCGCGGCCGGGGACCACTTCGAGCAGGCCATTGCCCTCTTCAAGGACGTCGGGGCCCGGCACTTCGAGGCGGTGGCCCGGGCCAACCTCGCGCTGACGCACTACCGGGCGGGGCGACTGGTGGCAGCCGAGGAGATCAGCCTTGATGTCCTTTCCTACCAGCGGGCGGCCGGGAACCGGCTGAGCGAGGGGAACAGCCTGTGGACGCTGAGCGACATCCAATGCGAACGCGGCGATGCCGAGGCGGCGTTGCACAGCGCTCAGCAGGCCGTGGAGATCGCTCTCGGCCTCCGCAATCAGTTCGCCGAGGCCATCTGGCTCATCAGCCTCGGCAACGCCCAACAGGCCCTCGGCCAGTATGCCGAGGCCCTGGCCTCGCACCAGCGCTCCGCCGCCCTGCACCGGCGGCTCCGCAACCGCAGCCGCGAAGCCCTCGCCTGGCTCGGAACGGGCGAGACCTACCGCCGACTGGAACGCCACAGGGAAGCCGCCGACTTCCACCGCCGGGCTGCCGTCACCTTTCAAGAACTCGGCGACACCTGGCACGAAGCCGTCGCCCTCGACGCTCTGGCCACGGTGCTCGCCGAGGACGACGCCGACCAGGCCCGTCGGCACCGGACGCGCGCGCTGGCCCTCATCGCGGGCTATGACGACCTCAGGGCCGGCCGACTGCGGGCAGACATCGAGTGAAAGCCGGAGGGCAGTTGCGAGTCAGCTCCGTGCGGTGAATGATGAGCACCAACTCCTTGTGACTGCGCTGTGACGGAACACTCATCACTGTCATCGACGCTGAAGCCCACAAGGAAACCCTTCCCCACGTGCCCAAGAAAGCGACGGGGACGTGGGGCGGGGACGGAGGTTCGAGCATGGAACTGAATCCAGACGACGACCGGATGACCTACCGCGTCGTGCTGTCCCGCCAACTGGCGCGGCACCGCAAGCACGCCAAACTGTCGATCCGGGAACTCGCCGCGCAACTGTGTCTCCCCTACGGGTACCTCGGCCGGGTGGAGCGGGGTGAGCAACTGCCGTCCGAGAACCTGGCCAGGGCGCTGGACACGTTCTTCGGCGTGCCCGCGCTGTTTGTCGACCTCCTGAAGGCGGCCGAGGACGCAGCGATCCCCGACTACGGCCGGATGCTGCTGCGGAAGGAGAAGAAGGCCAAGCGCATCCAGGAGATGACCAGCACGATCATCCCGGGCCTCCTGCAAACGGAAGACTATGCGCGCGAACTGATCCGCGTCGGGCATGGGTGGGATTCTGAGAAGCAGTTGGAGCAGTGGGTCACCCTTCGCATGCGCCGCAAGGAGCTTTTCCAGCGTGGTGTGCCCCCGCAATACTGAGTTCTCTTGGACGAAGCAATCCTGAAGCGTCCAATTGGTGGGCCCGAGTGCATGAGTCGACAGCTCCAGCACCTTCTGGACATGACGCAGAGTGTCTACAACACAGTCCAGGTACTGCCCTTCACCGCCGGGGCGCACTCCGTGCCAGGCGGCAGTGTTACGCTCA
Organism: Streptomyces johnsoniae; assembly: GCF_031845565.1. Taxonomy (NCBI): domain Bacteria; kingdom Bacillati; phylum Actinomycetota; class Actinomycetes; order Kitasatosporales; family Streptomycetaceae; genus Streptomyces; species Streptomyces johnsoniae. The sequence goes on along the minus strand of NZ_JAVREV010000007.1, from coordinate 114,128 downwards.
TGAACCTGGACGATGGGACGTTGATCGGTTACGTCGAGGGTCCCATGGTGGGGGAGCCTGTTCTCACCTCGGACAGGTTGATCAAGCTGTCGCGCAAGTTCGATCTGGCCCGCTCCAAGGCTCTGACCGTCGATGACTCGCTTAATCTGGTCCGGCGATACCTCAAGGAGTACGAACGCGATGACCGAACAACTCAGGGCCGCTGAATTCGTGTCGTGGCGCAAGTCGAGCTACAGCAATGAGGAAGGCGGCAACTGCGTCGAGGTGGCCGACGGGCTTGCCGGCTTTGTGCCCGTCCGTGACAGCAAGAATCCGGCCGGTCCGGCGCTGATCGTTCCTGCCGCCGCCTGGCAGGCGTTCGTGACGCAGGCGGCGGGCTGAACCGCGCCGGTCAGGCGTGGTCATCGTCCGCCCCTCACCTGCCCGGCCACGAACGCCAGGTGCTGTGTGTGCCCTTGCTTCACCCACGTCTCCGCATTGCCCGAACCGGTGCCGCCCTGGCCGACGGCGAGGGCCGACAGCCATCGCTCGGCCTCGGTGGCGTCCTCGCGGAACTCCGCGTCGGCGACGATGGTTTCGGCCAAAGATCGCATCAGGCTGGGGTCTTTCGTCCCCCACCGCCTGCCCTTCCCCACCAGAAAATATTCGGCCGTCGTGTACCGGGGCTTCTCATAGACCCTTGGCGGCGGAACAGGATTGGTCGGCTCGTCGCACGTGCGCGGATGGAGGGCCGAATAGTCGCCGAAGGTGAAGTGCGGGCCGTCACCGTTCCCGGCCGCCTCGTTCAGCTCGCGCCAGGCCATCCATTCCACTCGCAGCAGGGGCGTCACCTCGCGCTGTTTCAAGCCGTCCGCGCTCCATGGGAACGAGCCGCCGAGCAGAACGGCGCGGCGCCAGTTTGCCGCCCCGCGCACCGCCACCCAGACGCGGAGCGCCGACGTCACCGCCTCCCGTACGACGGTCACCTCGCCCAGGTCCACCAGCAGGTCGACGTCCGGGGCCGCGGGGCTCAGTCGTGCGAGCAGTTCGGACAACAGCCGCGGCATTTGCGCCTCGTCGAGGTCCTGTGCTCGCACCCGGACCCCGAGTCCGCCGCCCGCGTCGGCGGCGAGTCCGGCGGCGGCCAACTGCTGTGCGGGGGCGCGTTCCGGGCCGGTCACCGGGCGGAGCGCGGGGCCCAGTAGGGTCGCGGAGAGCTGCGGCCACACCTGCTCGGCCACCAGGTCGGGGGTGGCCTCGACGTGGCGAGTGTCGAGCCAGCCGGGGTGCAGGCCGTTCGCGCCGTTGAGGTTCATTGCGCTTTTCCGCAAGTACGCGGGCAGCGCTTCCGGGGCGTTCGTGGGCGGCACGACCCACAGTGGCTGCGTCTGTTCGTCGATGACCGGTTTCACTGTCCGGAATGCGCTCAGCGACCCGCGCCGCACCGGCAGCGCGGGCAGGCCCGCTGCTTCGCTTCACGGCATATCCGGCGCCGACGCGCCCGCCACGCGGTGTGCCGTCTCACGGGCCGTTCGGGCGGCTCGGACCAGGCCTGACTGGTAGGCGATCACCACGAGTTGTGCCCGGTCGCGGGCCGCCAGTTTGGCCATGGCGCGGTGTACGTGCGTTCGTACCGTGAAAGGGCTGAGGACCAGCCGGGCGGCGATGTCCTCGTTGGACAGGCCGGTCGCGACCAGCGCCACCATCTCGCGTTCGCGTGCCGTGAGCAGGCTCAGCCGTTCGGGCGTGCCTGCCGGAACGCCGTCCGGTGCGGCCAGGAAGCGGGTGATCAGGGCGCGGGTGGCGGTGGGGGAGAGGAGCGCCTCGCCGCCGGCCACCGTGCGGACGGCGGCCAGCAGATCGTCGACGGCGATGCCCTTGCCGATGAAGCCACTTGCGCCCGCGCGCAGGGCCTGGGCCACGTAGGCCTCGTTCTCGAACGTCGTCAGGATCAGGATGCGGCTGCCGGTCAGGTCCTGGTCGGCGCAGATCTCCGCCGTGGCGGCGAGACCGTCCATCTCCGGCATCCGGATGTCCATGATGACCAGGTCCGGGCGCAGTTCCCGGGTGAGCCGCAGGGCCTCCCGGCCGTCGGCCGCCTCGCCGACGACCGCCATGTCGTCGGCGGAGTCGATGATCAGCCGGAAGGCCCGGCGCAGCAGCGCCTGGTCCTCGGCGAGCAGTACCCGGGTCGTCACGGCGCCGTCCCCGTCTCCGTGTTGGTCCCCGCGGCCTCCCGGGCCGGGGGGAGGGGCAGTTCGGCGGCGACGCGGAAGCCGCCCTCCGGGCGCGGCCCGGCGGACAGCCGGCCGCCGGCCGCCGTGGCCCTCTCCCGCATGCCGATCAGGCCGTGGCCGGGCGGGCGGTCGCCCGCCGCGTCCGCGCGTCGGCCGTCGTCGGTGACGGTGATGGTCAGGCGGTCGTGGCCGTAGGCGAGGTCCACCCGGGCGGCGCCGGTCCCCGCGTGCTTGGTCACGTTGGTCAGCGCCTCCTGCACAATGCGGTGCGCGGTGAGGTCCGCGCCGGGCGACAGCGGCCTGGCCCGGCCGCTCCTGTGCACCGACACGGCCAGCCCGGCGTGCCGGAACGAGTCGGCGAGCGCGGGCAGTTCCGCAAGACCGGGGGGTGGGGCGAGGGGCGCGCCCCGGTCCCCCGTCTCGCGCAGCAGGCCAACGGTGGCGCGCAGTTCGTCGAGTGCGCTGCTGGTGTTCTCGGTGAGCTGGCCGAGCGACGCGCGGGCCTCGTCGGGGCGGGAGTCGAAGAAGAGGGCGGCGACCGAAGCCTGCGCGTGGACCAGGGTGATGTGGTGGGCGACGACGTCGTGCAGGTCGCGGGCGATGCGCACCCGTTCCTCGGCCACGCGCCGCCTGGCCTCGCTCTCCCGGCTCTCCTCGGCCCGCCTGGCCCGTTCCTCCACGGCCGCCAGGTAGGCCCGCCGGTTCCGCACGGCGGTGCCGAACGCACTGGCCAGCAGCGGGAAGACCACGGTGGACGCCGTGCCGGACTCCAGCCACGAGCCGGCCCCGAACAGCAGCGAGGAGGCGGCCGGCAGGACCGCGGAGGCGGCGACGGCCGTGGCCACCTCGCGCGTTTCCCGGTGGGCGGCGAACGAGAAGACGGCGACCATGGCCGGCACCATCAGGAGCGGGTTGAAGTCGAGCCCGAGCGGCGGGGCCAGCACCCCGCACCCCGCCGTCACCGCCACCGCGGTCCGCGGCAGGCGGTGCCGCGGCGGCAGCACCGCGCAGGACACCGCGGCGAGCAGGAACGCGGGGGCGGGCGGCGGCGCCGCGACCCCGACGTCGGGATCGATCGCCCCGCCGATCAGGTACATCGCCAGCGCCACCGCCGTGATCACGCCCTCCCGCAACCACGCGTGGCGCGGCCGGTCACCGTTGATGCCGGGCGTCCACATCGCGGGATCAGCTTCCGCCGGCCCTGGACGGGGACACGGGCCGGGGTTCCTCGGCGGTCGGCCCGTTCGCGGGCGCGGGGTGCGCCCGGCCCAGGGCTTCGCCCTCGACGTCGACGTTCGGCAGCATGCGGTCCAGGCTACGCGGCAGCCACCAGGCGCGGCGGCCGAGCAGGGCCATCACCGCCGGCCCCATGGCCATCCGGACGACGAACGCGTCGAAGGCGATCGCGGCGGCCAGGCCGATGCCCAGGGTCTTGATGATCGGGTCGGTCATTCCGACGAACCCGGCGAAGACGCTGATCATGATGAACGCCGCCGCGGCCACCACGCGCCCGCTGTGCCGGAAGCCGTCCGTGATCGCCTCGCGCGGGTTCGCGCCGTGGACGTGCGCCTCGCGCATGCGGCTCAGCAGGAAGACCTCGTAGTCCATGGCCAGGCCGAAGACCACGCCGATCAGCAGGATCGGCATGAGCGACATGACGGGCCCCGTCTGCCCGACGCCGAACGCGTCCGCCGCCCAGCCCCATTGGACGACCGCGACGACGGTGCCCAGGGCGGCGCCCACCGAAAGCAGGAAGCCGAGCGTGGCCTTGAGCGGGATGAGGACCGAACGGAAGACCACCGCGAGCAGGAGGACGGCGAGGCCGACGACGATCGCCAGATAGGGGATCAGCGCGTCGCCCAGGGCCTGGGAGACGTCGATGTTCAGCGCGGTGGTGCCGGTCACCAGGACCTCGGCGCCGGTGTCCGCCGCGGCGCCGCCGACCGCGTCGCGGATGGTGTGGACCAGGTCCGCGGTCTCGGTGGTGTTGGGCGCGGTCCCGGGGACGGCGGTGAGCACGGCGGTGTCCCCGGCCTCGTTGAACACGGGGGCACCGACCGACACGACGCCGTCCACGCCGGTGACGGTGTCGGCGACCAGGTCCGCGGCGCCTTGCGGGTCGGCGGCTTCCCCGGTGTCGACGACCACCGTCAGCGGGCCGTTGAAGCCGGGGCCGAAGCCCGCCGACAGCAGGTCGTAGGCACGCCGCTGGGTGGTGTCGGTGGACAGGGACTCATCGCCCGGCAGGCTCAGTTCGAGGCTCAGCGCGGGCGTCGCCACGATGCCGAGGCCGGCCACCACGGTCAGCAGCACGGCGGCCGGCCGGCGCAGCACGAACCGCGCCCAGCGGACGCCGAGCCCGGAACGGCCGAGTCCGGAACGGCCGGTGCCGTTGTCGGTGCCGGTGCCGGTGCCGGTGCCGGTCGCGTTCGCCTTGCGCTGGGCGCGGGGGAGCAGCCGGCGCCCGGCGAAACCGAGCAGCGGGGGAACCAGCGTCAGCGCCACCAGCACGGCCAGCGCAACGGTGCCCGCCGCGGCGAGTCCCATCTTCGTGAGGATGGGGATGCCGACGACCGCGAGACCGGACAGAGCGATGATCACGGTCAGCCCGGCGAAGACGACGGCGGTCCCGGCCGTGCCGACCGCGCGCCCCGCGGCCTCTTCCGGGTCGCGGCCCCCGGCGCGCTCGGAACGGTAGCGGGAGACGATGAACAGCGCGTAGTCGATGCCGACCGCGGTACCCAGCATGATCGCCAGGATGGATGTGGTGGAGGAGAGGCCCAGGGGGTCGGCGAGCGCCGCGATGAGGCAGAAGCCGACGGCCACGCCGATGAGCGCGGTGAGCAGCGGCAGCCCTGCCGCGATCAGCGATCCGAAGGTGATCACGAGCACCAGGGCCGCCACGGCCAGCCCGATCAGCTCGGTGACGCCCCCGAGTTCCTCCTCCGCCTCCAGCGCCGAGCCGCCGATCTCGACGGTAAGACCGGCGTCCCGCGCCAGGCCGGCGGCGTCCTCCAGGGCGGCGGTCGTCGCCTCGGTCAGGCCGGACGCCCGTTCGGTGTAGGTGAGGGTGGCGTAGGCGACGGCACCGTCCTCGCTGACGGCGCCGGTGGCGAACGGGTCGGTGGCCGAGGCGACCTGGTCGCCCCCGGCCAGGGCGCCAAGCGCCTCCTCGACGGCCGCCCGGTGCGGCCCGGCCGTGACCCGCTGCCCGTCCGGGGCCTGGAACACGAGACGGGCTTCGGCGCCCTGCGCGTCACCGCCGGGGAAGCGCTCGTTCAGCAGGTCGAACGCCTCCTGCGCCTCCGTGCCCGGCATGGAGAACTCGGCCTCAGGTCCCGGCTCGGCCGTGGCCGCGGCCACCCCGACGAGCACCAGCGCGGCCAGCCAGAGCGAGCCCACGAGCCGCCGCCGCCGGAAGGTCCATCGCCCGATGCGGTAAAGAAAAGTTGCCACCACGACTCCCGTCGGATATCGGCAAGGGAAGAAAGGCTGCGCGCGCCCTCAGAGAATCCCCGCCGACGACCCCGCCGGTCATCGTTCCCACGCAGCAACCGGCGCCTGGTACGTATGCAGTACACGGCCCCGGCACCTTCAGCACCCCCGGCACCCGCGGGGAAGAGCCCGAACGCCGTGGTGCCCGCAGCAGGCCCGCGGGGCCGGGCATGGGGCGCTCAACGGTCTACTTCGGGGGCACGTGCCCGGTCACGGACCGTGCCCACCGACCGCCCAGTAGGGGCAGCCGTGCCGGGGGAACCTGGCGTACAGCTTCCCCCTGCCCGCCGCTGCCTCCACGCCGACTATCGCCCGTGAGACCGCCGAGACCATTCTCGATGTCCACAACCTCGGAGAGCTGATCGAGCCCGCACTACTGCTGGTACGTGAACTCAGCGCCCACGCCTGCCGATTCACCGCTCCGGGGGAAAGGGGCCACCTCCCGTCAGCGGCGCGCGCACCGCGCGTACCGGCAGTCCGGACGGCCGCAAGCTGGAAGAATGCGAACCGTGAGTGACAAGGACCTGGCAAATCTTCTCGGCACCCGCGAGACCACGACGCTGGAGTTCAAGCGCATGGCGAAGCGGGAAGGCAAGCGCGGGGACGTTATCGCGGCTGCCGTGTGCGCCATGGCGAACGACCTGTGTGGCAACGGCGGGGGCGACATCGTCATCGGGGTGGATGACCGCGGTGAGCCGGTGGACGGGGTGGACACGAGTGATCGGGCGCTGCTGGCGTTGACGGACCTCCGCGACGACGGCCGCATTCTCGATCGGCCATCGCTCACCGTGCAGGCCGCCCAGTTCAAGGGGAAGCCGGTCATCCATCTGCGGGTGCAGGCTTCCGCGGCTCCGCCTGTCCGTTTCGAAGGTGTGATCTGGGTCAGGCCGGGTCCCTCCACACGCCGGGCGAGTCGCGAGGACGAGCGGGTTCTGTCCGAACGCCGTCGTGTCGCGGACGGTCCGTTCGACACCCGGGCGGTAGTCCGCGCGACCCGGGACGATCTGGACCTGGACCTGTTCCGCGGCTCTTACCTGCCGGCCATGGTCGACCCCGAAGTGATCGAGGAGAACGGCCGTCCGCTCGACATGCAGTTGTCGTCCCTGCACCTGGCCACACCGGACGGCGTGCCCACCGTGCTCGGCCTGCTGACAGCCGGGCTGGACCCGTCCAGCGGCATTCCCGGGGCCTACGTCCAGTTCATCCGTTACGCGGGGACCGATCTGGCCGCCCCTATCGCTGACGAACAGGAACTGAGGCAGAACCTGATCGGGATCGCGTCCCGGCTTGAGCCCCTGCTCCGCAGCAATCTGCGGACACGGATCGTCGGCGAGGGCTTCCGCGAGACCGCGCGTCCCACCTATCCGATCGAAGCGCTCCGCGAGATTTGCATGAACGCGCTGATGCACCGCAACTACGAGACATCCCACGCCCCCACTCGTATCGTCTGGTTCGACAACCGCGTCGAGGTGACCAATCCGGGAGGTCCCTACGGACAGGTGAGGGACGACAACTTCGACCGGGTCACGGACTACCGCAATCCCTCCCTCGCCGCGGCGTTGAAGGGGCTCGGCTATGTCAACCGTTTCGGCCGGGGAATCGGCCGGATGCGGATCGCACTGGAGCGCAACGGCAATCCGCCTCCCGATTTCCAGGTCGACGACTCGTCCTGGGCCGTGACCATCCGGAGAGCCGTATGACCGTGACCTCGATCGCGCTGTTCAACAACAAGGGTGGGGTCGGTAAGACGACCCTCGCCTACCATCTGGCGCACATGATGACCAGCCGTCTCGGTCTGAACGTCCTCGCGGTGGACCTGGACCCGCAGGCAAACCTCACGTCCATGTGCCTGGACGAGAGCGAGATCGAAGACCTGTGGACCAATCCCTCGGAGGCGGCGGGCAGGACGGTGGCCGACGCGGTGCGGCCCATCTTGGAGGGGACAGGTGATGTCGCGTTCGTGGAGCCGGTATCGCTCAAGCCTGGCCTCTGGCTGCTGCCCGGCAGCCTCGATCTAAGCCGGTTCGAGGACAAACTCTCGAACGAGTGGTTCAAGTCGTTCGCGGGGGACATCGCCGCGATCCGAACGACCACGGCCTTTCACCGCATGGTTGAGCACGCCGCCGCTTCCGTTGACGCGGATATCGTGCTCATCGATGTCGGACCCAACCTGGGGGCCATCAATCGTGCCGCACTGATCGCCGCCGACAGTGTGCTGATGCCACTCGCCGCCGATTTGTTCTCGCTCAGAGGGCTCAGCAACCTGGGCCCGACGCTCCGGCGGTGGCAGAACAACTGGCGCCAGGTCGTCCTGCCCCAGGTGCCGCCGGGCATCTCGGCGCCGCCCGCCGGAATGACGCCGCTCGGCTACATCATCATGCAGCCGGAAATGCGCCTCGACCGGCCGGTCAAGGCATATGAACGCTGGCTGGAGCGCATTCCGCGGGTGTATTCCGCTGCCGTGCTCGGGGAACAGGAGCCGTCGCGGGACGACGATCGCCACCACATCGCCACGCTGCGGAACTACCGCAGCCTGATGCCGCTCGCGCATGACGCCCGCAAGCCAATGTTCGAACTCCGGGCCGCGGACGGCGCGCTCGGCAGTACGCAGAAGTTCGTGCAGACCTGCTTCTGGGAGTTCCGAGCGCTGGCGGAGAACGTTTTGCAGCGTGTCACGGACGGGGACGCACCCGCGGAGGCAACCGACTGAACCGGTGCCGCGTGATGGCGCTGGGTGGAGGCGCTGGGTGGAGGCGCTGAAGACCGTGCGGCGCCGTATCGGGACCTGAGGCTGTGCGGCTGCGGGGGCGGATCGGTGCGGACCTGCGTGGGCGCGGGCGACTCCTCAGCTCGGGCCGGGAGCCCGGCCGAGGTCGTTCAGCAGGGTGTCGAGGAGGAGTTCCTCCTCGATGGCGAGTCCGTGGGCGGCCATGGCGGTGGACAAGGCCGGGTCCCAGGTGGCGGTGGCAGGGCGGCCGGTGAGAGGGCGGGCGCGGGGGTGGTGGTTCGCCGCGGTGGTGTAGTCCGTCGCCGTGTAGCGCCAGGGATGCCAGGGGACGCGTTCCAGAAGGGTGTTGGCGATGCTGATGCCGCCCCAGTCGAAGTCGCCGTGATAGCGCAGCTCGGCGCCGGTGGTGGCGAGGGCGCGCAGCAGAGTGAGGGCGGCGGTGCCGGGCTGGCCCTGCACGCATACCAGGGGCGGGCAGCCGGGGCCCAGACGGTCGGCCGCGGCCGAAACGACCGATGGGTTCTCGCACACGTGCACGCGCCCGGTCGCGTGCGCGGCCGACGGGTCGCGGACCAGCTGGCGCAGGGTCAGTACCGCCGGCTGGCCCGCCTCGCGCAGGGCGGCCAGGGCGCGGCCGGTGGCGGTGTTCTGATGGCCGGGCAGGCCGAGGGCCAGAACGGTGGAGGACAGCGCGTCCCGCAGCAGTCCGGCCGAGGCCCACACCTCGCGTCGCCAGGCGGCGCCGCTGCCAGGTGGCGGCGGGCGCAGGGCGCGGATGGCCTGGAACGTCAGGGTGGCCAGCGGGCGGTCCTCGTCCAGGGCGTGGGCATCGCCGAGCGTGCGGGCGGCGAAGACGGACAGTTCGGTGGCCGGGGCCGGCAGGCGGGAGACGACCGCGGTCAGATCGGCGAGCAGCCGGGCCGCGGCGTCCGGCGTGGTGGCGAGGCGGCGGACCAGCCCGCTGGACTGCAACTGGTCGTACCAGGACGCGAGTTCGGGACGCTCCTCGCACAGGGCGGTGAGCGGGGCGAACGCGGTGGCCCAGTGGCGGGCTTCGCGCCGCGCGGCCTCGTCCCGCGGCTCGACCGGGCCGGTGAGTGCGACGACGGCCGCGGGCAGTCCGCCGGGACTGGCCTCCGAACGGCGCAGCAGCGCGTCCACCGCGTCGAGGGAGACGGTCAGCGCCTTGCCACGCTGCGGCGCCCGGCCCAGCAGGCGTTCTGCGGCGGCGCGCTGGGCCTCGCTGGGGACGGCGTTGGTGGTGGTGCCGGTGAGCGGCCTGCCCCGTTCCATCCGGCGGCGGGCGTTCGTCACCAGCCAGGCCAGCTCGGGCGTGCCGAGGAGCCGCCGCAGCCGCGCCAGGTCGACGGCCGCCGGCCCGTCGGTCATGTCCACAGCCCGGCCTGGTCGCCGTGGACCTGTGGTTCGGGATCGTCCGGGGAACGGGGGCCCGGGGCGCGCCGGCGCTGGGTGCCGTCCCATTCCCAGCGGCTGACGAGAACGGCGGCGATCTCGTCGATACGGGAGAGCTGGGCGATGGCGATGCCGGGGACCTCCGGGTAGCAGGCCCACTCGCGTTCGCTCGTCATGACGACATCGAGGTCGAAGGCGTGCAGCAGGCCGAGGCACTTGGCACGCGAGTCGTCGTCGACCCCGGCGAACGCCTCGTCCAGGGTGACCAGGCGGGGCGCGGACGGGTTCGCCGCCGTGGCGTAGTGGGACGAAGCGGCGGCGAACAGGGGAACGGAGACCGACAGGACGCGTTCGCCACCGGAAGCCGGGCCGGTCGCCGAACGCCACTGGCCGTGCTGGTGGCGTTCGATGCCGAACTCGTGCCAGGCGCGGTAGTCGAGCGCGGCGGTCAGGTGGTCCAGCCAGGTGCCGGCCGGTTGCGTGGCCTGGGCGCGGGCGATCTCGGCCTGGAGGAAGTCGCCGATCGCGGCCCGGTCGGCCGGTGACCAGGCGTCGGCGGACTGGCGCAGCCGCTCGCGGGCGGCGGGCAGGCCGGGCGGGGCGGAACGGGCGGGGCGCCAGGCCAGGCGCAGTCGCATGCCGGTGCTGGTGGGGCGGTCGGCCAGCTCGTCGTTCATCCGCCGCACTTGGCGCTCGGCGGTGCCGATCAGGTCCTGGAGGGTGCCGGCCACCTCCGTGATCAGGTGGGTTTCGAGGATCTCGCGCTCCCGGGCGGACAGCATCCGCTGCAGCGCGGCGACTTCCGTCGTGAGGGCGTCGGCCAGGTCGGGAACGGCGCGCTCCCGGCCCTGGAAGAGGATGTCGACGACCAGGCCGTCCTCCAGCATGCGGCCGGTGGCGGTGTGGCCGTGCCGGGAAAGGGCGTCCTGGAGGTTCTTCAACTCGTCGTTGACGCGGCGCTGGGTGCGTTCCCAGGCGGGGTCGGACTCGTCCGCGTCGGCCAGGTCGGCGTCGATCGCGCGGGCCAGCTGGACGGCGGCGGTCGGGGCCCACTCCCCGTCGCCCGGCGGGGTGGCGAGATCGGGCAGGGCGACGGCGAGCAGGCCGGTGCCGGCGAAGCGCCGGAGAGCGGCGATCGCCTCGCCGCGGGTGCGGGCGGCCTCGGCGAGGCCCGACTCCAGCTGCTGGATGCGGCCGGCGGCCTGCCCCTGGGCCGCCACGGCCTCGGTGTGCTCCCGGCGGGCGCGGCGCTCCTCGGCGTCGGCTTCCCGCAGCCGGGCGGCCACCTCGCCGAGCCGGCGCTGCAGTTCCGCGACGGCGGCGCCGACGGTGCCCGCGAGGGTCCGGTGGCGTTCGGCGGCGGCGGTCGCGTCGCGCGCGGCGTCCTGCGCGCGCTCGGTCAGCTCCGCGACGCGGGCCGCGGTGTCCCCGGCCTCTTCACGTTCGGCGGCGACGGCGTCCATGGCGGTGGCGCGTTCCCGCAGGGCGGGCCATGCGGCCGCCAGCGCGAGACGGTAGTCGCCCAGCGCCTCGCGGACCGCGTGCAGGCCGGCCCGGTCGCCGGACAGGCGGAGGTCGGCGGCTGTCTCCGCCAGCTCTGCGGCTGCCGCGTCGGCGCGGCGGGTGGCGTCGGCGGCGCGCCCGGCCCGCGCGTCGGCCCGGGTGCGGGCGCGGTCGACGGCCTCGGTGGCGGCGGCGGTCACCGCGTGGGCCCGGCGCAGCCCACTGTCGTCCGGGAGGGCGGCGAGCTCGGCGTCCGCTGCGCGGCGGCGGGCGGCCGTCTCGGCGACAGCAGCCAGAACGGCAGCCAACTCGCCGTCGAGCCTGTCGAGTTCGGAGCGCAGGGTGGTGATCCTGACCCGGCGGGCTTCCTCCCGGGCACCCTCGCCGAGGTACTCGGCGCTGTCCTTCGTCCAGGCGCCGCGCAGGACACCGACGCGAAACCTGCCGCCTGCGTCGACCCAGGTGGCGCCGGCCCCTTCCCCGTAGCCGATGGCCGCAAGCAGCCGGGCCACGGCCTCCTCGGAAACCGTCGCGGCGCGGGCGTCGCCGTGATCGGGAGCGGGGCGCAGGACCTGGGAGAGGGCGGGTCCTGGCAGCGGCGCGGCCGGATCGGGCGCCAGCAGCACATCGTGGGTGTCCGGGGCGACGGCCGTGCCGTCGGGGAGGACCCAGGCGTCCAGAAGACCGCCGGCCTCCAGAGCGGCCTCAAGACCGGCCCGGTCGGCGGCCGGGAGGCCGTCGGCGAAGTCGGCCAGCCGCCACAACGGGGCGCCGGGCCGGTCGGTGCGTACCCCCTCGCCGCGGGTGGCCGGTGAGGGTGGTCCCGGCTGGCGACCGGCCTCCAGGGCGGTCAGTTCGGCGGTGCGCGCGGCACGCCGTTCGGTCAGAGCCTCCTCGGTCAGCCGCAGGGCGGCGGCCTGCTCGGCGAACCCGGCCGAGGCGGCGGCATGTGCCGCCTCGGCGGCGGTGCGGGCGGGGGAGGGGCCGTTCAGGTGGCCGGTCCAGTCCTGGAGCTGATCCAGCAGCCCGGACGGATCGTGCGGACGCAGCTCGGCACATCTGGCCACGTGCGCGCGCACGTCGGCCACGAGTCCGCGGCCCGCCTCCGCCGCCTCCGTCCGGGCGGCCGCCTCGCGGTCCGCCGCCGCACCGAGGTCGGCGGCGGCCTCCTCCGCCCGGCGAACGGCCTCCGCGCGGTCCGCCGCCGCCCGTTCGGCGGCTTCCGCGAGCTGCTCGACGTGCGCGACGGCCCGGGAACGCCCGTCGGCCAGCATCTCGGCGGCCTCCTGCACGTCCGTCTCCCGCACGGCGGCGAGGTCGGTGACCTGGCCCCGCGTGCCCGTCTCGTCCGCACCAGGAGCACCAGGCACACCAGGCACACCGGGACCGCCGAACAGCGCCCCGGCCACCCGGGTCGCGTGGCCGTCCTCGATACCCGCCGCAGCCGCGGCCGCGGCGGCCCGCGTGAGGGCGGCGGCGAGGCGTTCCTGGGCGGCGTCCCGGCGGCGTTCCGCGTCCGCCGCGCGGGCCTGGGCCCGCGCGTGCTGCTCGGCGGCCCGGCCGCGGTCCCCGTCGGCGCGCCTCGCGTCGGCCGCCGTCCGGGACGCGTCCGACGCCGCCTGCTCCAGCTCGCGGGCGCTGCGCATCTCGGGACCGGCGCGCAGCGCGGCGTCCTCGGCGCGCAGCCGGGTGCGTCGCTCCTCCAGCTCCGCGAGCAGCCTCTCGGCGGCGGCCCTGGCCGCGTCGGCGCGGACCCGCTGCTCCTGAGCCTGGCTCAGCTCGCGCTGCAGGTGCTCGTACCGCGAGTGCTCGATGCGCGGCGGCCTGGCCTTGCGCTTGGCCGCGATCCGTGCGTAGCGCCGGTAATGCTGCAGAAAGTTCGCGGCGGCGTCCCTGGCCTCGGCCATGGCGGCGAGGTTGTCCTTCTCCTCGTCGAGCGACCGGAACGCCTCGGCCACGTCCGCGACGATCGCGGCGTCCATCGGCGGCAGCGCTTCCGTCAGCGCCCTGGACAGCGCGGCTTCGCTGGGCCGCTTCGACAACTGCGGCTGCCGCAGCTGGATCAGCAGATCCACCAGGGCCGCGTACCGCTGCTCACCGAGGCCGAACAGCGCCTCGTCGACGGCGCGCCGGTAGGACTTGGCCTGGTCGTACACCATGCCGTGGCCCTCGATCGCCTCCGCCAGCCGGTCCCGCGACAGCGCCGCGCGGGTGGCATCCAGCAGGCCGAGGCCGCCCTCCGCGACGGGGGCACCGACGCGCTGCCCGGTGACGAAGAACCAGTGCCGGGCAATGCCGCGGCCCTTGACCGCCTTGAGCCCGCAGCCCAGCGTGCGGAACTCCGTACCACCCGACTCCGTCAGCCGGCCGAACTCGACCCAGGCGTAGCCCAGTCGCTCGGGGTGCGGGTGCTCGCCGCCCAGCAGCAGATTCCACTCCATGCGCTTCTTCGGGTCGCCGTCCGGCTCGACCCGGTAGGCCGCCAGGTCGCCGTCGAGGAGGAACGGCAGCGTCAGCGCCAGGACTTTCGACTTGCCCGTGCCGTTGTTGCCGCGCAGCAGCAGCCTGCCGTCCCGGAACCAGAACTCCTCGACGTCGTAATAGAAGAGGTCCACCAGGCCGAGCCGCAGCGGCTGCCAGCGCGGGCGGCCAGGCGACGGCAGCGCGTCGGCCAGGCCGGACGGTTCGGGGGCCGGGGCCGGGGCCGGGGCCGAGGCCGGGCCCGGGGCGGGGGCTGGGCGGGGGATCGTCACCGGTTCTTCCTTCCGTGGCCGCGGAGGATGGCATCTCCGACGGCGTAACGGGCCAGCGCCGGGCGGGCGGTGACGCCGTCGGGGACCTGCTCGACCAGACGCAGCGCCCGCAGTTTGGCCACGGCCTGGGCGACCAGCTCGCCTTCGGCGCCCGGCTCCCTGGCCGACTTGGACCAGTAACCGCCGTGTTCGGCCGCCAGCCCCCGCACCCGTTGCTTCAACTCGTCGGTGGTCGCGGTCCGCCGGGCGGCCAGATACTCCGCCAGCAGCAGGGTGATGTGCCCGTGCGTGCCCTGCTCGGGCATGCGCACATCCGTGAGTTCGTCATCGGGGTCCACCATGGCCATGCCTTCGGCGCGGATTTCGGGGATCAGCCCGGTCAGCTCGGTGATCCGGCGGGTGATGGCCCCGCGCTGCCCGGTGAGGTAGGCGGCCTCGGCCTCGGTCAGCTCGTCGAAGTAGAGCACCGGGTCGTCCAGCAACCTTCGGGTGAGCGTGTGACGCAGCCGCCGGTTGCGCAACTCATCGCTGTCCAGGGCCGCTTCGGCAGCCAATGCGGCGAGCCGCTCCTCGAAGCCGCGGACGGCGACGGTGGAGGGGCCGCGCGGGGTGGCCAGCAACCCGGCCAGCACCCGGCGTTCCACGTCGTACAGCGCGTCGCCGGCCGCCTGCAGGTAGGCGCTCTCATCGCCCGCGACCCGGACCAGCACCCCGAGATCCATCAGCAGCCGCACGACGGCCACCAGGTCGGCCTTCTCCTCCTTGTCCTCAAGGGTGAAGGAGATACCCGCGGCCGACAGCGCCGGATCAGCTGCCTCCAGCACCACCTGCTCGGCGAGCCGGCCGAGCACGATCTGGCTCTCACCGCGTTCCAGCGCGGCCAGTGCCAGGCAGAGCAGCACGTAACGGCGCCGGGTGAACGGACTCGCGCCGCGAGATGCCTCGCGCGCGGGATGGGTCGCGTTGCCGTGGCTTCCGGGCAGCTTCCGCAGGCGGGCGGTCTCCGCGTCGATGCGCAGCGGCCAGCCGGTGTTCCGGTCGAACCACGCACGCAGCTCCGCACCGTGCTGCCGCACGAGGCGGAACTCCTCCGCGCCCGCGCCGTGCGCCCGCAGCAGCGGCCGACGCAGCAGCGCCCGGGCCGCCCGTTGCCGCTCGGCCTGCCGGCGGGCCGCGTTGGCCTCGTCAAGTCCGGTGCTCAACCTCGCCGCCCTCCGCCGTCAGGTCGACGATGTCCACCAGGTGGTCGGGCCCCCGGAAGGTGCCGCCGGCCGTCACGATCTCGGCCGTGCCGCCCCCCGGCAGCAGACTGAGCCTGATCTCCATGGTGCCGTCGTTGCTGCCCGCGACCATCTCCCGCACGCCCGGCCGCCACCGCGCCAGCGCGTCACCGAGCAGTTGCAGGAACAGACCGAACGCCATCGGGTCCAGCTCGCCCAGCTGGGACAGCCGCACGGGGCCGCCGGTCGCCAGCCGGGCGCGCGCCGCCGCGATCTCCGCCGCCTGTTTCCCGGCGACTTCGGCCAGGTGCCTGCGGGCCGCGCCGCGGTCCTCGACCCGGTGGGCCCGGCCGCGCCGTTCGTACGAGCCGGACTTCCGCAATTGCGGGCTGATCCGCAGTGGCGGCGCGTCCGCCCAGGCGGTGCCCGGTGCCACGGGTGCGGCCTCGCGTTCGCCCAGCGTCTGCGCGTCGACCGTCAGATGACGCGACGGGTACAGGCCGAAGGCGGTACGCCACAACCGGTGCCGCGCCCCGTCGTCCGGGGCCTCGGCGAACCACAGGGCGAGGCTGCGGAAGTCCGCGGAACGGTCCGAACGTCCGGCCCGGCGCTCGTTCAACGAGGCGACGACGGCCAGGAGTTGCGGGATCGCGCTCAACGCCGCCCCGCGCAGCAGCCGCGCCTGCGAAACCCGGCCCGGTGTGCTCAGGAACCACGCCCGCAGCCCCGCCCACCGGTCCTGCCAGCCCGCGTGCGCCTCCTCGGCGGCGGTCGTGCTCCGGTCCGGGGCCGCGTCCATCGCCTCGCGCCGGGCCGCGATCCACAGCAGGCGCCCGGCGCCCTCCTCGGTGTCCAGGTCTGCCAGCAGCCCGGCGATCTCCGCGCCGGTGGTGATCAGGTCCTGGATGAACCGTTCCAGGTAGTCGATCAGCCGGTCCTTGTAGGCCAGGAACGCCTCGGTTTCCGCGTCGTGCAGGTCGATGGTGCGCTGCAACGACCCCATGAACGCCCTGGCGTTCTCCGCGAGTCCGGTGAACCGGTCGGTGAGAGCCAGCAGGGCCAGGTGAACGGCGGCCGGATCGGGCTCCGGCTCGGCGGCCCGCGCCAGCAGCACCCGCAACTGAGTGACGATGTCGGCCAGCGCCACCGCCTGGAGCGCACCGCGTTGCCCCAGGGCCTCGTCGTAGGCGGACAGCGCTGCCTCGGCCGCCTCCCCGGCCCGCGTCAGCTGGTAGATGAACCGCCTGCGGTAGAAGTCCTCGACGGCCGTGACCCGGGCGGTGTCCGGGTCCGCCCGCAGATTGCCCCATTTGACCAGCCGGTCCAGCGCCTCCGCCACCGCGCCGGTATCCACCGGCCGGTACGCCGGCGGCAGCTCCGCGTACACGTCCTCCGGCCGTAGGTGCACCGCGAACCGCGCCTTCGCGCGCACGAATACGTCCATCACCTGCCGGTAGAGCGCGGTGTTCTGCACGGTGAGGTGGGCGAACGGCAGGTAGCCGGACGGCTCCCGCTCCTGCCCCGGCGTAGGAACGTCGTGCACGGACATCGGGCCCATTGTGGCGCATCTCTCCTGCCGCTCGCAGCCACAAGGGAATTCTCCCCCCACGGCCCGTGAGAGGGGCATGTGAGGGAATCTCCGCCGCCCCGCCGCCCCGCCGCCCCGCCGCCCCGCCGCGGGCGCCGCGGGCGGGCGTCGGCCGGTATTTCGCCGTCGATGAGTGCCGGGTCACAGCGCGGATGCGGGAACGTCTGCTAAGCACCGCTGCGTGGAAGAAGCGGAAGAAGCGGAAGAAGTGGAAGAACTGGTGCGGCTCGGTGACATCCACCGGGCCGCGGGCGGCAACGGAGCTCTGATCTGGGCCGCCCAGGGGCGGGGCGACGGCAGTCCTGGCCCGGGGGTACGGGCCTGGCGGCACGGGGCGGCGCTGGCGGTGGCGAGTCCGAACCCGCAGCAGGACCGGCTCGTGGTCGGTGGCGACGGGGCCGACGCGGGCGTTCTGCTGCGGCGCGTTCTGGAACGGGTCGGTCCCTCCTACCGGCTCCTGGGAGAGGCCGCCCTGATCGGTGACCTGATGCGGCGGTTGCCCGGTCTGGTGCCGGTCCACCACTTCCTGTGGATGGAGACCATGTCCCCGACCGGCGCCGGTACCGCGGGCGTTCGGTGGCTGGACGCCCGTGGGGAGCGGCAGGCGGCGACGCTGTTCGATCGCTTCTTCCCCGACTCCTACGCGCAGCCGGGACGCGAGGGCGTGCGCCGCTGGGCCGGGGTCCTCGATGAGGTGAACGGCGGTGCGGCGGCGGAACCGCTGGTGGTCGCGGCGGACGCGTGGTCGGCGGCCGGGTGCGGGTTCATGGGCGGGGTGGTCACGCACCCCGCCGCCCGGGGGCGCGGGCTCGCGCGAGCCGTGTGCGGTTTCGTCGTGGACGCCCTCGTCGCCCGGCACGGCCGCACCGCGCTCATGGTGCTCACCGGCAACGCCCCGGCCATCGCCACCTACGAACGCCTCGGCATGACCAAGCGCCTCTTCCGGGCGGCCCGCCTCCCGGCCCGGTGACGCCGGACTCCGCCGCGGACGTGGCTGAGAAACTGGGTCTGTGGACGCGATAGGACAGTTCCGCCTGGCGGTCATCGAGTGGGCGGCCGGCGGTGCGGGGGCCCCGGCCGCCGCCGCGGCCGCGCACGAAGTGGCGGCCGGCACCGCTTTGCGCACGGCCGTACTCGTGGAAGGGGTCAGCGACCAGGTCGCGCTCGAAGCGCTGGCCGCGCGGCACGGCCGCGCCCTCGGCGCGGAGGGCATCGCCGTCATCCCGCTCGGCGGCGCGACCAGCATCGGCAGATTCCTGAGCCTGCTGGGCCCGCAGGGTCTTGACGTCGGGCTCGCGGGCCTGTGCGACGCCGGAGAGGAAGGCCACTTCTCGCGCGCCCTGGAACGAGCGGGTCTCGGCCGCGGCCTCGCGCGCGCCGACATGGAGCCGCTCGGGTTCTACGTGTGCGTGGCCGACCTGGAAGAGGAGCTGATCCGTTCGCTCGGTGCCGCCTCCGTGCAGCGGGTCGTCGACGCCCGGGGCGACCTGCGGGCGTTCCGCATCTTCCAGAAACAGCCCGCCCAGCGGGAGCGGAACGTCGAGCAGCAGCTGCGGCGCTTCATGGGCACCATCAGCGGCCGGAAGAGCCGGTACGCACGATCGCTCGTCGACGACCTGGACCTCACCCGCGCACCACGGCCGCTCGACCGGCTGCTCGCGCATCTGTCCTCGTGAGCCGCCCCTCACCGCTGAACGTGCACGGCGGCCCGCCGCAGCTGCCACAGGCGGCTCAGCAGACCGTGGCGGGGCGCGAAGGTCCAGGCGAGGAGGAAAAGCGCGGTGGCCGCCAGGACGATGGTGCCGCCGGTCGGGAGGTCCAGGCTCCAGGACAGGTACACGCCGGTCAGCGCGGAGAAGCCGCCGATCAGCGGTGCGAGCAGCATCATCACGCCGAGGCGGTCGGTGAGCAGCCGCGCGGTGGCGGCCGGAGTGACGAGCAGCGCGAGGACGAGGATGTTGCCGATGGTCTGCACGGAGATCACGATGGCGACCGAGACCATGATGTAGAGCGCCAGGTCGAGGGCGAAGACGGGCAGTCCGAGTGCGCGCGCCGACTCGCGGTCCAGGGTGACCGCGACGAACTCCTTGTGGAGCAGGAAGGTCAGGACGAGCAGCGCGGCGCTCGAAATGGCGACGACGTAGAGGTCCTCGTCGGGGATGCCGGTGATGGAGCCGAAGAGAAACTGCTGGAGCGACCCCGAGTAGCCGGGGGAGCGGCTGATGATGACGATGCCCAGGGCGAAGGCGGCGACGAAGAAGACGCCGATGACGCTGTCCTCGCGCAGCCTGCGGTTCTGGGAGAAGACCGCGACCGCGACGGCGGTGAGCACGCCGGCGACCGCGCCGCCGAGGACCAGGTTGCCCTGAACGACGAAGGCGACGGCCAGGCCGGGGAAGACGGCGTGGGCGACGGCGTCGCCGATGAACGCCATGCCGCGCAGCACCACGTAGCAGCCGATGACCCCGCAGACGGCCGAGGACATGAGCGCGACGAACAGGGCTTTGGGCAGGAAGGAGAGCGCGGGGTTGAAAAGGTCGGTGACGAACTCCTGTGGGGACAGCATCAGTTCACCCCCAGCGCCGCGAGCAGCGGGCTCCCGGGCCGGATGCCGAAGGCGGCGCGCCACAGTTCCGCGTCGCGCAGCGCGTCGGGCGTTCCGGTGGCGATGACCGTCCGGTTGACCAGGCAGAGCGTGCCGCAGGTGTGCATGGCCGCGGCCAGATCGTGGGTGGTCATCAGCACCGCTTGGCCCTCCTGACTCAGCTCGGTGAAGAGGTCGGTCAGCAGCTCCTGGGTGGGCATGTCGAGACCGGTGAACGGCTCGTCCAGCAGGAGCACGCTGGGCCGCAGGGCCAATGCCCGTGCCACGAGGACCCGTTGACGCTGCCCGCCGGACAGCTGCCCGACGGGGCGGTCGCGCAGCGCCGTCATGCCGACCCGGGCCATGGCCTCGTTGACGGCCCGGTAGTCCGCGACTCCGGCGCGGCGTACCCAGCCGACACGCCGCACCCGCCCGGAGAGCACGGCGTCGGCGACGTTGATGGGGAAGTCCCAGGCGAACTCGTGGCGTTGGGGGACGTAGCCGACGCGCTGCCGCATCTTCGAGATCGGCGCGCCCGCCACCTCGATCGTGCCGGACGAGCGTCTGACCAGGCCGAGTGCGGAGCGGAGCAGGGTGGTCTTGCCGGCGCCGTTGGGCCCTATCAGCCCCATGAAGTCCCCGGCCTCAAGCTTGAGGTCGACGTCCTGAAGCACCAGCCGCCCGCCGAGTACGACGTTCAGCCCCTGGACGGACAACGCGGTCATGACGCGCTCCGGCCGGGCCCGGTGCCGGTGTCCGCGGCGTCGGTGGCCGCCGCGATCCTGCGGGCCCGCCGGCTGCGGGCGGTGACCACCACGACCGCGGCCAGCAGGGCGAGGGCCACGGCGCCCACGGCGATCAGCACCACGTTCAGTGACGCGTCCTCCTCGTCCGAGGCCGTGTCCCCGCCCTCCGTGTCCCCGCCCTCCGGGCCCTCGGCCGGCGGGCCGGTGGCGCTCGACTCCTGAGCCGGTTCCTCCTCTTCGGCGGCCGGACCGCCGCCGCCCGCGTCGAAGGCCTCCCGCACGTCGGTCTCCTCGCCGACGGCGAAGCGCAGCGGGGCGCGGGCGGAGACGTGCTCACCGGTGATGAGATCGGCGGAGACCTCGAAGTCCACGACGTAGACGCCGGGTTCGGTGAAGACCCAGTTGGCGTGGGTGTGCGTGTTGAGGTCGACCCACAGCTCTTGCGGACCCTCCTCGTCGCCGTCCCACAGCACGTCCGGGGCGCCGAGGTCGCCGTTCTGGAGAAAGACGGCGAAGTGTCCGGGGCCCTCGACGCCGTGCATGGTGAGGGTCACGCCGCGGTTCACCCGTTCCATCACCTCGGGGTCCTGGGTGTTCCAGCCGAGCCAGATGACCTCGGGCGCCTGCGTCTGTGGGATCACGAACAGGTCGCTGCCCGGCTCGGCGTCGAGGAACCCGAAGTCCGGGTCCTCCGGCGCCTGTTGCTGTGAGGCATCGACCACCTGGGTCACCACGTCGGTCAACGGCCGCCAGACCGGCGGCGACTGGGAGTCGTCGCGGCCGTGGATGTGCCATTCGCCGTCGACGAAGCGGGGGCCGATGTCCACGTGGCCGACATTGAGCACCGCTTCACCGGCGATGTTGTCCTCTTCCGGAGCGACGGTCTGCTCCAGGTCGCCACCGCCGCCGTCACCGCCGTCGCCGCCGCCGTCCTGGGCGTGCCCGGCGGGGGATGCCGTGCCGAGCAGGACGGCCGCGGCGCCCAGGGCGACCGAGGCGTTGCGGGCCCGTCGGCCGAGGCCGGCCGGGGGCGGGGGGAGGGAGAGCATCGGGCTTCCTGTTCTTCGCGGGGAGCGGGGCGGGTGGGCCGGGGCAGAGGAGTGAGGGCAGGGGCAGAGGACAGGGGCAGAGGGCAGAGGGCCATCAACCGAGGCAGGCGCGCAGCGAGTCGGCATTGGCGCGCATCATCTCGACGTAGTCGGTGACCTCTTCGTCGAACGCGTCGCCGTAGATGGTGCAGACCTCGACGCCCTGTTCCTCGGCGACCTGGACGAGGGTGCTGGAGCGGCTGCGGAGGTTCGGCTCCAGGAAGACGGCGGGCACGGAGAGGTTGACGATGGTCTCGCCCAGCCGGCGACGTTCCGCGAGGCTCGGCTCGGTGGCCGGATTGGGGGTGACGAAGCCGGCGATGGACACGTCGTAGGCTTCCCCGAGGTAGCCGAACGCGTCGTGGGTGGTGACCAGATGGCGCCGTGACTCGGGTATCCCGGCGATGGTTTCGGTCACGTAGCGGTCGAGTTCCTCCAGCTCCGACAGGTAGGAAGAGGCGTTGGCCCGGTAGTCGGCGGCGTGCTCGGGGTCGATGTCGATCAGCACATCGCGGATGATCTTGACGTAGGCCATCGCGTTGCGGACGTTCTGCCACAGGTGGGGGTCGATCTCCCCGTGCACATGGCGGCCGAGGACCGCCTGGGGCAGCTGGTGAATGTCGTCGCCCGCGCGGCCCAGCATCCGGAACCTGGGGTCCCCCGGCACCTCGGTGACGGCCTTGTTGGGCACCTCGATCACGGTTTCGGAAGCGGCGTGCACCTCCTGCCGCGCGGCACCGCCGCCCTCGGGATCGGCGTAGAGGTAAAGGCCCCCGTGAGCCCCGTGAGCCCCGTCCGCGCCGTCTGCCCCGTTCGCGGTGCCGTCCAGGTCCACCGTCACGTCGGCGTGACCGCTGTCCAGCACGGCGGCGCCCGCCATGCCGGGGACCGAGTGGGGGTCGACCCCGACGGCGAAGGTGATGACGCTCTGCCCCAGCGGAACGGGGCGGCTCTGCGGAGTGGGCACGGCCTCGGCCGTCATCTGGAGCCGGTAGACGCCCGGTTCGGTGAACGCCCAGCTCATGTGCGTGTGCGCGTCCGGGGGCAGGAGGGCGGTGTCGTCCTCGTAGCCGTCGCCGGCGTCGAAGCCGTCCGATGAGTCGAAGAAGACCGCGGGCTCGCCGAACGTCTCGGTCAGATAGCCGACCAGCTCGCCGGGGCCTTCCAGACCGGTGGCCTTCAGCCGCACCTCGGACGAACGGGTGGCGCCCAGTTCCTCGCCGGTGCCACGGACGCGGAGCCCGAGCCAGATGGTGTCGAGGTTGACGTTCTCCACCAGCGGGATGATCTCGGCGGCGTACTGCACCGCGCGTTCGGCCAGCGAGACGTTCGGTACCCCGGCGGGCAGGTTGGCGTCCAGCGCGCGGATGAGGTTCTGCTCCTCCAGCATGAGGTAGTTGCTGAACGCCGCGTCGGCGTAGACGACATCGCGGATGTCGCGCAGGGAGGGCTCATAGCTGTGCGGGTCGCCGCCCTCGGGAACGAGGGACTCGACGTCCACCAGGTCCCCGCCGACGTGACGGGCCAGGTCGGCAAGGATGCCGGTGGTGGTGACGACGCTCACCCGGCCGTCGTCCGCGGGGTTGGTGATGCCACCGCACCCGCTGGCCGACATCGCCAGCGCGGCGGCCAGGACGACCGCTCGGACCGCGCTCGTCGGGCGGCGTCTCGTGCCGCTCTTCCCGGTCATCGACTGGGTGGACCTCTCTCTGCTGGGTTCTCTTCCGGGTGGTCACGGGCCGCCGGTAACCGGGTGTGGGAGGGGCGCCCGGCCCCTCCCACACCCGGTCGCCGTGCGCCTTACGCGTGCGCCGCCGAACGACGCCGGTTGATCGCGAACGCGGCGGCTCCGGTGACCATCAGGGCCGCGCTGATCCCGACGAGCAGCGGCGGCAGATTGCTGCCGGTGCCGGCGAGGTTGCCGCCGGCGACCTGGTCGTCGGACAGCTCGCAGTCCTCGCCGTCCGCTGTCCTGCCCACCGTGACCGTCTCGGTCGTGGTGCCACCCTGCGTCTCAAGGTCGACGGGAGCGTCCCCGACCGCGAAGGTGTAGGTCTCGGTGTCGCTGGTGACCGACTCGCCCGTGTCCGGGTCGGTGGCGGTGGCCTGGACGGTCAGCGTGTACTGGCCCGCCTCGGTGAACGTCCACTGCGCGTGGGTGTGTGCGGGGCTCTCCTCCCGTACGGTGCCCGGCAGTTCGTGGCCGCCCTCCGTCAGCAGCGAGACCACGCCGCCGAAGGTGTTGGTCGTGTACAGGTAGACCGAGCCGGGGCCTTCCACCGCGCTGACGGCGATCTCCACGTCGGTGTAGCCGCTGCCGGCCACCCCGTTGGTGTCCCAGCCGGGCCAGATCAGGTTCGGGTCCTGGGTGAGCGGCAGCAGGTAGCCGGCGGGGCTGCCCGGGTACTCGGCCGGGATGTCCTCGGCGAGCGCGTCGGGCTTGACGTGCAGGATCACGTCCTCCGGGGCGTGCCGCACATGGCTGCCGGTCACGTCCTCCTTGAGGTCCAGGACGAGGCCGTCGCCCTCGGCGGTGACGTTGAACGCGTCGACATGCCCGTGGTCGAGCACCAGCGCCTCGCTGGGCGCCGCGGGCACCTCACGTTCCTCCTCGATGGGGAAGCACATGGGCTCTCCGCCGCCGTTGCCCGCCCCGCCGTTGCCCGACCCGCCGTTGTCCAACGCGCCGTTGGTGGCCCCACCTTCGGTGGCCCCGCCATTGGTGGGGCTCCCGGCGGCCGCGCCGCCGTTGCCCCCCGGGCCACCGCCGTTCGCGTCGCCGGGCTCGTCGTCGGCGGTCACCCGGATGGTGACCGGCTCGGACTCGGCGACGACCTCGTGGTCGTGGTCGTAGAGGCGGGCCTGCACCTGGAGACCGTCCGCCTCCCCGGCCACCTCGAACGTGTAGTCGGCCCCGGTTCCGGCGTCGCCGGCCAGCGCCCACTCGGCCTCCGCCGAGCCGCGGGTGAACCAGTGGTAGTGGTCCAGCTCCGTCCCCGGGGTCTGGACCGCGGTCAACTCGGCCGTGTCGCCGGGCCGGTAGCTCTCCGCCGCTCCCTCCACGGAGAGCGTGGTGGCGCCGGGGTCCTCGCCCTGGTGATCGTCGATGTGCACGGTCACGGGCGCGGACTCGGCGACGACCTCGTGGTCGGCGTCCAGCAGCTCGGCCTTGATCTGTTGGCCGTCGATCTCCGCGGTGCCGGTGTAGCGGTCTCCGTCACCGCCCTCGGCCGCCTCCCAGTCCCCGGCGGCCGAGTCCCTGGTGTACCAGTGGTAGTGGTCCAGGTCCGTCGCGGCGTTGGGCACCGCGGTCAGCTCCATGGCGTCGCCGGTGTGGTAGTGGTCGGCCAGCCCTTCGATCGACAGGCTGCTCGGAACGGGCGGCGGCTGCTCCCGGTCCCCCACGGAGAAGGCGTAGGCCGCGGTGTTGCTGGTGATCGACTCGCCGGTGGCGGGGTTGGTGGCTGTGGCGCGGGCGGTGAGGGTGTACTCGCCCGGCTCGGTGAACGTCCACTGCGCGTGGGTGTGCGCGGGGCTCTCCTCCCGCAGGGTGCCCGGGAGTTCGTAGTCGCCCTCTTCCAGCAGCGGGGTCACGGTGCCGAAGCCGCTGAGCGTGTACAGGTAGACCGGGCCCGGGCCGTCCACCGCGGAGATGTCGATCTCCACGTCGGTGTAGCCGCTGCCCGCCACCCCGCCCGTGTCCCAGCCGGGCCAGATCAGGTTCTGGTCCTGCGTCAGCGGCAGCACGTAACCCGCCGGGGCCCCTGGGTACCCCTCGGGGATGCCGTCGATCCAGGCATCCTCCTTCACGTGCAACAGCACGTCCTCGGGGGCGTGCGGGACGTGGGAGCCGGTGACGTCCTCCTTGAGGTCGAGGACGAGTTCGCCGTCCACGACGGTGACGTTGAACGCGTCGATGTGGCCGTGGTCCAGGACGAGCGGGTCGGCCGCGTGCGCGGTGCCCAGGGCGCCGGCCGCCATGGCCGCGGCCAGGAAGCCCGTGACGGCTTTCCGCCATCTCGGGCGTGATCGGGTGGTCATCTCGGTGAACTGCTCCTTCTCCTGGCGGCTTCGGCGTACGCGATGCGTTCCCCCGAAGGGAGAATATAAAACGAAAATCGTTCCCATCAAGAGGCTATTGGAAACGATTTTCGTTTGTGTAGGGTGGCCGCATGGCCCGTGACGACATCCGCCCGGTGATCAAGCTCCGCTCCACGGCCGGCACCGGCTACACGTACGTGACCCGCAAGAACCGCAGGAACGACCCCGATCGGCTCCAACTCCGCAAGTACGACCCCGTCGTGCGCCGCCACGTGACCTTTCGCGAGGAACGATGACCCACACCCGCCCATCCCTCGGCGCCGTCCAGGAGACGCTGCTGATACCGCTCTACGGCCGCGCCGCGGAGCACCGCAAGCCGGAGCCGGCGCTGCGCGACCCGCGAGCAGTGGAGCTGGTCGCGGCGATCGACTACGACTTCTCGCGTTTCGACGAGCTGCCCAGCCTGACCGGATCGGTCCTGCGGACCCTCCTGTTCGACTTCTGGACGCGCGACTTCCTCGGCCGTCACCCCGCCGGAACGGTGGTGGAGATCGGCACCGGCCTCAACACCCGTTATGAACGGGTGGACAACGAGCGGGCGATCTGGTTCGACCTCGATCTGCCGGACGTCATCGAGCTGCGCCGCGCCTTCTTCCGCGACACCCCGCGCAGACGGATGCTCGCCGCCTCTGTGACCGAGGAAAGCTGGCTGCGCGTCGTCGGCGAACAGTCCGGCGGCCCCTGCTTCTTCTCGGCGGAGGCCGTCCTGCCCTTCCTCGACGAAGCCGACGTCCGGCGGGTGATCGAGCGCATCGCCGCCGCGTTCCCCGGCAGTTGGCTGGCCCTGGACAGCAACCTTCCCCGGCTGATCGAGGCGCAGGATGAGCACGACGCCCTCAGCAAGGTCGAGGCCCGACTCCGCTGGGGCTGCGCCGACATAGGGGTCATCGCGGACTGGGTCCCCGGCAGCCGCGTCATCGGCTCCCACACCATGACCACACTGCCGCCGGACGTGCGCGACGCGCTGCCGGCGCCGTCCCGCCGGATGCTGGATGAGCTGACACGCCGGCAGCTGCCCCAGGTGGAGGGGTACCACATGCATCTGATCCAACTGCCCTGACCGGCAGGCGTTCCGGCGCCGCGCGGCGGGCTACCGCCACACCTGCGCGGCGACGCGGCGGAAGTTGCCGCCCAGGATCGCGGTCACCGCGTCGTCGGGATACCCGCGGCCGAGAAGTGCGTCCTCGACGGTCAGCAGACCTTCCGGAGGCATGAAGGTGATCGGCCCCCAGCGGGTGTAGCAGTCGGGGAACAGCTCCGGGCTCCCCTCGATCAGCGCGTTGAAGTCCTCGTGGTCGAACGGGTAGTCGGTCGACACTCCGACGTGTGCCGGGCCGACGAGGTCGACGGCGTGGTCGATGTGCCGTACCAGCGCGTCGATCGAGGCGTCGTTCTGGCCGAGGAAGATCCCGACGCCGGTGATGCCGACGACCCCGCCGGTGGCGGCGCACGCCTTGGCCTGCTCATCGGTGATGTTGCGGGGGTGATCCCACAGCGCGCGCATGCAGGAGTGGCTGTAGATCACCGGCTGTTCGGAGACCTCGCACATGTCAAGACCGGTGCGGGCGCCGCAGTGCGATCCGTCCGCCACCATGCCGACCGCGTTCATCTCCCGTATCAGGGCCCGCCCGTAGGCGGTGAGCCCTTCGTCGAGCCCGTCCAGGCAGCCGCCGGCCGCGTTGCGGTTGTTGTAGCTCGGCAGCATCGTGCGGACACCGAGCTCGTAGAACTGGCGCACCCGGTCCAACTGTCCTTCGAGCGGCCCGGAATCCTCCAGGTCGAAGGCCACCGCCACCTCGTCCGCACGCCCGGCGGCGTCGATGTCGTCGACGCCCACGGCCGGCCGCAAACGGTCGTCCGCGGCGATCCGCTCCCGCCAGCTCGCGATGAGGCCGGTGACGTCATCGGCGCGGTGGGGAGCGTAGCCCACGTTCACTGAGACGAAGCTGCCTCCCGGCCTGCGATAGCGGGCCAGTTCACCGATATCCGCGTGCTTCCTCAACGGCAGGCAGCAGTGCTGCTCCCACAGCAGAGGCGGGCGGCGCGGCCCTGAAGGTCCGTTCGGCACGGTACGTATCATGCCAGTGCCCGGTCTGCGCGTCCTGCCGAACGTGCCGCGGTGCGGTGCGGTGCGGTGCGGTGCGGTGACGGTGGCTGTGGCGGTGACGTGCGCGCTGGGCGGCGTCGTCATCTGCTGGTCCACGGCTTCGGGACCCGGGCGGCGGCGTGCGCATGCTGGTCCGCCCAGTGGAGGACGGAGCGGTACAGTGCCTCGGAAGGGTCCGCGACCGGGTCGGTGACGTCGATCGGGTGCGAACGGTTGAAGTACGGGCGGAACCTGCCGTACGACTCGACCGCTCCGAGTTGCGACCTGGACAGATGCTTGCGGGCCAGCGGTAGATAAAACCGGTCCCAGGCACGTGGTTTGACGTACGGGGGCGGCTCGATCGGGGTGACGCCGCGCCGGGCCCGCCACTCGTTGAGCCCGTCGACGATGACCTTGTGCGTGCCGTCCACGCTCAGCGCCGCGGTGCCGCCCCCGACGACCGCCACCCTCGCGTGTCCTGACGTGCGGTCGGCTGGGCCTGACATGACGATCCTGGTGATGATCCCGGCCGCGTCGTCGGTGGACGCGATGTCCACGTAACCGCCGGGATCTCCGACGACCACCGGGAGCGCCCCGGAGCACAACCCGCGCATCAGGGCGAACACTC
Source organism: Streptomyces johnsoniae (assembly GCF_031845565.1). Lineage (NCBI taxonomy): Bacteria > Bacillati > Actinomycetota > Actinomycetes > Kitasatosporales > Streptomycetaceae > Streptomyces > Streptomyces johnsoniae. Next base: position 85,979 of record NZ_JAVREV010000007.1, on the reverse strand, counting down.
CGCCGAAGCGGTCGATGAACCCGTCGTCGCGGCGGCCGCAGATCAGCGGCAGCCGGACGATGTCCGCCCCGGGGTGTTCCCGGGCCACCCATGCCTCGGCGCGCGCCTTCGCCCACTCGTACGTGTTGTGGAAGTCCTCCGGGTTCTGCTGTCCGTGCTCCCGAGCGGCTCCGCGGCCCTCTACGGCGATCGTGGAGAGTTGCACGACATGCGTATCCGGGCCCGCCAGCGCGAAGAGCGCCGCCGTGGAGGCCGTGTTGGCCTGGTACGCCTCCTCGGCCGGGAGCCCCCACCGGGTGTCGGCGGCGGCGTTGACCATGACGTCCCAGGAGCGCCGTACCGTACGCGGCGCCTCCTCCGCGCCGATCCGCCAGGCCACGTCGCGCGCGCCGGGGCCGCCCGATCGGCTGATCCGCCAGGTTGCCGCCCCGGACCGTTCCAGGCGGCGGCAGAGTTCCCCGCCGACCGCCCCCGACGCGCCCGCCACGAGTACGTCCACTCGCCACCACCCGCCCGTTCCGCCGTTCGTCGCCTCCGGTATGCGGCGTCCGATGTCCGGCGAGAGTAGGACGAGGCGGGGCGTGGGCCGGTGACTGTTCCGTCTGGCAGAACACCGCGTCCCGTAATGCCGGGGCTCCGTAACCTGCCCAGTATGCCAAGAGTGCTGCCCTTCGCCTGCGGCCCGTCGATCGCCCATGTCACCGGGGCGCCATCCGCGGTCCGTCCGAGTTCGCCAGGTTCGCCCAGCGGCACACCCACAAGCGCCACACGCGGGAACGGTCTACCGCGGACGTCGCCGGCTCGCTCGTGGAGGCGACGGGGCCGGTCGACGCGGCCGTGCGTGCCAGGGACGAGCATCTCTGCATGACGTTCAGGGGAGTCCGCGCGCCCGCTGACAGCCGGCACTGCGCGGTGTGTTTCCGAGACGACCCGCGCATGGTCGCCCAGCTGACCAGATGAAACCGGAGCAGTCGCGAATGGAGATCAACACGCCGCCCACGCGGTCGTTCGGGTCCACCCTGAGGGCCGCACGGCGCGACCGGGGACTCTCACTCGGACAGCTGGCCCAGCTGGTCAACTACAGCAAGGGCCACCTCAGCAGGGTGGAGTCCGAGGGCAAGGCGCCGACCGACATGCTCGCCCGGCGGTGTGACGAGGCACTGCGCACCGGTGGCCTGCTGAGCGGTCTCGTCGACGCCGCCAGGTCAGGCCGCCGCGGTCCGTCGCTCAACCAGTTACCCAGGGCGGCGCCCGGCCTGGTCGGGCGCGCAGCGACCATATCCGCGTTGGACCGCACTCTTCACCTGCCGGGTGCGCGTCGCGACCCGGCGGAGTGCACCGTCGTCGTCGTCGACGGGCAGGCGGGAATCGGCAAGACCAGCACGGCGCTCAATTGGGCCCACGGTGTCGCGGGCCAGTTCCCCGACGGCATCCTGTTCGCCGATCTGGGCGGCTTCGGCCCCGGCGTGCCGGCCGATGAGACCGATGTCCTGCGGCACTTCATGGCGTCCCTCGGCGTACAGGTGGACGCGGAGGTGCCTGCCGAATACCTCGCGGCCCGGTACCGCAGCCTGATGACCGGCAAGCGGGCGCTGATCATGCTGGACAACGCGGCCGGCGCGGGACAGGTCAGGCCGCTGCTGCCGGCGGCCGGTGGGTGCCACGTGTTGGTGACGAGCCGGGACCGGCTGTCCGGACTGGTCGTACGGGACGGCGCCAAGCGGGTCACGGTGCCACCGATGACCAAGGAGGAGGCATTACGGCTGCTCGAAGCCACAGCTGGACCGTGGTTCGACCGATCGGCCGCGCCGGACGTCGCGCGTTCCTGTGGCTATGTCCCGCTGGCCCTGCGTGTCGCCGCCGAGAACATCGCCGGGTGGCATCGGTCGCCATTCGACGGCCTCGGCGGCGGGGCGGACGAGGCGACCACATTGCGGACTGTTCTGTCGTGGTCCTACCGCAAGTTGGCGCCCGCTGCGGCGAATGCGCTGCAACGCCTGGCGGCCATCGGCGGTGAGACCGTCTCGCCGGCGACCGCGGCCGGCCTGCTCGGCACCGGGGTGAACGAGGCTCACGTGCTGATGGACGCGCTGGCGGAGATCCATCTGCTGCACCAGGTCGCGCCCGGCGCTTATCGTCTCGACCGGCTCACCGCGGCCTTCTCCACCGAGCTGAACGAGACCCGGCCGCTCCCGCCGGCGACCTACGACTTCCACGCCCAGGTGCGCCGCCTGCCGGACTCCCGTGCGCCGCAAGCGCCGGTGCGCAACGAGGACGGGGTCCTCGGCGGCAGCGCCTGACGTTCCACTGAAGCCGGGCGGGCCGGTGATCACGGATGACGCCGACAAGTCCTCGGTCTGCGAGCGCACCAGCTGGGAACAGAGGGCTCTACACCGGCTCTGTCCATTCCCCTGGAATCAGGGGCGGGAGGCCAAGACGGTCGACTGTTTCGGTCCACCCTCTGACCAGCCTCAGCCCTCCGAACATCCCTTGCGGAGAACGCAGCTCGGGGAGATGCTCGCCGAGGCCAAGACTCTCTTGTGCCGATGTCACCCAGTTCTCGAGTCGTGTCAGCCATGGGTCGGCCTCTGAGGGGTCACTCGCGAGTTCGTTCGCCTCATGGATGAGTTTGAGACCTTGAGAGCGGAGCGGCTCCGGTGCGTATGTGATCTGGTCGAGGGCCCCGCCGTTCTCTTGCCAGTACGGCTCTCCGCCGTGCTCCAGACCGCTCACCTGCAGACTCGCGAGAACCAGATTGCGAGTTTGTGCGGCCACCATCCGCCACTGGCCGGCGCGTACTCCGCCGTGAATGTCTTCCAGTGCTCCCTGAACGACCAACAGCGTTATCACGGAACCGTGACCGATACTGGATACGTAGGACTGTAGTCCACTAGTGCTTCGAACGCTCACACCACACCTCTTCAACGTTCTGTGCGCTGTACGCCGAGCCAGAGCATGTCCTCACCGAAGAGCGCCTCGACATCGGCATCCCATTTTTCCGACAGAGAGTAAGTCCAAGTGCTTGGCTTACCGACGTTGCTTTTTGCTGAGACCACTGCTGCCCGCAACCCCCATCGGGACACGATGTGTTCCTTGCCGAATGACTCCCATGAGGTGCCGACAGCCGGCTGCAGGCTCAGTCGCCAGGAGCTGGTGTCGACATCACCGAGGTAGGTGTGGAGCAAGCTTTCTGCCTGCTCTAGGTAGTGAGGTACGTCGAGGGCGGAAAGCGGTGGGCTTACCGCTTGCTCGTACGCCGACAGCGCCTTCGAGTCTCCGAGGCGTTCCAGCTTTTCCCCCAGCCATTTCCATTTGAAGTACGATTCCCCGTGAGCCGCTGCGTGACGTTCGAGCGCTGCCATGAGCGCATCGCCTGCCCGGATTCCTGCGACCAGAGGCTTGTGGGCGAGCAGGGCCCTGGCTGCCGCTTGCATGCGGTATGCCTCCACTGCATGCCAGTCGCTCATCCACTCGCCTACTTCGGCCTCCAGGCGCTGTTGCCAAGCAATCCATTGATCTGTGCCGGAAAGCGGAACGCCCAGACCGTACCTGGTGATGACGTCGATCGCCTTGCGCCTCGCCCCGATATCTCCTGGCTTCATATCTTCCGGAGGCCACTTGACCGAACTCAGTTCGCTGCGCCTGTCCAGGAGTTGCTGGGAGCCGCAGGTGATTGCGTCGATCCGTGCGCCGTTCGGGTATGACATCAGCGGAAGCGTGCTGGCAACATCATCTTCCACGACGGTGTACAGGTCCAAGTCGCTGGTGTTGTTACCGAATCCGGCAATGACTGATCCGGCAGCGACCACCAGAAGCGGCTCACCAAATGATCTGTCGATTTCATCCAGTACCTGTCGTTCCGTGAGGTCATACCGTTTGATGTAGCCTTGATATCTGCCGAGCCTGGCGTCGTCCATCAATCGGTCCGTTCCGATTCGAGTTCTGCGGTCGTCGCGGCATCTTCTGCGCTGTTTTTCTCAGGTCCGCGCCACCCGGGTATCGATGGCCTCCAGCATCTGCCGGCAGTTCTCCTCCAGCGCCCGGCCCGCCACCGGGTCCAGCATGTCGGCCAGCAGGGGGATGCCGATCTCGAAGTCGATGGTGACCCGGACCGTGGAGGTCGCGGCGTCGATCTCCAGCACCCGCCAGTCACCGACGAAGCGTTCCAAATCGCCCTCCACCTGGTGGAACGTCATGATCCGGGTCTCGTCGTCGGTCCTGTCCTCCTCCGTCCACTCCAGGAGCGAGCCCTTGAGGATCACCGACCAGTCGCTGAGCCGGGCTCCGGCCGTGCCGGTCTCGTGGACGACCACGCTCTGCACGTTGGTCATGAACTTCGGGTACTCCGCCAGATCCGTCACCGCCCTCCAGGTGTCCGACGCGGGGGCGTTGATCGTCATCTCGACAGTGACCGTGGGCACGGTGGGCTCCTTGGGTGTTCCGAGGTTCCGATGTTTTTTCGAGGTTCGGGTGTTTCGAGGTTCCGAAGTTCCGATGTTTCGACGGGTACGGGACGAATCAGGCGGGGTCGAAGGAGATGGGCTGCCCGGTGCAGTACGCGCCGACGGCGTCGTCGCAGACGAGGAGCGACGGCGGGTGGTGGTGTACGGCGAGGGAGTCGAGCAGCACGGCCGCCGCCGGATGCCCCTCGGTGTACGCGCGCCCCCCGATGACCGGGGTGAGCGCGCCGGCGAACCGTTCCCGTACGTCCGACAGGGAGGCCCGCAGGCCCATCGCGGCGGCCAGCGCGGTGTGGCCGGTCAGCGCCTCGTGCTCCCAGTCGGCGGCGAGGGCGCGGGTGGCGGCGCCCAGCGCGTACAACTCCCGCGCGGCCCGGCCGATCAGCGCCGTACGTGAGCGTGACGTGGTGCCCGCGCACTGCTCCGCCGTCCTGTCGAGCAGCGTCGAGAGCACCCCGTGGTAGGTGGCCGCGACAAGGACCACGAACCAGACGACCCCGGCGATGAGGATGTCGTCCACAGCACCCGCCGGGCCCCGGTAGAAGACGAGCCGCCGGTCGATCTCGACATCGGTGAGGCGGACCCGGCCCGTGTCCGAGAGCCGCATGCCCAGCGAGGGCCAGTCGCCCTCGTGGGTGATGCCCGGTGAGTTGGCCGGGACGAGCGCGATCAACGTCTCGTCGGTGTCGCGCACCTGGGCGGTGACACACATCAGGGTGGCCGTGGTGGAGAGCGAACAGGGGTACTTCGTACCGGAGATACGGAAGCCCTTGCCCTCCGGGACGGCCACCGAGCGGCTGCTGAGGAAGTTGCCGTTGCCGCCCGGCTCGGCGAAGGCGGAGGCCACCAGCGCGTGGGTCTCCGCGATGCTCTCCAGCAGCATCCAGGAGGTGTCGCGGTGGCGTCGCCAGTAGTCGACCATCAGGCCCACGGTCATGGAATGCATGTTCAGCGCGATGGCCGGTCCCGGGTCGAGGCGGCCGAGCGCGCGCTGCGCGCCGGCGACCGCGACGAGTCCGGCCCCGCCGCCGCCGAACTCCGCCGGGACGGGCAGCGTCGCGTAGTCGGTTGCCGCGATGGCCCTGATCCGGTCAGCGGCCGTGGCCTCACCAGGGGGCGGGTCCTGGGACAGTTCTCCGAGGAACGACGGAGTTGCCCACCCGGCGTCCAGAAGCCGTCTCACCTGCTGTTCCACGCTGCCGCCTGCCTTCCATCGACTTGTCGATCCGCCAGGTTCGCCGGCCTGGCCGCCGTCACGACCACGGCACCTTGACCTGCTCGGGCCGGAACACGCACCACGCGGCCAGCGCGAAGACGGCCGCGAGCCCGAGCAGCACCGCCACGGGCAGCAGGACGCCGTCGACGCCCGCGCCGCCGAGTACCGCCTCGTTGAAGCCGCGCATCGCCCAGTACGTAGGGGTGACCTTGCCGAGCGCCTGGGCCCAGAGAGGCAGGGTCGCGTACGGCACGATGCCGCCCCCGCATCCGGCGAACAGCAGCCCGGTCAGGTACGCGAGGGCGTTGAGCTGCATCATGCTCCGGCAGAACGCGATCAGCGCGAACCCGAAGCACACCATGGACGCCGCCAGCGCCACGGCCACCACCGCCAGCGCCGCGACCGAACCGCGCACGTGGAGGCCGAACAGCGCGCCGCCCACGGCGAACAGCACCGTCTGCTGGGTGAGAGCGAGCAGCAGAGTCGACGTGACCCGCCCGCCGATCAGCTCGGCGGCGCGCAGCGGGCTCGCCCGCAGCCGGTTCCAGGTGCGCCAGCCGTGCTCGCGGAAGATGGTCTGCCCGACGTAACTGACGAGGAAGAAGCAGAACATCGCGGCGATCCCGGGAACCGCCTGCTCCGCGCCGGTGACCGCTATACCGCCGGGCGCGGCCCCGTACCGTTCGGTCAGATCGGCCTCGAAGGCGGAGGAGAGGAACCCCATGATCAGCAGCGGCATGAGCGTCAGCACGATCAGCGGGGCCGGATCGGCGCGTACGTGCTCGGCGTCCTTGAGCGTGACGGCCGCCGCCCGCCGCCAGGAGAGGTCAGGCATCGCTCGCCACCCCGTCCGGCTCGTTCGACGTCTCCGGTGTCTCTGACGTCTCCGGCGTCTCCGGCGTCTCCGGCGTGGTGACGTTCAGGAAGACCGATTCCAGGCTGGCCGGCCTGATCTCCACCGACTGGAGCCGCTGCGCCGCCTCGCCCAGTTCGTTGATCGCGCGTACGGCCGTGATCTGCGGGCTGTCGGTCACGATCCGCACCGTCCGCTCCTCGCGCCTGACCGGCCACGGCAGCGCGATGTCCGGCGCCGGTCCGGTGAAGGTCAGGTCGACGCGGCTCTCGCCGTGGTCGCGCAGGAGTTCCCGTACGGTGCCACGGGCGACGACCCGGCCCCGGTCGAGGATCACGGTGGGGCCGCCCAACTCCTCGACCTCGGCGAGGTAGTGGCTCGAATAGCAGACCGCCACGCCCGCGTCCGCCAGCCCGCGCACCAGCTCCACCAGGGCGATCCGGCTGACCACGTCCATCCCGACGGTCGGTTCGTCGAGCAGGACGACGGGAGGCTCCGGAACGAGCGCGATCGCCACATGCAGGCGGCGCTGCTCGCCGCCGGACAGGGCACGGGCCGACCGGTCCAGCAGCGGGGCGAGCCCCAGCGGTCCGGCGACCTGGTCGATACGGTGCTTCGCCCGCGCGCCCCACAACCCGGCGAGCCTGGCGAAGAAACGCAGGTTCTCGGCGACGGTCAGGGTGGGGTACACACCGAGGTCCTGGGGCGCGAAGCCGACCGGGCCGCCGGCCGTGCACGTACCGCTGTCCGGGCGGGTCAGCCCGGCCACGATCGACAGGAGGGTGGACTTGCCGGCGCCGTTCGTGCCGAGCAGGGCCACCACCTCACCGGCCGGGACGTCCAGGTCGACGCCGCGCAGCGCGACGACGTCCCGGTACGCCTTGCTGACTTGGCTCACCCGCAGCATCGGGGACCCGTCACCGTCACCTCTCACCGGCTCGCTCACCGGCTCAGGATGGCGGCGGAACCGGCCGGTGCGGGGCGGGTTCCGTCAGATGGAACGGTGCGGAGGAGAGGGGTGCATGGCCGTTAGAGTGCTGCTCCTTCTTTGCGGACCTGCGGTCCTTGTGGAGGTGTGGTCGATGACCGAGCCGGCTACGACGGCAACGGCTACGGCTCTCAAGGCGTTACGCAGACATCTTTCGCCCCGGCTCGCCCTGCTGCTCGGTATGAACGGGCAGGACAGCCTCGAAGTGCGGGCGAGCGGCGCGGAGGTGACCCTGTCGGACGGGCGGTCCGTGCTCGACTTCGGCAGTTACGGGGTGGCCTTGCTCGGCCACCGGCACCCCCGGGTGGTCGCGGCGGTGACCGAGCAGTTGGGGCGTATGCCCTCCTCCACCCGGGTGCTGGCCAACGAGACGCTGCCCCGGTTCGCCTCCGAGGTCGTGTCATTCGTCGGACTGGCGGGGCTGACCAGGGTCTGGGCCGGGCTCAACGGCACGGACGCGGTGGAGACCGTTCTGAAGCTGGCGCGGGCGGCCAGCGGGCGGAGCCGGGTGATCGCGGTCGAGGGCGGCTTCCACGGCAAGTCGCACGGTGCGCTCGCGGCGACGTCGAGCCCGCGCTTCCGGGAGCCGCTGGCCGCCGTACTGCCGCCCGTCACGCATGTGCCCGCGACGGCGGACGCGGCGGCCCTGGACGCGGCGTTCGCCGGGGGGGATGTGGCGGCGGTGATCGTGGAGCCCGTGCAGGGCGAGGGCGGCGTACGTCCGCTCGGCGCGGGCCTGTTGCACGAGCTGCGGCGGCGCGCCCGGGACGCCGGGGCGTTCCTGGTGAGCGACGAGATCCAGTGTGGGCTGCGCCGGTGCGGGCCTCCGACGCTCGCGGGCGAGCTGGGGCTCGAACCCGACGCGGTGCTGCTGGGGAAGGGGCTCGGCGGCGGGGTGATGCCGCTGTCGGCGGTGGTCGCGAGCGAGGAGCTGTACGCGCCGCTGCGCGACGATCCGTTCCTGCACACCGCGACGTTCGCCGGGCATCCGCTGAGCGCCGCCGCCGGTATCGCGGCGGTGCGGGCCGTGGCGGAGCACGCCGCCGACGGGGAGCGGGTGGCCCGGCGGATGGAGGCGGGGCTCGCCACACTGCGGGAGCGGTGGCCCGAGCACATCGCGGCGGTGCGGGGGCGTGGACTGCTGTGGGGGCTGGAGTTTGCCTCGACCGCCCTCGCGGGCAAGGTCTTCGCCGACCTGGGCCCGGCCGGGCTGCTCGTCTCGCCGTGCCTGGGGCGGCCCGAGGTGGTGCGGCTGTTCCCGCCGATGATCGCCACCGACCGGGAGATCGACCGGGCTCTCGAGATCCTGGACACGACGGTACGTGGGGCGGCGGCGCAGGCCACCGTTCAGGCTCCGTTTCGCGCGGAGAGCTGAGGCAGGACCGCAGGACCGGGCGCGGCCGGTACGGGGCGTCCCCGGGATGCGTCAGCGACGCGCCCGGGGCCGCCCCGGGTCCGTCACGGCCGTACGGCCGTGACCAGCGCCGGGCGCAGCCGGCCCACCGCGTATTCATCCCTGGCGGTGGTCAAGGTACGGACCACCAGATCGACTTCGTCCGTGCCGAGCATGGCCTCCGCCGAGCCACGGAAGAGCCGCAGGGCCTTCAGCCGGGCGGCGAGCAGGTCGGTGGCCCAGGGGGTCAGATCGGTCAGCTCGATGCGGGTGAGTCCGGCGGCGCGCAGTTGCTCACGGCGGGTGGTGACGGAGGTGGTGTGGAAGACGCCGGCGGGGTGGAGTTCGTGAAAGGTTTCCGTCGGGCCGGTGCCGTCGGGAGCGAGGCTGACCTCCTCGGTACAGAGCAGCACGCCTTCGGGCCGCAGCAACCGGGCGGCCTCCTGGAACACCTGGTCCGGGCGGGGAAAGTGGGGCAGCGAGCCGGTGATGACCACCGCGTCGAGCGAGGCGTCGGGCAGGGGGACGGATTCGGCCGAGGAACAGAGGATGGTGATGTCTTCGCGCCCCTGGGATTCGTTGATCGTCCGGCTGAGTTCGCAGTGCTCGGGAACCAGCTCCACGCCGTACGCCAGTTCTACCGGGGTGCCGCGTTCCGTGAGGCGGTCGAGAATGTACCGCAAGGCCCCGCCGAATCCGCTGCCCATTTCCGCCAGTCGCGTCGGCGCGGCCAGTCTCTCGACGACGAGGTCGCAGCCGTTCGGGCCGAAGTGGCCCATCTGGTCCAGGAACATGAGTCCGGCGGCCCCGGTGCCACCGGTGAATTCGGTGATACGGTGCTCGGCCGCCTGCCAGTCGAAGAGGTGACCGAAGAGCCGCTGGTGGTACGCGTGCTGGAGCTTCGTCACGTCGTGATCCCACATCGTGCCGGAATCCTTCGTCATGCGGATTCCTGGGTGGGTGAGTGGACACTGACGCTGGATAACGCCTTGCGCGCGCCGATGAGTTCGCGGACCACGGCGATCCGGTGCGCTCCGCCGGGAGGAATGGCCACCGACAGCGCGCCCAGTACGGAACCGCTCGGAGCGCTGATCGGAACGGCCACCGCCACCGTTCTCCCCGTACGCGATATCGCATAGCCCCGGTGGACGATTTCCGACAGTCCGGCTTCGCCTCGGTACGGAAGGGATGCCACACGTTCGCGCCTGATGCCGTCCTGCCTGATGCCGTCCTGCCGTACCCAGGTGCGGAAGGCGGCGATGACCTTGGCCGCCGCGGAGACACACACGGTCAAGGGGCCCCCGAAGGCCACATCGTCCTCCTGGACACGCCGTCCCTCGCGGGCCTCGAAGTGTAAGGACCGGTCGTTGGACAGGAGCGTGAAGAACGCCGGACACTTCCGCCTGGCGATGATCAGCGGTGTGTGCGGCAGGATTCTGTGGAGGAGCTGCGTCGGCTCGGGAACGCGGTCGGAGAGCATCGCCACGCGCCGGCCGAGACAGAGATCCTTTCCGTCACGGTCGAGCAGTCCCCAGACGAGGAGTTCCATGATCAGACGGTGAACGGTGGCCTTCGCAAGGCCGGTCCTGCGGGAGATCTCGGAAAGCGTGAGACTGCTTTCTCCGGGCGTGAAGCACTCCAGGATGCTGAGCCCTCGGGACAGCATGGAAAGGCGCCCCGCGGCCGCTCCAGGAATGACTGACATCCTCATTTGGCTGTGTGGCATCGGCATACCTCGAAGGTGCGAGATGGTACCTGTTCGCGGACGACATACGTGACGACATACGTGATGGAGAAGGACCCAAGGCGCACCACTCACGTCGAGGCCGACCGTCACGGCAGGTCCGCCACCCCGTGCTGGCACAAGCAGCCGAGTGGCTGGCGCACACCGGACGGCACACTGTCAGTGGAAGCGGCGCGCTGCGCGGCGCGCTGCGGTCCACACGCACACGGTTGGTCTGAAAAGTTTTCAACGCGGATTCCCTGCTCGCCGACGGCTAGACAATCGTGAGGTGTCGGTTAGTGGAACGCGAAACCAATAGTTGCACACGTGGTGAGTTCGCGCAGTCGACCTTCGACTTCTAAAAGAAACGGTCACTGATCGGGCAGGATAATTGGGATATCGGTCATGCCGCCTGCCCGGCACTTCCGCGTCCCGGCCGCCGTGCCGGCCCAGGGGCATGCGCGTCCACGCCATCCTCACCGTGCTCCGAGCCGACGAACAGACCCGTCAGGGCCCAGCGGACCGGCCGGCCCTGCCTCGCTCGGGCGATACAGCGAAACGGGCTCACTTTCCCGCGGGCGGCAGCCCTGATGGTGCGGGGGCCGCACGATGCGACGCGTGGCCGCGAGTTGGCCGGACGGTTCGCTGTGCGGGCAACGTTCCACCCTCGCCCGCCCATCGTGGTCCGCCATCACGGCCGACCGTACCGACCCCGAGCTGTGCTGGACTCGTCCGCCTCGGTGGGCGGAGCAGCCTCAAGGGCGCCGGCGTCGCAGAGTGTGCAGGTCGGAGCGTTCGTCAGACGGATATGGAGGGTGGGGCGGGTGGGACTCGAACCCACGGCCGACGGATTATGAGTCCGTTGCTCTAACCGGCTGAGCTACCGCCCCGTAACGGCGTGCCGCGTACATCTGTGCGCGCCGTCTGCCGCAGCATAGCTGCTCATACGATCTGCCGCCCGGGCCGGGGGCTGTCGTACGCAGGCAAGGACTGCGGGCATGGGGTGATCGGTTCCCGGCACGGTGCCAGTGATGCACGGAGAACAACAAAGGGCCCCGGACGGGGCCCTTCGCGTGATGAGGACTGCTGCTCCCCCGACTGGACTCGAACCAGTAACCTGCCGGTTAACAGCCGGCTGCTCTGCCAATTGAGCTACAGGGGACTGCTCTGCCCGGGTCCGCGCCCCCGAGCCGGGGGGCGTGTCCGTGCCGCGGCCCATACATTAGCGCATGTGAGGGGGTGCTTCGAAATCGGTATCCGGGGCATCCCGGTTACCTGCGGCGCGATGTGCCACGAGAAGATCGGTCATCGGGAGAGAGAGGAAGCATCCCATGCGCAAGCTCATCTTCATCGCCGGTGTGGCGGTGGGCTACGTGCTCGGCGCGAAGGCCGGGCGGGAGCGGTACGACCAGTTGCGGGAGGCGGCGGAGCGGGTGCGGAGCAATCCCGCGGTGCGCAATGCCGTCGACTCCGCGACGCAGTCCGGGCGGGAGGCCGCGGCGCGCGCGGCCGGTGTGGTCGCGGACCGGGCGGGGGACCGGTTGCCGGGCGCGGTGACCGAGCGGCTTCGCGCGGTCGGCGGTCACGACGAACGGGGCGCGGCGTAGGGGCGCGCAAAACCGGACGTCCGGCCCATTGCCCGCGGTGACCGCTGCTGGTTAGCGTATGTTCGACATTCCGGCGTGCGATCGGGATGTCGAACACTTGAGTGGCGGAGGCATCGGGCATGGGGCGTCGCGTACCGGCGGTGAGCCGGGCGTTGGACATATTGGAGCTGTTTCTCGACGGGGACGGGACGCTGTCCGCTCCCGAGATCACCCGCAGGCTTCAGCTGCCGCGGACCACGGTGCACGAGCTGGTGACCACGCTGGCCGCCCGTTCCTACCTGGTGCCGGTGCCGGAGCAGCCGGGCAGGTACCGGCTGGGGGTGCGGACCTACCAGCTCGGCAGCAGGTACGCCGAGCAGCTCGACCTCGCGGCCGAGGGCCAGCAGGTGGCCAGGGCGGTCGCCGAGACCTGCGGCGAGACGGTGCACGTGGCGGTTCTGGAGGACGCGGACGTCATCTACATCGCGAAGGTGGACAGCACGCACGCGGTGCGCATGGTCTCCGCCGCGGGCCGCCGGCTGCCGGCGCACTGCACGGCGGTGGGCAAGATGCTGCTGGCCTCGCTGTCGCCGCAGGAGCTGGACGAACGGCTGCCGGCCGGGGACGAGCTGCCCGCCATGACGCCGAACTCGATCACCTCGGCCGAGGCCCTGCGCGCGACCCTCGATGAGGTCAGGGATCGTCAACTGGCCTCCGAGCAGCGGGAGTCCAACCCGGACGTCAGCTGCGTGGCCGCGCCCGTGCGGGACCGGGCGGGGCGGGTTGTCGCGGCGCTGAGCATTTCGGTGCCGATGATCCGCTGGAGCGCGGAGCGGCAGGAGGAACTGGCGGCGCTCGCGGTCAAGGGTGCGGCGCAGCTGTCGGAACGGCTCGGCCACCACGCGGGCTGAGCGCGGCAGGAGAAGCACGAGAGCACGAGGAGAGCGGTGGCAGACGGGCTTGAGATCGCGATACGTGGCCGTGCGGAGCTGGGGGAGGGCCCGACCTGGGACCCGGCAGCGGAACGGCTGATCTGGGTGGACATCCTGTCCTCCCGGGTGCACCTCTTCGACCCGGCGACCGGCCGCAGGACCGTGCTGCCCACCGAGCAGCACGTCGGGGCCGCGAAGCCGCGGGCGGGCGGCGGGTTCGTGGTGAACCTGCGGGACGGCGTCGGCTTGTACGAGGCGTCGGGCGCGTTCCGCTGGCTGCGGCACGAGCCGGTGCCCGGGCGCCGCGGCAACGACGCGGCGGTGGCGCCGGACGGCTCGCTGTGGGCTGGGACGATGCGCTACGACGAGCGGCAGGGCGGCGGCACGCTGGAGCGGCTGACGGGCGCGGGGGAGGCACGGCGGGTGCTGCCGGACGTCACTGTCAGCAATGGCCTGGGCTGGAGCCCCGACGGGTCGGTCCTGTACTACATCGACACCCCGACGCGGCGCGTGGACGCCTTCCGCGTCACCGGGGACGGCGGGGTGGCGGACCGGCGGACGGTGGTGGACACCGCCGATCTGCCCGGCTTCCCGGACGGTCTGACGGTCGACGCGGACGGCTGTCCGTGGGTCGCCTTCTGGGAGGGCGGCGCGGTGTGCCGCTTCACGCCGGAGGGGAAGCGGGACCGCACCCTCCCGGTGCCGGTGTCGCGGCCCACGGCCTGCGCGTTCGGCGGCCCCGGCCTGGCGGACCTGTACATCACCACCGCGGCCACCGGCACGGACCCGGGCACCGAGCCGCTGGCCGGCTCGGTGTTCGTGCTCCCCGGCGCGGGCCGCGGCCTCCCCCAGCCGGCGTTCGCCGGCTAGGTCCTGTCCTGTCGATCTTGTCGGATCAGCCCGCGGCTCCCCCAGACTCCTCCCCCAGACTTCGTCTGGGAGGTGCCCCCAGGGAGGTGCCCCCAGATGCGGTGCATCGCAAGGCACCGGATCGCAGCTCATACTTGGCCGTATTCGCGCGATTCGGTAACGCAGCGAGGTGCCGTAGCTGGCGTCGTGGGCCCGGCAAGATCGGCAGGACAGGGCCTAGGTCTGGCCCAGGGGGCCGGGGCGGGGTCGATCGGCGCCGGGGTGGCGACGCCTATGCGCAGGCAGGCGAACGCGTGAACGCCGTCGGAGAGGTCGGAGAGGTCGGAGAGGTCGAGGTCCTCGGGGGGAGCGCACGACGGGTCGTCCCACTCCTGGAGCCGCGCCGTCTCGTGCCATCCCTGCCGGCCGAGGTCTCCTCCTGACGTCTCCTCGGGCTGGCTTGTGCTGTCGGCGCCGGGGGGCGTTTCCGGGGCCTCGGGGAGCGAGCTGCAACCGGTGGTCAGCAGCAGACCGGCGAGCAGGGTGACGGTCGCGGACCGGTGAGACATGGCGGCAGCCTGCGCCGGGGCATGATGGGGGCAATGCCGGTTCCCTTCAGGGAGGTTTTCCGTGGATGTGCCCGCTGTCGGCCGCGAATGGCATCTGGTGTCGAGGCCCCGGGGGTGGCCGGTGCCGGAGGACTTCGCGCTGCGCCAGGCGCCTGTGCCGCGACCGGGCGACGGGGAGCTGGTGGTGCGGAACCTGCACTTGTCGGTCGACCCGTACATGCGCGGACGGATGAACGACGTGAAGTCCTACACTCCGCCGTTCGCCCTGGACCGGCCCATGGAGGGTGCGGCGGTCGGGGAGGTGCTGGTCTCCGAGGCGCCCGGGTTCGCGCCGGGTGACCACGTGCTGCATCCGCTGGGCTGGCGCGAGTTCGCCGTCGTGCCGGCCGGGCGGGCGACGAAGGTGTCCGCGGACCTGGCGCCGCTGACCGCCTATCTCGGGGTGCTCGGCATGACCGGGCTGACCGCGTACGCGGGGCTGACGGAGATCGCGCGCCTGCGCGAGGGCGATGTGGTCTTCGTATCGGGCGCGGCCGGTGCCGTGGGCGGCCAGGCGGGCCAGATCGCGCGGCTGAAGGGCGCCTCACGGGTCATCGGCAGCGCGGGTTCGGACGAGAAGGTGCGGCTGGTGACGGAGGAGTACGGCTTCGACGCGGCGTTCAACTACCGCAGCGGCCCGGTCGGGGAGCAGCTGGCCGCCGCCGCGCCGGACGGCATCGACGTCTACTTCGACAACGTGGGCGGCGATCATCTGGAAGCCGCCCTCGACGCGTTCAACGTGCACGGCCGGGCCGTTATCTGCGGCATGATCGCGCAGTACAACGCGACGGAGCCGCCCGTGGCGCCGCGCAACCTGTTCCTGACCATCGGCAAGCGGCTGCGGCTCCAGGGCATGCTGGTGCGCGATCACCACTCCCTCCAGCCGCGGTTCATCGAGGAGGTCTCGGCCTGGATTCGCTCCGGTGAGCTGACGTACCGGGAGACCGTGGCCGTGGGCATCGAGAACACGGTGGACGCGTTCCTCGGCATGCTGCGCGGCCTCAACACGGGGAAGATGATCGTCACCCTGGACGGCTGACGAGGCGGCGGAAAACTTCTCGGACCGCCGCAGGGGCGTTGACGGTGACGTGCGCCACTCCCACGTTCCGGTATCACGGATACCTGCCGCGCTCCCGGTCGAGCCGCCGGCGCGCGCTCGGCTCCTTGGCCGGACGCGGCCGCGCACTGGCACCTCTTCGGCTGCGGCTGCGGCTGCGGCGACGGCGGCGTCACCATGAACGACTTCCTGTGGCCGTTCCTCGTCACGACCGACCCGAACGCCATGACGCTGCCGGTCGGCCTGGTGAGCGTCCCCCGCTGATCGTCTTTGTCTTCTTCCAGCGGCAGATCGTGCGCGGCGTCGCCCATACGGGGCTCGCCGGCCAGTAGCCGGGCGCACCGAGTGTGACAGTCCGGCGACACTCCCCGAAACTTCCGGGGAGTGTTGTCGTAACGGTTGACCTTCGACAGATTCGACTTCTACCTTCCGTTCGGATATCCGATCAGGATTCGAAATGCCGAACGAGCGAAGGGTTTTCGGGATGACTCATGCCTCCCTGCGGTCCCTGCCGCCGCCCCTCGGACGGCCGAGCCGCCGCGGACTGCTGCGCGGCGCGGCAGGACTCGGGGCGGCCGTGGCCCTCGGTGGCTCAGCCGCCTGCGGCTCCGCCGCCTCCCTGGCCGGCGGTGACCGCCGGATTCAGTTCTGGAACCTTTTCAGCGGCGGCGACGGCGCCAACATGCGGGGGATGCTCGACCGGTTCCGCGCCGAATTCCCCGGCATCGAGGTCGAGGACACCACGCTGGCCTGGGGGGACCGCTACTACACCAAGCTCGCCATGGCGGGCGCCGGCGGGCGGGCCCCCGATGTCGGCATCCTGCACCTCGGCCGGCTCGCCGGCTTCGCGCCCGGCCGGCTGCTCGACCCCATCGACACCGGCCTGCTGGCCGAAGCCGGGGTGCGCCGCGAGGACTTCAACGCCACGCTGTGGGACCGGGCCACGATCGGCGGCGAACTGTACGGGCTGCCGCTGGACATCCACCCCTCGACGATGTTCTACAACCGCGCCGCCTGCGAGCCCGCGGGGCTGCTCGACGCCGAGGGCCGCCTGACCGAACTGAACGGCACCGAGCGGTTCCTCGACGCGCTCGACGCCGTGCGCGAGGTCATCGGCCAGTCCCCGCTGGGCTGGAACGCGCTGATGCCCGGCGAGTGCTGGTGGACGTTCGTCGGCCTGTACGCGCAGACCGGCGGCAGCATCCTCAGCGAGGACGGCACCGAACTCGCCCTCGACGACGACCGGGCCGAGGAGGTGCTGGCGTTCATGGCCCGCCTGGTCGCGGACGAGTACGCCATACCCGGCCAGGACCTGGTCGGCTACTTCGTCAACGGCGGCGGCTTCGTCCTCTTCGGCAACTGGCTGCTGGTCGACTTCCGGACCGCGGGACTCGACTTCGGCGCCCGGCCCTACCCCACGCTCTTCGGCACGCCCGCCACCCAGGCGGAGTCCCACATCCTCGTCCTGCCCCACCAGGAGGGCCGCAGCGGCGCCGCCAACGAGGCCGCGCACACGCTGATCGCCTGGCTCGTGCGGAACAGCCTCTCCTGGGCCGAGGCCAGCCACGTGCCCGCCTACCTGCCCATCCTCGAACACCCCGACTACCTCGCCATGGAACCGCAGTCCGAGTACCGCGGTGCCATGGACATCGCCGCGTTCGACCCGCCCGCCTGGTTCTGCGGTACCTCCTCCCGCGTCCAGGCGGACGTCGGCGTCCACCTCTCCGCCGCCGCCATGGGCTCCGTCACCCCCGCCGAGGCCGTGCGCGACATCCGTTCCACGCTGCGTTCCCTCCTCGACACCCGCAACCCGTTCGGCGAAGGGACCGCGTCGTGACCGCCCTGGCCCCCGCCCCCGCCCCGCCCGGCGTCCGCGAGAGCGCCCCCGCGCGGCGCCCGGGCCGCTCACGTCTCGGCCGGATCATGCAGCACGGCGGCTGGTTCGTCGCCCCGTTCCTCGTCTTCTACGGCGTCTTCCTCGTGTGGCCGCTGGTCTCCGGGCTGTGGTACAGCCTCAACGAGACCAACCTGGCGGGCATCAACACCGAGTTCATCGGCCTGGACAACTACCGCGAGGCCCTGAACGACGACCAGCTGTGGGACTCGCTGGGCAACACCCTCACGTTCACCGCGATGCTCACCCCGCTGATCGTCGCCGTCGCCTTCGGCCTCGCGCTGCTCGCCCACAACATCAAGCACGGCAAGTGGTTCTGGCGGCTGGCCTTCTTCGCGCCGTTCCTGCTGCCCTCCGCCGTGCTGGCCGACCTGTGGCGGTGGCTGTACGAGCCGGACTTCGGCCTGCTCAACAACGCCCTGAACGAGCGCGTCCCGTGGCTGCTCGAAGGCGACTGGGCCATGTTCTCCATGGTGCTCGCCACCCTCTGGTGGACCGTCGGCTTCAGCTTCCTGCTGTACCTGGCCGCGCTCCAGGCCATCCCCGACCACCTCTACGAGGCGGCCGCGCTGGACGGAGCGGGACCGTGGCAGCGGATGTGGCACATCACCGTCCCCATGGTCCGCAACATCACCGGACTCATCGTGGTCCTCCAGATCCTGGCCTCGCTCCAGGTCTTCGACCAGATCTTCCTGATCAACGAGGGCGGCCCGAACAACGAGACCCGTCCGGTGGTGCAGTACATCATCCAGCAGGGCTTCACCGGCTACCGCATCGGCTACGCCTCGGCCCTGTCCTACATCGTCTTCGTCCTGATCGTCGCCGTCACGCTGGTCCGGCTGTGGCTGGTGCGCAAGCGCACGGACGAGAAGGGGGAAACGCGATGAGCGAGCGGACTTTCGCCGTGAAGGTGCGGCGCAACGCGGGGCAGATCGTGCTGACCACCCTCGGCGCGCTGCTGGCCGCGCTGTGGCTGGTGCCGTTCGGGTGGGCGCTGTCCACCTCGTTGAAGCCGGAGGGCGACACGCAGCTGCTGCCCCTGAAGTGGATTCAGTCGAACATGAACCTGGACGCCTACCGCAGCGTCCTGGACACGGGCGACATCCCCAAGTGGCTGGTGAACTCCGTGATCGTCTCCACGGGCGTCACCGCGCTGACCCTGGCGGTCTCGGCGCTCGCCGCCTACGGCTTCGCCCGCACGCGCTTCCGTTTCCGCAAGGCGCTGTTCGGGCTCACGCTGGCCGGGATCATGGTGCCGGGCACCGTCATCACCGCGCCGCTGTTCGCGAATGTGCGAACGATGGGCCTGGTCGACACCTACTGGGGCGTCATCCTGCCGCAGGTGTCCGCACCGGCGATGGTGTTCATCCTCTACAAGTTCTTCCAGGGCGTACCCAGGGAGTTGGAGGAGGCCGCGCGCATCGACGGCGCGGGCCGGTGGCGGATCTTTCTGGGGATCGTGCTGCCGCTGTCCCGTCCCGTGCTCGCGGCGGTCGGCATCTTCACGTTCATCGGGTCGTGGAACAACTTCATGTGGCCCTATCTGGTCACCACCGACCCCGATCTGGCCACGCTGCCGGTTGGCCTGGCCACGGTGCAGTCCTCGTTCGGCATCCGCTGGGCGCAGCTGATGGCGGGTGCGCTGCTGGCCGCGCTGCCGCTGCTGATCGTGTTCGTGTTCTTCCAGCGGCAGATCGTGCGCGGTGTCGCCCACACCGGCATCGCCGGTCAGTGATCGGGGGAGGAACGAGCGGAGGCGTTGACTGTGCGGCGCGTGCGATCTAAGTTCTGAATTGTTCGAAGTAGCGATCGGCGAACGAAATATCGAACGATCAGGGACCCGCATGAGCGACGCACCGCACACCGCCCGTTTCACCCTCGACCCCGCCTTCACCGTCTCCGCGGTGGACCCGCGCCTGTTCGGCTCCTTCGTGGAGCACCTGGGCCGGTGCGTCTACACGGGCATCTACGAGCCAGGACACGCGACTGCCGATGAGGCGGGGCTGCGCCGGGACGTTCTCGACCTGATCCGGGAGCTGGGGGTCACGGCCCTGCGCTACCCGGGCGGTAACTTCGTGTCGGGCTACAAGTGGGAGGACGGCGTCGGCCCGCGGGACGAGCGGCCCCGGCGGCTCGACCTGGCCTGGCGGTCCACCGAGAGCAACCGTTTCGGCCTGAGCGAGTTCGTCGACTTCGTCCGCAAGGTCGGCGGCGAGCCGATGCTGGCGCTCAACCTCGGCACGCGCGGTGTCGCGGAGGCGATCGAGCTCCAGGAGTACGCCAACCACGCGGGCGGCACCGAGCTGTCCGAACGGCGCATCGCGCACGGCGACGAGGAGCCGTTCGGCATCCGGCTGTGGTGCCTGGGCAACGAGATGGACGGCCCCTGGCAGACCGGCCACAAGACCGCGGAGGAGTACGGGCGACTCGCCGCGGAAACCGCCCGCGCCATGCGGCAGATCGACCCGGACGTGGAGCTGGTCGCCTGCGGCAGTTCGAGCCAGGGCATGGCCACCTTCGCCGCCTGGGAGGCCACCGTCCTGGAGCACTCCTACGAGCTGGTCGACCACATCTCGCTGCACGCCTACTACTACGAGCGCAACGGCGACCGCGACTCCTTCCTCGCCTCGGCGGTGGACACCGAGTCGTTCATCGAGAACGTCGTGGCCACCGCCGACCACGTCGGCGCCCGCCTGAAGTCGAAGAAGAAGATCAACCTCTCCTTCGACGAGTGGAACGTCTGGTACCAGGACGGCAGCGCCCCCACGCTCTCCGGCGAGGGGCGCGGCGACGACTGGGCGGAGGCGCCGCGGCTGCTTGAGGACAACTACAGCGTCACCGACGCCGTCGTCTTCGGCACCCTGCTCATCGCCCTGCTGCGGCACGCGGACCGCGTGAAGGTGGCCTGCCTGGCCCAGCTGGTCAACGTCATCGCGCCGATCGCCACCGAGCCCGGCGGCAAGGCCTGGAAGCAGACCACGTTCTTCCCGTTCGCCCAGGCGTCCAAGTACGGCCGCGGAACGGTCCTCGACGTGCGCGTCGCCGGGCCGACGCACACCACCGAGCAGTACGGCGAGGTCGGCCTCCTGCACGCCACGGCCGTCCGCGACGAGGACACCGGCGCGGTCACCGTCTTCGCCGTCAACCGCGACCAGACGCGGTCGCTCCCCCTTGAGGTGACGCTGCACGGCCTGGGCCTGACGCGGGTCGCGGAGCACAGCGTGCTCGCCGACGCCGACCCCGACGCCCGCAACACCGCCGCCGAGCCGGCCCGCGTGATCCCGCACGCCGCCACCGGCACGGCGCTGACGGACGGCGTGCTGACCGCCGGCCTGGAGCCGCTCTCCTGGAACGTCATCCGGCTGGCCTGACGGCAGACCGGCCCTGCCAGACCGGCCCCGCCAGACCGGGACCGCCGCCGCCCGTGACACGAACCGGGCGCCGGCGGTCCCGCCGTTCCGCGCCTCGGCGGACGAACGCCCCCTCCGCAACACCCCACGTTCACCTGATCCTCCCAGAGTGCCTGCGGCAGCTGTACAGCCATGAACCATCTGGGGAGCGACGCCATGGGCCACAGCCACGGACACGGACACCACCACCATCACCACGATCACGACCACGCGGCGGAGGCCGGACCGCTGCCCGCGGCCATGGACCCGGCGGTGCCCGACAGCGAGTTGAGCCCCGACCAGCTGACCCGCCGCACGATGCTGCGCCGCGCCGGCCTGCTGGGTGCCGGTGCCGCGGGGGCGAGCGTTCTGGGCGCCGCCGTGCCGGCCGCGGCCGCCTCCCGGCAGGCCGCACCGGCGGGCCGCGGCGGCAACGGCCGCGGGCGGCTGCACTGGCTGGCCGGCGACCACCACATCCACACCCAGTACAGCCCGGACGCCATGTACCGGGTGGTCGACCAGGTCGGCAACGGTGCGAGATACGGCCTGGACTGGATGGTCATCACCGACCACGGCAACGTCAACCACTCCCGCATCGGCGTCGAACGCGTCAACCCCGACATCCGGCACGCGCGGGAGGTGTACGAGGACACGCTCGTCTTCCAGGGCCTGGAGTGGAACATCCCGGCCGCGGAACACGCCACCGTCTTCGTCCACCCGGGCCGCCACGAGGTCTCGGTGCTCAAGCAGTTCGAGACCGACTACGACGGCGGCGTCAACGACGCCACCGACAGCACCCCGCGCAACGAGGCCCTGGCCATCTCCGGCCTCGACTTCCTCGCCGAGCAGGTGCGGCGGCGCAAGGTCAAGGACGCCCTGATGCTCGCCAACCACCCCTCGCGCAAGGGCATCGACTCCCCGCACGAGATCCGCGGCTGGCGCGACGCGCAGCCGCGGATCGCCGTTGGCTTCGAGGGCGCCCCCGGCCACCAGGCCGCCGGTATTCCCGCGCCGCACGGCTCGGGCAGCGGGCGCGGCTTCTACACCTCAAGCCCCGACGCCAACTCGTTCCCCGGTTACCCGGCGGAGAGCTACCGCACCTGGGGCGGCTTCGACTGGATGACCGCGACCGTCGGCGGGCTGTGGGACAGCCTGCTCGCCGAGGGCAAGCCGTGGTGGATCACCGCCAACTCCGACTCGCACAGCAACTACGGCGACACCTCCGCCCGGCCGGAGGGCTCCGACTACGACGCGAACGGCTACCACGACGACCCGGTGTACGCGGGCTCCGGACTCAACCTGACGGCCGGCGACTTCTGGCCGGGCCAGTACAGCCGCACGCACGTCGGCGCCCGCGACTTCTCCTACGCCGCCGTCATGGAGGGCATCCGTGAGGGCCGGATCTGGGTCGACCACGGGGGGCTGATCTCGGGCCTGGACGCGCAGCTGCGCGGCGGCAACCGTTCGGCGACGCTGGGCGGTTCGCTGCACGTCAGGCGCGGTACCAACGTCGAGCTGGTGCTGGAGATCTCGCTGGCGAACGGGCCCAACTGGGCGCAGTTCGTGCCGCGGCTGGCCCGGGTGGACGTCATCAGGGGCGCGGTCACCGGCCGGATCGACGACCAGGACGCCATGTCCGCGCCGGAGACGAAGGTCGTGAAGTCCTTCGAGGTGAACGAGTCCACCGGCACCGTCCGGCTGACCTACCGGCTCGGCCGGGTCGAGCGCCCCGCCTACGTCCGCGTCCGCGGCACCGACGGCAACCGCAGCCAGCCCGGCCTGAACGGCTCGGACGTGGACCCGGCAGGACCCGCGCTCGATGTGCTGGGCGACGCCGACCCGTGGGAGGACCTGTGGTTCTACTCCAACCCGATCTGGGTGCTGCCCGAGTGACCGTGATCGGTCTCGACGGCGGCGCGCGGACCGCGCGGGAGGCCGACCACCTGCTGCACCGGCTCGCGGAACGGCTGCCGCTGCCGGACGGCACCCACGGCTGCACCCACCCGCTGCGCGACCCCGAGCCGCGCGTCGTGCTGTCCCTGACGCTGCCCGACGACGCCGCCGCGCGCCCGGTCTTCGACCGGCTGCGCGACGGCGCCGCGGGCGAGGACGCCGCGGGCGGGGGCGTCGCCGCGGTGTGGGGGGAGCGGCGCGCGGGGGCCCGCGCGGCAGGAGCCGCCGCGGGCGCCGCCGCGGCGGCGGCCGGGACCGGCCGGGCGGTACTCTTCCCCGGCTGGCGGCTGCTGACCGGCAGCCTCAGCCTGGGCGAAGTGTTCGCGCGGACGGCGATCACCCGCGCCGAGGCGCTGGGCGGCACGGTCCCGCCGGCCTCCGCCGTGCTGGACACCCGCGGCCACGTGCGGCCGGAGGTGCGCGACGGAACGCTGCTGCTGCGCCTGATGCCCGCGCGCGGCGGCCAGTACGTCCCGTTCGAGATACCCGATCCGCACCCCTGCTGCGGCGCGCGCGCCTGACCGCGTCACGGCGGCCCGGGGCCGGGTGGTTCACCCGGCCCCGGACGTGGTACTACTGAAGTATGACCATGCGGAAGACGGCGATCTCCCTGCCCGAGGACCAGCTGAGGCGACTGAAGGCGGCCGAGGCCGCCGGGCGCATCCCCAGCGTCTCCGGCCACATCCAGGAGCTGCTGCGCCGGGACGAGGAGACCGCGGAGGTCACCGAGACCCTGCGGCGGCTGTTCGGCGACGAGGGGACAGGACCCGAGCACAGGAAGTGGGCGGAGCGCACGCTCGGTCTCGACGCCGCGTGACGGCCGACGCCATAGGCGGGCGGATTCTGGACACCTCGGCGCTGGTCGCCGCGGCCCGCGGCGATCTCTTCATGCGGGCGCTCCTCGAAACGGCGCACCAGCACGTCATCCCGCTGCTCGCGCCTGCGTCCTGCGTGGCCGACGCGGCGGCCGACCTGCATCCGCACGGCCGGGACGCACTCACCACGATCATGCGCTTCCCGCTCGTGACGTTCGCCGCGCTGGATGAGTCGCAGGCGGTCGGGTCCGGCATCCTGCGGTCCGCGCACCGCCCCGCCGCGACCACCCCCGGGCACGTCGCCTATCTCGCCGCCGCCCGGCAGTGGCCCGTGATCACCACGGCTCCCGGGCCACTGCGGACGCTCTACCCCGCCATCGCGATCGAGCTGCTGCCCTGACCGCGGCCGCCGGTCACCGCACGGTGAAGGAGTGCACGGTGGTGGAGCGGTAGGTGTCACCGGGCCGCAGCACGGTGCTGGGGAAGTCGGGCCGGTTCGGCGAGTCGGGGAAGTGCTGGGTCTCCAGGCACAGCCCGTCGCCCTGCCGGTAGGTCCGCCCCGACGTGCCCACCAGCGTGCCGTCCAGGAAGTTGCCGCTGTAGAACTGCACGCCGGGCTCGGTCGTCGACACCGTCATCAGCCGGCCCGACGACGGATCGTAGAGCGTCGCCGCCCGTTCCGGCTCGGGCGTGCTGCCCTTGTCCAGCACCAGGTTGTGGTCGTACCCCTGCGCGTGGAGCAACTGCCGGTGCCCCGCGCGCAGGTCGTCCCCGATGGTCTTCGCGCGCCGGAAGTCGAACGGGGTGCCCTCGACGGTGGCCGGCTCCCCGGTGGGGATGAGCGTCTCCCCGACGGGGGTGTAACGGCTCGCGGGCAGGCTCAGGCGGTGGTCGTGGATGCCGCCGCTGCCCTCGCCCGCGAGGTTGAAGTACACGTGGCTGGTCAGGTTGACCACCGTGGGCGCGTCCGTGGTGGCGCGGTAGTCGATGCGGAAGTCGCCGCGCTCGCCGAGCGCGTACTCGACCTCGACGTCCAGCGTGCCCGGATAGCCCATCTCGCCGTCCGGGCTGATGTAGCGCAGCGTCAGCGTGGCCGGTGCGGACGGTGTGACGTCCCACACCCGCTTGTCGAAACCGATGTCCCCGCCGTGCAGGCTGTTGGGGCCGTCGTTGACCGGCAGTCGGTACTCGGCGCCGTCGAGCGTGAAACGGCCCTCCGCTATGCGGTTGCCGTAACGGCCTATCAGCGCGCCGAAGTAGGGCGAGTCCGCCACGTACGGGTCGAGGCGGTCGAAGCCGAGGGACACGTTGGCGGCACGCCCGTCGCGGTCGGGCACCTCAAGGGACTGCACGATCCCGCCGTAGCTGAGCACCCGAAGCCTGGTGCCGCCGCGGGACAGCGTCCAGCGGTGCACCTCGGTGCCGTCGGCCAGCCGGCCGAAGGGCTCCCGCCGGGGTGCGCCGTCGGCTGCCGCGGCGGTCGGCTCGGCGGTGTCGTGTCCTGTGGTGGGCATGGGTGCTGGGCTCCTGATGGTGGTCAGTTGTCAGGTAGTCAGGTGGTCCTACGTTGTTGGTGGGTCGGACGGGCCGTCGTAAGGTCCAGAGATCCAGAGACACCGGGTATGGCTTTCAGGTGGTTGCCGTCGATGGCTCCCGACACCTGGCCGCCCGGTGTCTCACGACGACTCGGCCGCTGATTAGGAGCTGCGGGCCCCTCGGGGTGATCGCTGAGTAGGACCACGCTGGCGAGGTCGTCCGGACGAACAGCAGCATCGAACGACCGGAGGAACAGGTGGCCCAGATCTGGGCGGGCACGGACATCGGCAAGACCCACCACCACTGCGTGGTGCTGGACGCCGAGGGCAAGCGACTGCTGTCCAGGCGGGTCCTGAACGACGAGCCGGAACTGCTGAACCTGCTCGCCGACGTGCTGGCCATCGACGAAGACGCCGTCTGGGCGGTCGACGTCGCCGACGGCATGGCCACCTTGTGGATCAACGTTTTGCTCAACCACGGCCAGCGGCTCGTCTACATACCCGGCCTTGCGGTCAACCGGGCCTCGGCCGGTTACCGAGGCATGGGCAAGACCGACGCCAAGGACGCGACCGTCATCGCCGACCAGGCCCGCATGCGTCGGGACCTGACCGTCATCCAGCCGGACGACGAGCTCGCCGTCGAGCTGCGGGTCCTCACCGACCGCCGCAGCGACCTCAGCGCCGACCGCACGCGCCGGATCAACCGCCTGCGCAGCCAACTCACCGCTATTTTCCCCGCGTTGGAGCGAGCCATCGATCTGGGCAACGTCGGCCCGCTGGTCCTGCTGACCGGCTACCAGACCCCCGGCGCACTGCGCCGGACGGGCCGCAAGCGACTGGAGACCTGGCTGCACAACCGCAAGGTCCGTAGTGCCGAAGCCCTGGCCGAGGCCGCTATGGAGGCTGCCGAGCGCCAGCACACCGCCGTCCCCGGGGAGAAGATCACCGCGCAGGTGATCCACACCCTGGCGAAGGAGGTGATGGGCCTCAACGAGCAGATCGCCGAGATCGACAAGCTCATTGCGGCCCGGTTTCGCGACCACGACCTCGCCGAAGTGATCTCCAGCATGCCCGGCATCGGCCCGCTGCTGGGCGCCGAGTTCCTCGCTGCCACCGCCGGCGACATGAGCCGCTTCGGCAGCTCCGACCGCTTGGCCAGCTTCGCCGGAGTCGCACCGGTTCCCCGAGACTCCGGCAACGTCAGCGGCAACCTCCACCGCCCCCGGCGCTACCACCGCGGCCTGCAACGCGTCTTCTACACCTCCGCACTCATCAGCATCCGCAGCTGCGACGCGTCGCGTCGCTACTACGAACGCAAGCGTGCCGAAGGGAAACGCCACACCCAGGCAGTGCTCGCTCTGGCCCGGCGTCGGGTGAACGTCCTGTGGGCCCTGATACGTGACGGACGGTGCTTTCAACGCGAACTCCCTGTCACAAGCGCAGCTTGACAACAGCATTAGGAGGTGGTGGTGAGGCCGCGGCGTTTGTTCCAGATGTCGAAGGCGACGGCGAGGAGGAGGACGAGTCCTTTGATGACTTGTTGCCAGTCTTCGCCGATTTTGAGGAGTTGCATGCCGTTGTCGAGGACGCCGAGGACGAGGCCGCCGATGACGGCGCCGAGGACGGTGCCGACGCCGCCGGTCATGGAGGCGCCGCCGATGAAGGCGGCGGCGATGGCTTCGAGTTCGAAGAGGTTGCCGGCGCCGGTGGTGGCGGTGCCGGTGCGGGCGGTGAAGACGCAGCCGGCGAGGGCGGCGAGGGTGCCCATGTTGATGAAGACGGCCATGGTGACGCGTTTGTGTTTGACGCCGGAGAGTTGGGCTGCGGCGCGGTTGCCGCCGAGGGCGTAGATGTGGCGGCCGAGGATGGTGTTGCGCATGATGAAGCTGAGGAGGACGAGGAGGATGCCGAGGATGAGGAGGACGACGGGGGTGCCGCGGTAGCTGGCGAGGGTGAGGGTGAAGGCCATGATGGCGGTGGTGATGGTGGCGCATTTGAGGAGGAAGAGGCTTTTGGGGAGGGGGGTGAGGTCGTATTGCTGTTGTTGGGTGCGTTTGCGCCATTCCTGCCAGAGGACGGTGGCGCAGACGGCTGTGCCGAGGAGGAGGGTGAGGTTGTGGTAGTTGGTGTGGGGGCCGGTTTCGGGGAGGAAGCCCTGGTTGATGTCCTGGAAGCCTTGGGGGAGTCCTGACCAGGTGCGGCCTTCGAGGAGGATGCGGGTGGCTCCGCGGAAGAGGAGCATGCCGGCGAGGGTGACGATGAAGGAGGGGAGGCCGATGTAGGCGATCCAGAAGCCTTGCCAGGCGCCGATGGCGGCGCCGATGGTGAGGGCGAGGGTGAGGGCGAGGGGCCAGGGCATGTTGTGTTCGAGCATCATGACGGCGGCGGCGGCTCCGGAGAATCCGGCGATGGAGCCGACGGAGAGGTCGATGTGGCCGTTGATGATGACGATCATCATGCCGATGGCGAGGATGAGGATGTAGCCGTTCTGGTTGATGATGTTGCTGACGTTGCGGGGGAGGAGGACGTCTCCGCCGGTCCATATCTGGAAGGTGGTCAGCAGGGCGAGCAGGGCGATGATCATGCCGTACTGGCGCATGTTGGTGCGCAGGGAGGTGAGGACGAGGTGGGCCAGACCGGTGGGGGTGGGGGTGGTCTGGTGGGTGGTGTCCTGTGGCATGTCACCCTTCCTTGCGGTGCTCGGTGTCGGTGCCCGTGTGGGTGTCGGTGCCTGTGTGGGTGTGGGTGTGGGTGTCTGTGTGGGTGTGGGTGTGGGTGCCTGTGTGGGTGTGGGTCATGAGGTGCATGAGTGCCTCTTGGGTGGCTTCGGTGCGGTTGAGGGTGCCGGTGAGGCGGCCGGCGGTCATGGTGGCGATGCGGTCGCAGATGCCGAGGAGTTCGGAGAGTTCGGAGGAGATGAGGATGATGGCTTTGCCCTGGGCGGCGAGTTGGTTGATGACGGTGTAGATCTCGGCTTTGGCGCCGACGTCGATGCCGCGGGTGGGTTCGTCGAGGATGAGGATGTCGGGTTGGGTGTTGATCCAGTTGGAGAGGACGACTTTTTGTTGGTTGCCGCCGGAGAGGCGGCCGGTTTGTTCGAAGACGGTGGGGGTTTTGATGTTCATGGTGGTGCGGAAGTGTTCGGCGGTGGCGGTTTCGGTGTGGGTGTTGATGAGGTGGTGGCGGGTGATTTTGGGGAGGGCGGCGATGGTGATGTTGCGGGTGATGGTGTCGATGAGGTTGAGGCCGTAGGTTTTGCGGTCTTCGGTGACGTAGGCGATGCCGGCGTTGATGGCGTCGGGGACGGTGCGGGTGGAGACGGGTTGGTTGTGGATGTGGATGGTGCCGGTTTCGTAGCGGCCCCAGGAGCGGCCGAAGATGTTCATGGCGAGTTCGGTGCGGCCGGCTCCCATGAGGCCGGCGAGGCCGAGGATTTCGCCGTGGGCGACGCTGAGGGAGACCGAGTCGACGACGCGGCGGGTGGTGTCGAGGGGGTGGCGGACGGTCCAGTTGGTGATGGTGAGGGCGGTGTGGCCGGCGTCGGGTCCGGTGTAGGGGGTGCGTTGGGGGTAGTAGTGGGTGAGTTCGCGGCCGACCATGCCGCGGATGATGCGTTCCTGGGAGATGGTGGGGGGTGCGCCGGTGGTGGGGCGGACGGGGAGGGTTTCCACGGTGCGGCCGTCGCGGAGGATGGTGACGGAGTCGGCGATCTGGCGGATTTCGCCGAGTTTGTGGGAGATGAGGATGCTGGGGATGCCCTGGTCGCGGAGGCCGGTGATGAGGGTGAGGAGTTTGGTGCTGTCTTCGTCGTTCAGGGCGGCGGTGGGTTCGTCGAGGATGAGGAGTTTCACGCGTTTGGCGAGGGCTTTGGCGATTTCGACGAGTTGTTGTTTGCCGACGCCGAGGCCGGCGACGGGGGTTTGGGGGTGTTCGCTGTCCAGGCCGACCCGGCGCATCAGGGTTTCGGTTTCCCGTAGGGTGTCCGGCCAGGAGATGATGCCGGTGCGTGAGGCGCGTTCGTTGCCGAGGAAGATGTTCTCCGCGATGGACAGGTGGGGGATGAGGGCGAGTTCCTGGTGGATGATGACGATGCCGCGCCGTTCGCTGGCGCGGATGTCTTTGAAAGCGCAGGGGGTGTTTTCGAAGAGGAATTCTCCTTCGTAGGTGCCGTGGGGGTGGACGCCGCTGAGGATTTTCATCAGGGTGGATTTCCCGGCGCCGTTTTCTCCGCAGATGGCGTGGACTTCGCCGTGTTTCACTTGCATGTGGACGCCGTCCAGGGCCCGCACGCCGGGGAAGGTTTTGCCGATGCCGCGCATGTCGAGGACATGGTTTCCCATCACACATACTCCTGTTGTTGTTTGCGTGCTGGTTGGTCGCGGCCCGGGTCAGTCGAGGTCTTCCTCGCTGTAGTAGCCTTCTTCGATCATGATCTGGTAGTTGTCGGCGTCGATGCTGACCGGTTCCAGGAGGTAGGCGGGGACGGTTTTGACGCCGTTGTCGTAGCTTTCGGTGTCGTTGGCTTCGCATTCCTGGCCGCTCAGGAGTGCGTCGCTCATCGCGACGGCCTGCTGTGCGAGTTCGCGGGTGTCTTTGTAGACGGTCTGGGTCTGTTCGCCGGCGATGATGGACTGGACGGATGCCACTTCGGCGTCCTGGCCGGTCACGATGGGGAAGGGCTGTTCGGGGGTGCCGTAGCCGACGCTTTTGACGGCTGCCAGGACGCCCAGGGAGATTCCGTCGTAGGGGGAGAGGACGGCGTCCAGGCGCTGGGTGCGGTAGTCGGCGGTGAGGAGGTCGTCCATCCGTTCCTGGGCCTCGGCCCCGCTCCAGCCCTGGGTGGTGATCTCGTTCAGGTCGCTCTGGCCGCTGCGGATGGTCAGCTGGCCGGATTCGATGAACGGGGACAGGACGGACATGGCGCCGTCGTAGAAGTAGCGGGTGTTGTTGTCGTCCGGGGAGCCGCCGAACAGTTCGATGGTGAAGGTTTCGTTTCCGCCTTCGGTCAGGCCCAGTGCGTCCACGATGTACTGGCCCTGGAGGCGGCCGACCTGTTCGTTGTCGAACGTGGCGTAGCAGTCGACGTGTTCACTGTCCAGCAGCAGCCGGTCGTAGGAGACGACCGGGATGCTGGCGTCGGCTGCCTGCTGGAGTACGTTGCCCAGGGAGGAGCCGTCGATCGCCGCGATCACCAGCAGGTCGACTCCCTGGGCGATCATGTTCTCTACCTGGCTGATCTGGTTCTCGATCTGGTTCTCGCCGTACTGCAGATCGGTGTCATACCCGGCGTCTTCGAACAGGCGGACCATGTTCTCCCCGTCCGCGATCCACCGTTCCGAGGACCGTGTCGGCATCGCTATCCCGATCGTGCCGCCCTCCTCGTCCGGGTCCCGTTCCTGGCTCCCACCCGAATCCTGGCCACACCCGGCCACACCCAGACCCAGCACCACGGCCAACGCCGTCACACGGACCACACCCGACACACGGAACACGAGCAATCACGACCTCTCAGCAGGCGGAACCTCATCAAAACCAGCAACGCCGACAGAACCAGCGGAGCCGATGGAGCCGGTGAAACGGTTGAGCGGGCCGGGCAGGCGGGAGCCGAGCGGGGACATGCCGCTGTCGGCGCCGAGCCTGGCCAGCAGATCGAGGGCGAGGCGCCCGCGGCGCACGCGTTCCTTCGCGGTACTCAGTGTCACGTCGCGCAGGTGGGCCCCGAAGGGATAGATGCCGGGCGCCTTGCTGAGGCCGAACTTGAGATAGATCGGCGCGCCGCGGCGGATCAACTCGGCGGCGTCGTACATCCGCACGTAGCCGCCGAGATCGTCCGGCGCCTCCAGGTAGAAGTCCAGGGGCACGCGGGTGGCCCGGCGGATCTCCGTCAGGTGCTCAAGCGTGAGGTCGGAGGGGATGTTGACGGAGTCGGCGCCGAGCCCCTCGTGAACGCTGACGGCCGCCGGGTTCACCGGGCCGATGAGAGCCGAGACCTTGATCGTCGTGTCCGCGGGCAGCAGGCCCTGGTCCCGCAGCCGGTGCAGCACCCACAGCACGCCCTCGTCGGCCACCAGCAGGCAGCGGACGCCGAGCGAGGCGGCGCGCAGCGCGTCCTCGACGCAGCCGGCCACCGCGCCGTGGCCGCGGGCGCGCAGGCCGCCGCCGCCCGAGGCGGTGCGGGTGGAGGCGCCGATGTCCCAGGAGCCGCGCGGCCCGGTGAACAGGCACAGCTCCACGTTGGCCGCGGCGCACGCGTCGACCATCTCGGTGATTTCCGCGTCGGTGAGCATCCACACGCCGCTGCCCTGGCTGATGCGGTGGATGGGAACGTCGAGCCTGGCCGCCTCGGCCAGCACGGTGTGAAGGGCCTCCGGGCCTTCCACGGACGGTATTTCGGTGCGCCAGCCGCCCCCGTCGGGGAAAGCGTGCGGCGATGCGTCGGCGGGGTCGGCCACCGGGGCTGCGTAGCCGAGCGAAGCCAGGGCGGCCTGGCCCGGAAGGCGGGGATGGGCGGGGGCGGACTCAGACACGGTGCTCCAGTGTTCGCGGTGGTTCGGAATCTCGTACGCGGTTCGGATCGTTGAGGTCGGCGCCCTAGGGCTCCAGCAGGACCTTGCCCACTTCGGGGTCGCCGCTACCGACGAGCTCGACGGCTTCCCCGAACGATTCGAGGGGAAGCCGGTGCGTGATCAGCGGGGCCGGTCGCAGCAGGCCCGCGGCGAAGGCGCGCGTCGCGTAGGCCCAGGCGGCGGGCGGGGCCCCGAACACGCTCGCCACGGTGAGCTGGCTGACCGACAGGTGGACGGCGTCGATGCCGTGGGCGCCCGGCGCGGGCAGGCCCGTCAGCACCACCCGCCCGCCGCGGCGGGCGAGCAGGCAGGCGTCGCGCGCGGTGCCGGGCGCGCCGGCGGTCTCCACCACCAGGTCGAACCGGCCGTGCAGCTCCGCGGCCTCCGCCGGGGTCGCGGCCC
This sequence comes from Streptomyces johnsoniae, assembly GCF_031845565.1. Taxonomy (NCBI): domain Bacteria; kingdom Bacillati; phylum Actinomycetota; class Actinomycetes; order Kitasatosporales; family Streptomycetaceae; genus Streptomyces; species Streptomyces johnsoniae. The sequence goes on along the minus strand of NZ_JAVREV010000007.1, from coordinate 53,760 downwards.
GGTCCGCGCCGAACGTACGGGCCTGCTCGCCCGGCCGGTCCCTCGGGTCGACGGCGACCAGTTCGGCGGGGGAGGAGGCGGCCAGCAGCTGGACGGCGAGCAGGCCGAGCGTGCCCGCGCCCACCACCGCCACCCGCTCCGCGGGCCGCGGCGCGGCCCGCAGGACGGCCGCCGCGACCACCGCGGCGGGCTCAAGGAGGGCCGCGGCGGTCAGGTCGGCGTCGTCGGGCAGCAGGTGCAGCAGCCGCGCGGGCAGCACGAGGTGGTCGGCGAACGCACCGGGCTGGGTGAAGCCGGTCTCCTCGTAGCCCGCGGTGCACAGACTCGTCTCGCCGGAACGGCAGCGCGCGCAGACCTGGCAGGCGCGGAATCCCTCGCCGACGGTCCGCGCGCCCACCAGTGCCGGGTCGGTGCCGGGCCCGACGGCCTCGACCGTTCCCGACCACTCGTGCCCGGGCACCACGGGGTAGCGCACGTAGCCGTCCGCCCGGGTGCCCTCGTACACCTCGCGGTCGCTCGCGCACACCCCGGCCGCGTGCACGGCCACCCGCACCTCGCCGGGGCCCGGCTCCGGCGGGTGGTCCGCCGTCGCCAGCCGGTGCCGCCGCGGCGCCTCGACGACGACGCTGCGCCCGGTCGTCATCGTTTGGCCTGCCCGTCCCGCTTGTGCCAGTCCTCGGCCCACAGGTCGAAGCGCGCCTGCTGCTGCGGGAACTCGGCCGCCGCCTCGGTGTCGAGCTCCACGCCGAGTCCTGGCGCCTCGGAGAGCGTGAAGTAGCCGTCGACGACCTGCGGGGCGTTCTTGACGACCTTCTTGATCTCGGCGTCGGCGAAGTCGTTGAAGTGTTCGAGAATCTTGAAGTTGGGCGTGCAGCCCGCCAGCTGGAGGCTGGCCGCGGTGAGTACAGAACCGCCCACGTTGTGCGGCGCCATCAGGACGTAGTGGGTCTCCGCGGTGGCCGCGAGCTTGCGCATCTCGCCGATGCCGCCGAGGTGGCCGAGGTCGGGCTGGATGATGTCGACGGCCTGCGACTCGAACAGCTCGCGGAACTCGATACGGTCGTGGATGCGTTCGCCGGTGGCGATGGGCAGTGTCGTCTTCTCCGCCACCTTGGCCAGCGCCTTCAGGTTCTCCGGCGGCACCGGCTCCTCAAGCCAGGAGGGCGCGAACGGCTCCAGCTCCCTGGCCAGCCGGATCGCCGTCGCGGGGGAGAAGCGGCCGTGCATCTCCAGCAGCAGTTCGGCCTCGGGGCCTATCGCGTCGCGGACGGCCTCCACCAGCGACAGCGAACGGACCGTCTCGGCGTGGTCCAGCTCGAAGCTGCCGGTGCCGAACGGGTCGAGTTTCAGCGCCCGGTAGCCGCGTTCGACGACGGTCTGCGCCGCCTTGTGGAACGCCTCGGGGGTGCGCTCGACGGTGTACCAGCCGTTCGCGTACGCCTTGACCCGGTTGTCCGAGACGTCGGCCCGGCCGCCGAGCAGCTGCCACACCGGCACGCCCAGGGCCTTGCCCTTGATGTCCCAGCAGGCCATCTCGACGCAGGCGATGCCGGACATGACGATCTCCCCGGCGCGCCCGTAGTCGCCGTACTTCATGCGGCGCACCAGGTCCTCGACGGCGAACGGGTCGGACCCGGCGATGTGGTTGACCTCCGCCTCCTTGAGGTAGCCGATCAGGGCGTCCGTGCGGCCGAGCATGCGGGTCTCCCCGACTCCGGTCAGCCCCTCGTCGGTGTGGACCTGGACGTAGGTGAGGTTCCGCCAGGGCGTTCCGACGACATGCGTACTGATTCCGGTGATGCGCACGGGAGTCAACCTCCGCTGTTCGAAATTTCGTCAACCGTTCGAAATGCTGACGAGAACGTAATGAGCGGGCGCGTGACCTGTCAATGGTTACCCCCCGCCCCACGGCTTGGGAACCCCACGTACCCGGGTGGCTAGCCCTGCATCGTGACCTGTTCGTAGGCCAGTGCCGCGAGCGTCGACTGGCCCTCCCGGCTCGGGTGGAACCAGTCCCAGTCGCTCAGGTGGTGGGAGGTGAAGTCGAAGTCGAAGACGGCGCCCCCGTCGTACCGGCACAGCACGTCCGCGTCGCACACCTCGGCGAGCACCTCGTTGTACTCCTGCACCCGCGTGCGCACCGCCTCGCGGCGCTCCTCGGCGGCGGCCGAATCGTCGCCCGCGTCGCCGAGCATCGAGGGGCAGATATTGGCCATCTGCCACACCGAGCGCGCCAGCATCGAGTCACTGCCCTCCGACCACAGCTGCATCAGGTCCGGCACGCTGGACACGTACACCTGCGACTGCGGCAACTGGCCGCGGATGATGTCCACCGTCTCGGTGAAGTACGCGCGGAAATCCGCGACCGGCGTCATCGACTCCACATCCGGGGCGCAGGCGTCGTTCCCGCCGATCATGACGGTCACCAGCGCCGGCTCGTGGGCGACGGCCTCCCGCGCCTGGGCCGGCAGATCGGCCGCCTGCGCGCCGGACTCCGCCAGGTTCCACGAGCGCTCCGCCACCGACGCCTCGTCGCCCAGTAACTGCTGCGCGAGGCTGGCCATCCCGCTGTCGGTCCCGGTGGCCCACGAGACCTCGGGGCAGTCGGACAGCAGCGAACAGGCGTCGAAGGCGCGGGTGATGGAGTCGCCGATGGCCGCCAGGGACTCGGGGCTGGTGTTCCACTGCGGCGCCGGTGTGGGCTCCGCGCCGCTCCCGGCGGGCGCGCCGCGGTCGGTGTCCTCGGAGCCGTCCTCGCCGCCGGAGGTGCACCCCGCCAGCAGTACGACGGCGGCGACGGGCAGGGCGAGCGCGCGGCGGCGGGGCGGCATGCGGACTCCTCGTGTTCTGGGTGACGTCCTTGTGGCGGCGGAGCGGGGCGGTAGCTTGGGTCCTGGCAGGGGCGGCGCCCGACGTGCGCCCACATCAAGAGTAGAAGATGACCGCACGTCACACGCTGTCCAGTTTGCCGAGATATGGCGTGAATGCTGTTTACTGTTCGTGCGCGACGTCGGGGCCATCGGGGGCGCCTTGAGGATCGCGGTGGGCGCAGGCTGGGAAGAGTGGAGGTCCCGATGACGACACGCGGTGTTCTGTATGTGCACTCCGCCCCGCGCGCACTGTGTCCGCACATCGAATGGGCCGTGGCCGGAGTCCTCGGCGCCCGCGTCAGTCTGGACTGGACCAGACAGCCGGCGTCGCCCGGCACCTGGCGGGCCGAGCTGTCCTGGCAGGGGGAGGCCGCCGCCGCCTCCAAGCTGGCCTCCGCGCTGCGCGGCTGGCACCTGCTGCGTTTCGAGGTCACCGCCGACCCGTCGGCCGCGGCCGAGGGCGAACGGTACAGCTGCACCCCGGAGCTGGGGATCTACCACGCGGTGACCGGAGTGCACGGCGACATCATGATCCCCGAGGACCGGCTGCGTGCCGCCGCCGCCCGGGCCGAGACCGGGGAGAGCGACCTGGCGGCCGAGATCGCCCGGCTGCTCGGCAAACCCTGGGACGACGAGCTTGAGCCCTTCCGGCACGCGGGGGACGGTGCGCCGGTCCGCTGGCTTCACCAAGTGGTCTGACAGCGCCGGGCAGCGGGCCGCCGCCGACCGGGTTCGCGGTCAAGGCGGCGGCCACCCGTTCCGGCGGCTCCGGCCCGAGCTTCGCGGTGGACACCGGGGAGAAGGGTGCCCGCCTCCTACCTGGCCGGCTTCCCGCCGGACGCCGGCCGAACGGGGCGGGCGGTCGGCCCTTCCCGGGGGAGCAGGCGGGTGACCGCCGTGGTGGCGCGGGTCGTCGCGGCGTCGTCGCCGTGCAGCTGGATCGCGTGGTTGAGGCTCATCATCACCCCGTACAGCTCGAAGACCAGCTGCGCCGGGTCCGTTCCCCGCGGCAGGCCGCCGTTCGCCACCGCGGTGCGGACCTCGGCCGTCAGCCGCCGGTTCCACGCGTGGAACTGCCGCTGGAGCAGGACCCGCACCGGACCGCTGCGGCCGTCCTGCTCGAAGGTGGAGCTGACGAACGGGCACCCGCCGGGGAATACCCCGCGGGCGAGGTAGGAGATCCACGCCTCGCACACCGCGCGCAGCCGCGGCAGACCGGGCGCGGCGCCCGCGGCCGGCCGCCAGACCTCGGCGTTGAAGATGACCGCGGCCCGCTCAAGCGCGGCGAGCTGGAGGGCCTGCTTGGTGCCGAAGTGCCCCAGCAGGCCGGACTTGCTGATGCCGAGCCCCGCGGCGAGGCGGCCGATCGTGAGTCCTTCGAGCCCCTCCACGGAGGCGAGGTCGAGTCCGCGTTCGATGATGCGCTCGCGTGTGCGGGCCGCCTCCGCGGCGGAGTGACGGGGACTCATGCCGTTCACTATAGAGTCCGACCGATCGGTAGCTATATTGCTTGCATGACGCGAATCTCCGCTCTCGGCCACCATCAGCCGGAGCACGTGATGACCAACGAGGACCTGACGCGGCTGGTCGACACCAGCGACGAGTGGATCGTCCGGCGCACCGGCATCTCCGCTCGCCGCATCGCCCGCGACGAGTCGGTGACGGACCTGGCGGCGGCCGCGGCGGGCAAGGCGCTGGCCGGGTCCGGGATCGACCCCGCGGCCATCGGGCAGGTGATCGTCGCGACGTGCAGCGCCATCGACCGGGTGCCGTCCATCGCCGCCCAGGTCGCCGGCCGCCTCGGCATACCGGACGCCGTCGCCTTCGACCTCAACAACGGCTGCGCCGGGTTCACCACCGCCCTGGCCACCGCCGACCACACCGTCCGGGCCGGTGCGGCACGGCACGCCCTCGTCATCGGCGCCGAGAAGATGTCCGACGTCACCGACTGGAGCGACCGCACCAGCTGTGTGCTGCTCGGCGACGGCGCGGGCGCGGCCGTCGTCAGCGCGGGCGAGCCGGACGGCATCGGCCCGGTGGTGTGGGGGTCCGACCCGGCCAGGCGGGACACGGTGCGGATGCGGGACGCCTGGCAGCCGCGGTTCGCGCAGGACGGGCAGAGCGTCTTCCGCTGGGCCACCACGGAGCTGGCCCCGTTCGCCCGCGAGGCCTGCGAACGGGCCGGGATCGGCACGCACGACCTGGCCGGGATCGTCACCCACCAGGCGAACCTGCGGATCATCGAGGCCCTGGTCCGCCAGCTGGACGCGCCGCAGGCGGTCGTCGCGCAGGACGTGGTGGAGTCGGGGAACACCTCGGCCGCGTCCGTTCCGCTGGCATTGGCCAAGCTCGTGGAGCGCCGTGCCGTCCCGGCGGGCGCCCCGGTGCTCCTCTTCGCGTTCGGCGGCGGCCTCTCCTGGGCCGGGCAGGTCGTGCGCTGCCCCTGAGCCGCAGCACGGCGAAGGCCCGCCCCGGCGCGGACGCGGAGGAGCCGGGCGCGGGCCGTCGGCGCTTGCCGGTGCCGCCGTGCGCGTCAGACGGTGCGCAGCGCGAGCACCACGTTGTGCCCGCCGAACCCGAACGAGTTGTTGATCGCGGCGATCGTGCCCGAGGGCAGCGCCCGCGGGCCGTCCCGCACCACGTCCGCGTCGACCTCCGGGTCCAGCTCGGAGACGTTGATCGTCGGCGGGGCCGTGCGGTGGTGCAGCGCGAGCACGGTGGCGACCGTCTCGACACCGCCGGCGCCGCCCAGCAGGTGGCCCGTCATCGACTTGGTGGCGGAGATCGCCACGTGGTCCAGATCCTCGCCGAGCACGTGCCGCAGCGCCTTGATCTCCGCGATGTCGCCCTGCGGGGTCGAGGTGGCGTGCGCGTTGAGGTGCGTGAGCTGTTCGGGCTTGAGGTCCGTGCCGTCCAGCAGATTCCGCATGGCGGCGGCGATGCCGCGCCCGGTCGGCTCCGGCTGCGCGATGTGGTGGGCGTCGCTCGACAGGCCCTGCCCCAGCATCTCGCAGTAGACGCGGGCCCCGCGGCGCGCGGCGTGCTCGGCGGACTCCAGCACGACCACACCGGCGCCCTCGCCGAGGACGAAGCCGTTGCGCCCGATGTCGTAAGGGCGGGACGCGCCCTGGGGGTCGTCGTTGTCCTTCGACATGGCCATCATGTTGGCGAAGGCGGCGATCGGCAGCGGGTGGATGCACCCTTCCGTGCCGCCCGCGACCACCACGTCGGCCCGGCCGGTGCGGATCATCTCGCCCGCGTAGCCCACCGCCTCCGCGCCCGAGGCGCAGGCGCTGACCGGCGTGTGCACGCCCGCCTGCGCGCCGAACTCCAGGCTCACGTTGGCCGAGGGGCTGTTCGGCATCAGCATGGGCACGGTGTGCGGGGAGACGCGCCGCGGACCGTGGTGATTGAGGATGTCGTACTGCTCCAGCAGCGTGGTGACACCGCCGATGCCGGAGGCGATGACCGCCCCGACGCGCGTCGGGTCCGCCGAGTCGTCCTCGCCCGCCCGCGCGGTGAACCCGGCGTCGGCCCACGCCTCCCGGGCGGCGAGCAGCGCGAACTGGGCGGTCCTGTCGAGCCGTCGGGCATGGGGACGCGGCAGCACGTCCGCCGGGTCGACGGCGGCGGAGGCGGCGAAGCGTACCGGCAGGTCTGCCGCCCAGTCCTCGGTGATGTTGCTGACGCCGGAGCGGCCCGCGAGCAGGCCCTCCCACGTCGACGCGCTGTCGCCACCCAGCGGTGTGGTTGCGCCGACACCGGTGACAACCACCGTTCGATTGGTCGCGTTCACAGGAATCATTACTCCGCTAGTCGGGGATGGTGGTGCAGCGCCACCCCCGGGGGTGGCGACACGCGCTGTGGGTGAACAGGGACGGGGTCAGCTCTGGTGCGATTCGATGTAGCCGACGGCGTCGCCCACGGTCTTCAGACCCTTGACGTCGTCGTCCGGGATCTTCACGCCGAAGCGCTCCTCGGCGGCCACGACGACCTCGACCATGGACAGCGAGTCGACGTCGAGGTCGTCGGTGAACGACTTGTCCTCGGTCACCTCGTCGTTGGGGATGCCGGCGATCTCGTTCACGATGTCGGCGAGACCGGCGACGATCTCTTCCCTGGTGGCAGCCATTGCGGCGCTCCTTCTCATGCTGCGGTGGGATACCGCGTGGATGGTGATGGGATCTTGCTTAGGGGAGCGTAACGACCGTCGCGGCGTAGACGAGACCCGCCCCGAAGCCGATGACGAGCGCGGTGTCCCCGCTCTTGGCCTGCCCGGTCGCCAGCATCCGCTCCATGGCGAGCGGAATGGAGGCGGCCGAGGTGTTGCCAGTGGTCTCCACGTCGCGGGCGACCGCCACGTGGTCCGGCAGTTTGAGCGCCTTCACCATCGAGTCGATGATCCGCATGTTTGCCTGGTGCGGAATGAAGGCGTCCAGTTGATCCACGGTGATCCCGGCGGCGTCCAAAGCCTCCTGCGCCACCTTGGCCATCTCGAACACCGCCCAGCGGAAGACCGTCTGGCCCTCCTGCCGCAGCGCGGGGAACTTGTCCCCCGGCCGGTACCGGTCCCAGGGCACCGTCTGGCCGATGGCGCCGGCCTTGTCGCCCTCGGAGCCCCACACGGTGGGGCCGATCGCCGGCTGCTGCGAGGGGCCGAGCACGACCGAGCCCGCGCCGTCCCCGAACAGGAAGGCCGTGGAACGGTCCGTCCTGTCGGTCAGGTCGGACAGCCGCTCGACGCCGATGACCAGCACGTGGCGCGCGCTGCCCGCCACGATCAGGCCGGTGCCGATGGTCAGCCCGTAGCCGAAGCCGGCGCACGCCGCCGAGATGTCGAACGCGGCCGGCCGGACCGCGCCGAGCCGGTGCGCGATCTCGGTGGCGACCGACGGGGTCTGCGAGAAGTGCGAGACGGTCGAGACGATCACCGCGTCCACCTGCTCCACGGTGATCCCGGCGTCGGCGATGGCCTTGCCCGAGGCGGCCAGCGCCATCTCCGCCACGGTCTCGTCCTCGTCGGCCCAGTGCCGGGTCGCGATGCCGGAACGGGACCTGATCCACTCGTCCGAGGAATCGATGTGCTTCAGGATCTCCTCGTTCGGGACGACCCGCGTCGGCCGGTAGCCGCCGACACCGAGGATGCGCGCGAACGGCGCCCCCTGCCGGGCGTTGAGTGAGGCGGTCATGCTCCATGCTCCTGTTCGGCGGCCTGCGCGGCGTGCGCGGCGATCAGCTCGCGGGCCGCGGCCAGGGTATCCGGGCCCTTGACGGCCACCCGGGAGACATCGGGCAGATTGCGCTTGGCCAGGGCGGTCAGCGTGCCGCCCGGGCAGAGCTCGACGATGGCGGTGGCACCCAGGCGGGAGAACGTCTCCATGCACAGGTCCCAGCGCACGGGGCTGGAGATCTGGGACACCAGCCGCCGCACGACCTCCGCGCCGTCCGTCACCACGCCGCCGTCGGCGTTGGACACGTAACGTATGCCCGGCGTTCCCGGGGTGATGCCCGCGGCGGCGGCTTCCATATCGGCCACGGCGGGCGCCATGTGCCGGGTGTGGAACGCGCCGGCCACGTTCAGCGGCCTGACGCGCGCCCGGTCCGGCCGGTCGGCGGCCAGCACGGCCAGCTGCTCCAGGGTGCCCGCGGCGACGATCTGCCCGCCGCCGTTGTTGTTCGCCGGGGTCAGGTCCAGCTCGGCCAGGCGCGCGGCGACCGCGTCCGGGTCGCCGCCGAGGATGGCGGACATCCCGGTCTCGGAGACGGCCGCGGCCTCGGCCATGGCCTGCGAACGGCGGCGCACCAGCGTCATGGCGTCCTCCGCCGAGAAGACGCCGGCGATGGCCGCCGCGGCCAGCTCGCCGACGCTGTGCCCGGCGACGGCCCCCACGGCCGCTCTCGGCGCGGGCAGCGCCTCGTCGTCGAACAGCGCGGTGGCGGACACGAGCGCGGCGGCGACCAGCAGCGGCTGGGCGACCGCGGTGTCCCGGATCTCATCGGCGTCGGCCTTGGTGCCGAGCCGGATGAGGTCCTGGCCGACGAGGTCGGACCAGCCGCGCAGGCGGTCGGCCACGCCGGGCAGTTCGAGCCACGGGTTCAGAAAGCCAGGTGCCTGGGAGCCCTGGCCGGGAGCGACGAGTACGAGCACGCTCTCACTCTCTCCCGTAGGCGGCGCTCACCGCCGGTGGCGGCGAGAACGAAGAACCGTCGAGGGATTTGTCGAAGCCGAACAAAACCTATGAGCGGAGTTCTTCGTCGGCGAGGCGACCGAGCATGAGCGCGATGCGCAGGGTGAAGGCCGATCGGACGTCCGATGGGGGCCATCCGGTGACATCGGTCACGCGCCGGAGCCGGTAGCGAACGGTGTTGGGGTGCACAAAAAGCATCCTGGCGGCACCCTCCAGGCTGCTGGCCTGTTCCAGATAGACGCTCAGCGTTTCCAGGAGCGCGGAGCCCGCCTCCTGGAGCGGTCTGTAGATCTCCTCCACCAACAGGGTCCTGGCCGCCGGGTCGCCCGCCATGGCGCGCTCGGGCAGCAGATCGTCCGCGAGCACGGGGCGGGGCGCGTCCGGCCAGGCGGCGCAGGCGCGCAGCCCGGCCGCGGCGGCCCGCGCGGAGCGGGTCGCCGCCAGCAGGTCGCCGACGAGCGGCCCGGCCACCACGGGCCCGGACGCGAACGGGCCGATCAGCGCCTTCGCGGCCTGCACCGGGTCGTCACTGCCGCCGGCGATGACCACGAGCCGCTTGCCCAGCACGCCCGTGAGCACCTGGAGCTTGGCGTACCTGGCGGCCCGGCGGATCGCCTCGACGGTCAGCTCGCTGTCGCCGTTCGGCGCGTTGCCCAGCACCACCGTCACATGTTCGGGAGCCTTCCAGCCCAGGGCGGCGGCCCGCGAGACGTCGCTCTCGTCGGCCTCGCCCGAGACCACGGCGTTGACCACCAGCGACTCAAGACGCGCGTCCCAGGCGCCGCGCGCCTCGGCCGCCTGCGCGTACACCTGCGCGGTCGCGAACGCGATCTCGCGGGCGTAGACGAGCAGCGCGTTGCGCAGCGCGCTCTCGCCGCCGGGGATGGCCAGCTCGTCGACCGCTGCCTCCACGACCTCGATGGTGGTGCGCACCATCTCCACCGTCTGCCGCAGTGTGATCGCCCTGGTCAGCTCGCGCGGGGCGGTGCCGAAGACGTCGGTGCTGATGGCCTGCGGGGTGTCCGGGTGCCGGAACCACTCGGTGAACGCGGCGATTCCGGCCTGGGCGACGAGCCCGATCCAGGAGCGGTTCTCCGGGGGCATGGCGCGGTACCAGGGCAACTGGTCGTCCATGCGCGCGATCGCGGCGGCGGCCAGCTTTCCCGAGGACTGCTCCAGTCTGCGCACCGTGGCGGCGTGCGCCTGTTTTTCATCATCGGCATCGGACACGGGGACCAGCCTGCCTCATTTCCCGTCCGCTCATACCCGGCGGGGGTGGGTGCGGCCGACGGATACGGTGATTCCATGCTTCAGGTACGGCGCGCGGACATGCGTTACCGCGGCGGCGACCCGGCCGCCGGCATCGACACCAGGCACGCGTTCTCCTTCGGCGCCTTCTACGATCCGGACAACGTGCGCTTCGGCGCGCTGACGGCCTGCAACGAGGAACGCCTGGCGCCCGGCGCCGGGTTCCCGCCGCACGCGCACCGGGACGTGGAGATCGTCAGCTGGGTGGCCGAGGGGCGGCTGCGCCACGAGGACGCCGAGGGGCGGGCCACGGTCATCGGTCCCGGCGACGTGCAGCGGCTGACCGCGGGCTCCGGCACCAGGCACGCCGAACGCAACGCGGGCGAGGAGCCGTTGCGTTTCGTGCAGATGTGGCTGATTCCCGACCGTGCGGGCGGCGAGCCGGAGTACGAGGTGGTCCGCGGCATCGCGGACGGCACCCCGTACGCGCTGCCGCGCACCGACGCGGTGCTGCACGTGCGGCGGCTGGCCGCCGGCGAGCGCACCGCGGTGCCCGCGGCGCCGCTGGTCTACGTGCACGCCGTGCGCGGTGCCGCGCTCCTGGGCGGTGGCGAACGGCTGTCGGCGGGCGACGCGGCGCGGCTGACGGGGGCCGGCGAACTGGCCTTGTGCGCCGCGGAGGGCCCGGCGGAGCTGCTGGTGTGGGAGCTGGGGAGCGTCGGCGGGGCGCGCTGACCGCCGCGGCCCCGGAAGGATGCGCGCCCGCGGGAACCGCGCGCCCGCCCGTCACCGTCGGTTTCTTTGCGGGTACCCACGGCAGACCCTACGGGCAGACCCCACGGCAGACCCGCCGCACGCACCCGCGGCGCGTACGGCCGCGCGCCACCGTTCCCGAGCGAGCGCACGAGGAGACCGAGATGACCGTCTTAGGCAGCGACAGACCGATCCCCCCGCCGCCCCCGCAACCGCCCACCGTCGGCCTGCCCAGGGACCGTGGCGTCGCGGCCACCGCGGCACTGCTCAACCTCAGCGGTCTGGGCGCCGGTTACCTGTACCTGCGGCACTGGCGGCGGGCGGTGGCCGCCTGGCTGCTGACCGGTGTCCTGCTGTTCGTCGCCCTCCCGGTGCCGGCCGAGGGCATGTCCGGGTGGTGGGCCGTGCTGTACGCGGCCGGTCTCCTGGTCCTCGCCGCCGACGCGTGGCGGCTGGCGCGCCCCGCGGCCCCCGGCCGCCGCGCCCTGCTGACGCCGGTGACGGCCGGGGTGCTGCTGCTCGCGCTGCCCGTCAGCGGCACCGTGCTGTTCAACGACGCGCAGGAACGGGCCCTGGAACGCGCGCTCCAGGACCGGCTGACCGCGGCGGACGGGCTGGTCGAACGGGCCGGCGGCTCGTCGTTCGACGGCGCGGAGGACCGTTACCGCTCGGCCCTCACCGAGTACCTGGCCGTGCGCGGCGACCACCCGGACACCGACGCGGCGGCCGAGGTGCCCGACCGGCTCGACGCGCTCTACGGCCGGGCCACCGCGGAGCGGCCGGGGGAGGACGCCTGCGCGGCGCTCGCGCCGCTGCGCTTCTTCCAGGACCTGCCGGACGACTTCGAGGGCCCGGAGGCCGGACGGCTGGCCGAACGGGCGGGCGGCGACCTCCCGGAGCCGCTGCACGGCTGCGGGATCGCGCGGACCGGGCAGGCGGACATGACGGGCGCCGAGGAGCCGTTCGGCGAACTGCTCAACGACCACCCGGAGTCCCCGTACGCCACGGGTCTCGCCGAGGAGCTGGGCGGCCTGCGGGACACGGCCGTCGACGGGCTGGCCGGGGACGCGCCCTGCGAGTCGCTCGAGGAGCTGCGGGGCTACAACACGCTGCTGGCGGCACTGCCGGGGGACGAGTTCGGCCAGTTGGCGGCCGGGGGCGAGGCGCCGGTGCCGGACGGCCTGTTCGCCTGCGGCAGCGCGCGGTTCCTCTCCGGCGACTACACCGGAGCCGAGACCTCGCTGACCGAGCTGGTGACGGACCACCCGGAGCACGACCGCGCCGGGCACGCCGGGGACATCCTGATCGCCGCCCAGATCGCGGCCGAACTCCCGGCCGCGGGCGAGGAACTGCCGCCCGCGCCCGGCTCCGGCGGGGGCGGCGCGACCGTGATCGTCGAGGTGCTGAACGACTCGCCGAACGAGCTGGAGCTGCTGTGGACCGGGCCGCGCACCGGAAGCGAGACGGTGGCGCCCTGCCCGGACTGCTCCATCTACCCGACGGACCCGGGCACGGACTCGTGCACGGCGAACATCGACTATCCCAGCACCACGCTGGAACTCCCGGCGGGTGACTACCACTTCCTGCACCGTTCGCCCGAACTGTCCGCCAGCAACCTGGCCGAGACCACCGGACTCGACGCCGACTACATCTACACCTGGTGCTCGTACACCACCGAGCAGGACCTCCTGTGGCCCGACCTGCAGGACCTGGAGGACCTGACCGAGGAAACCGGCATCTGACCCGTCCCAGGCCCCCCGGCCCGCCATCACATCAGGCGGACCAGGGCGGCCACGTCGACCGGAACGGAGGTGTCCACGCGGTGCACCGTGCCCAGGGCGAGCGGCTGTGCGTGCCGCGCCCAGAACCGCCACTCCTCGTCGGTCGCCCCGCTGCCCGCGGCGTGCACGCCGTGCCGCGCGCCGGCGCGCGCGGTGAAACGCGCCCGCGCCAGCTCCACCGGCACCTCGCACCACACCTCGTGCGTCCCGGCCGGTGCGACGCCGGCGCGCCGCAGCCCGGCCAGGACCTGCGGACGCAGGTGCGCGAGCCACGGGCTTTCCAGGACGGCCCGGCCGCGCGCTTCGCCGAGCAGCGTCCACAGCGTCTCGGCCGCGGCCGCGCCCAGCCCGCGACTCCACTCCTGCGGGCCGAGTCCCGCGGGCCGCACCCGTGCCAGGCCGTCCGCCAGGGTCTCCTTCACGGTGTTCTTGGCGGACATTGGCGAACAGCGGCAGCTCCAGCTCGTCCGCCAGCGCCCTGGCCAGGGTCGTCTTCCCGGCCCCCGGGAGGCCGTTCACCAGTACGGTGGGCATCGTGCCGACTACTGCCGCAGCTCGGCGAGGCGGCGGGTTTCGTCGGTGACGGTGGCCCGTTCCGCCTCGTCGAGGGGGACTTCGGCGGCTTGTGCCAGCCAGTCTGCGGCCTCTTCGTCCCGGCCGAGGCGGTGGGCGAGGTCGCCGCGGAGGACCAGGATGCGGAAGCGCTGAACGGCGGTGGGCTTCTCGTTCCGCAGGGCCAGCACGCGGTCGAGGACCTTGACGGCGGCATCGAGGTCCTCCTTGGAGTCGGCGAAGGTCTCGGCGAAGTGCAGCGCGCGGGCGAACGTTTCCTTCGGCGGCGGCGCGTGGTCGGGGCCGCCGCCGTTCGGCTGTCCGATGCGGATGCTGTTGCCCCCGGGGCCGGTCATGATGAACTGCCTGACCCCGTAGGACATTTCCCGCACCGGCCCCATGCGGGGCAGACCCCGGGCGGGGACCTTGCCGAACGCCGCCTTCCAGCCGGCGCGGAACCGTTCGTGCAGCGCGTCGACCTCGTCGGTCAGGATGTAGCAGCCGCTGTAGGACGCGGCCGGGTCGTACTCCTTCATGGCGAAGAACTGGAGCTCCATGGCGCCCCGTTCGACCACGGCGTACGCGTAGGGACTCTTCTGGAGGTAGGTCACCTCGAAGCCGAGGGCGGTGTAGAAGTCGACCACGGGCTGAATGGTGCGGCAGGGGAGGAGAGGAATCATCTTCTCAGTCACCCGGTCAGTCTAGTCAAGTTTGATTAGTTGCGGCCCTCAGTGCCGCGGCCCCCGCGGGCCGCGGCACCGGAACGTGCTCAGGCCGCGGGCAGCTCCGCCAGCACCGCGTCGGTGAACGCGGGCCACGCCTCGGCGGCCCACGGGCCGAAGGCCCGGTCGGTCAGCACCACGCAGGCGGCCCGCACGGCCGGATCGACCCACAGGAACGTCCCGGACTGGCCGAAGTGCCCGAACGTGCCGGGCGAGGACGTGGCGCCCGTCCAGTGCGGGGACTTGTGGTCCCGCAGCGAGAAGCCGAGACCCCAGTCGTTCGGCCGCTGGTGGCCGAAGCCGGGCAGCACCCCGCTCAGCCCGGGAAAGACCACCGCGGTGGCCTCCGCCAGCGTCTGCGGCGCCAGCAGCCGCGGGGTCAGCAGCTCCGCGGCGAACCGGCTCAGGTCGTCCAGCGTGGCGACGCCGTCCTTCGCGGGCGAGCCGGGCAGGCCGGTGCCCGTCATGCCCAGCGGGTCGAGCACCGCCTGCCGCAGATACTCCGCGAACGGCATGCCGGTGGCCTTGGCGACGTGGTCGCCCAGCACCTCGAACCCGGAGTTGGAGTACAGGCGCCGCGTGCCGGGCTCCGCCACCACGCGGTGCTCGTCGAAGGCGAGTCCTGAGGCGTGCGCCAGCAGGTGGCGCACGGTGGCGCCGGGCGGGCCCGCCGGCTCGTCCAGCTCCGTCGCCCCCTCCTCCACGGCGATCAGCACCGCGTACGCCGCCAGCGGCTTGGTGACGGAGGCCAGCGGGAACGGCCGCGCCGCGGGGCCGCGGGCAAAGGTGCGGCCGTCGGCGGTGACCACGGCAGCGGCGGCGGTGGACACGGGCCAGCTGTCGATCAACTCCAGGCTGCGCATGGCCCCGAGCGTAACGCGGGCGGCGGGGGCGGCGACGAGCGGGCGGCAGGCGAGCGAGCGGCGGGGGGCGAGCGGGCGGCGCGGGAAAAGTTACGTTGCGGCTTGCCTGGAGTGCACTCCAACTCTTTAGCGTGCACCTATGACCGTGACACAGCATGCCGTACCCGAGCTGGAGGAGACCACCGACCACTGCGCGTCGGCCGAGCGCCCCCACCCGCGCCCGGACGGGCAGGACCGCTACACGATCAGCGAGGTGGCCGCGCACACCGGGCTGAGCGTCCACACGCTGCGCTGGTACGAGCGGATCGGCCTGATGCCGCACATCGACCGTTCGCACACCGGCCAGCGGCGCTACCGCAATACCGACCTGGAATGGCTCACCTTCGTCAACAAGCTGCGGCTGACCGGCATGGCCGTGGCGGACATGGTCCGCTACGCCGACCTGGTGCGGCAGGGCGACCACACCTACCCCGAGCGCCGGGCCCTGCTGGCCGCGACCCGGCAGGGCGTGCTGCGCCGCATCGGGGAGCTGCACGACGCCCTGACCGTTCTCGACTTCAAGATCGCGCTTTACAGCGACGCCCCCAAGGCGCAGGAAAGGCACTGAACCACCGCATGAGCGCCACCACGATCGCCACCGCCCCGCTCGGCACGCACGGCCCCAGGACCGGTATCCAGGGTCTCGGCTGCATGGGCATGAGCTTCGCCTACGGGCCCACGGACGCCACGGAGGCGAGGGCCACCCTGGAACGGGCGCTGGAGCTGGGCGTCACCCTGTACGACACCGCCGACATGTACGGCTCGGGGGACAACGAGACGTTCCTCTCGCCGTTCTTCCTGGCCCACCGCGACGAGGTCGTCATCGCGACCAAGTTCGGCATCGTGCTCGACCCCGCCGACCCGCTGAAGCGGGGCGTCCGCAACGACCGGGCCTACCTCAGGGCCTGCGCCGAGGGCAGCCTGCGGCGGCTCGGCGTGGACGTGATCGACCTGTACTACCTGCACCGGCGCGATCCGCGGGTGCCGATCGAGGACACCGTCGGCGCGATGGCCGAGCTGGTCGCCGAGGGCAAGGTGCGGCACCTGGGCCTGAGCGAGGTCACCGGCGCCGAGCTGCGCGCGGCGCACGCGGTGCACCCCATCGCGGCGGTGCAGTCGGAGTGGTCCCTGTTCTCGCGCGACGTGGAACGGACCGCCGTGCCGGCGGCCGGGGAGCTGGGCGTCACGTTCGTGCCGTACGCGCCGCTCGGCCGGGGCTTCCTGACCGGCTCGTTCACCGACGCGAGCGCCGAGCTTCCGGCCGGGGACTTCCGCCACCAGCAGCCCCGCTACAGCGGCGCCAACGCGGTGGCGAACTCCGAGCGGCTCGCCCCGGTCCGCGCCATCGCAGAGGCCCGCGGCGCGACGCCGGGGCAGATCGCGCTGGCCTGGGTGCACCAGCAGGCGGCGGTGCGCGGTCTCGCGGTCGTCCCGATCCCGGGAACGAGGCGCAGGGCGCGGGTCGAGGAGAACACGGCGGCCACCCGCATCGTCCTGACCCCGGACGAGCTGGCCGCCCTGGAGCCGATCGCCGCCGGCGTCACCGGCGACCGCTACCACGACATGAGCTTCACCTCGGCCGCCCGCGAGTAGCCCCGGCCGGGCCGGGCCCGCGGCAGGACGGGACCTACAGCTCGGCCAGGAGCTGCGTCTTCTTCGCGGTGAACTCCTCGTCCGTCAGCAGCCCCGCCGAGTGCAGCTCGCCGAGGTGGCGGATGCGGTTGGCGATGTCGCCCGGGTCCGCCCGCCGGTGGCCGTTGTCCAGGTGGCCCTCTCCGGCGGGCTCCGCCGCGCGGATCGCCTCCGACACGGCCGCGGCCAGCGGCAGCGACTCGTGGACCAGGCCGTAGCCGAGGCCGAAGACGACGGCCGCCGGGTCCTGGTCGGCCGCCTCGTTCCGCGGCTCGGGCTGGCCGTCGGGGCCGCGCCGCCGCAGGCGCAGGTGGCCGCCGGCTATCTCCGGTGACCGCCAGTCGACCTCGGCCAGCTCGCTCACCGGGAAGGACTGGTCGCCGGCCTTCCACTTGGCGGATGAGGCGCCGGTCCAGAACCAGCGGAACGAGACCACCTTGCCGTCGAATGACACCTTGGCGTCGTACGCCTTGAACTGGAGCGGCGCCGGCGGGGCCGCGACGAGGTACTGGTCGGCGGGCTCGTCCGCGTGCGGGCCCAGGGCCGCGCGCAGCTCGGTGGCGTAGTAGTCGCCCAGCGTTTCGCGCTCGGCGGGCAGGACCAGCCGGTAGGGGTCGGCAGCCTGCCGCAGCTGGCCCGCGGCGGCTTCGAGCAGCGGGTCGGCCCCGGGGCGGGGCACGGCGTGCAGGACCACGGTGCCCTTGCGCGTTCCCGGGGCCAGGTCGACGGTGCTCAGCGCCTCGAACGGGATACGGCGCTCGCCCAAGACCTGGAACAGTTTTGGTGTGCGTATTCCCCGTTCGAAGCGGATGAGCACGGAGTCGGTGTCGAACTCCCACGTGGAGTGGATTCCGGCCAGCACATCACCCATGCGGGTCATCGTATGCGCCGGGGCTGACGATTCGGCTTCCCCCGGATGGGTGTGTTCCTGTCAGCTCAGGCGGTCGCGGGCCTGGCACAGGGGTCGGCGGGGGCGCAGCCCGTGGTGCCTGAGGCACAAGTGACGTCATTTACCTCACCGGCGCCAATGAGCGCCAGATTTTCCAGGCTTCTCGCCTCGGGTTCGAAATAGCCGCTGTGTCCCTCCGCGTCGCCCGCGGACAGCACGCGCGCCCCGAAGGACTCCGCGGCCGGGTCGGCGCCGTGGCCCAGGGGGCCGAGCGCGAGGTGCGGAATGTCCGCCACCCAGTCGTCCTCCGCCCGTATCGCCCAGACCCGCGCCGAGGTGTCGAGGCCGTGCACGTCCGAGGCGCGCATGCCGGGGCTCCCGGTGACCGCGATGTCCGTGACCCGGTCCGGCAGCCCGGCGGCGGCCACGCCGCACACCACTGAGCCGTAGGAGTGACAGAACAGCGCGACGGGCGCCTCGCCCGGCAGCGCGCGCACGGACTCCGTGAGCCGGTCGGCGCCCTCCCCGGCCAGTTCGGCGGTCGCGGCGGACATGCCGAGCCCGTCCGGGCTGTCGTAGTCCGCCCAGGCGATCACGGCGGTCGACTCGCCGGGGTCGAGCGACCGTTCGCGGGTGTACAGGGCCTCGGCCATGCCGGAGGGCGCCCGGTACTTCCCGCGAGTCCGTTCGAACGTGAGCAGTTCGGTGTCCACCCCCGGCACCACGACGGAGATCCGGTCCGCCCCCTGAAGGTCGCCGAAGACCTCGGCGGCCCGGCCGCGGCCCGTCGGGTCGAAGGACAGGAACTGGCGGCCCGGCGCCAGCATCGACGTGAAGCGGTTCATGCGCCGGCCCGCCTCGTGCTGGCCGGCCGGGGAAAGACGTTCGTCGTGCATGCGGCGGCGCTCGTTGTCCCTGGCGTCGGCGAGCGCCTGCCGGTTCGCCTGGTAACGCAGGGTGACGGGGGCGCCGGGCAGATTACCGACGACGAGGGGGTGGCGCGCGGCCAGGCGGTCACGTTCCGCGGCGGTGAGCCCGGCGAAGAAGGCACTGATCCGGCCGGGCGACGCCGCCGGGTCGGGCAGCGGTCTGCCGCGGGCGCTGCCGCGCTCCCAGGCTTCGAGCTGAACGTCGTAGGCGTCGGGGGCCGGGTCGGCGCCGCCGGCCACCCAGCCGGCCGTCGCCAGCACGGCGAAGACCACCGTCAACGGCATCACGACCCGGCGGACGGTGCGGGAGAGAACAGGACGAAACTTCAGCACAGACGGGACAGCATACGGGGGGCGGACCACCGGTCGTTCCGGTGGTCCGCCCTTTCAGACCTGCTGTCCCGCGCGCCTCAGGCGTCGCCGCCGGCGGGGCCCGGGTCGGCCGCGGCCACGTCGAGCAGCTGGTAGCGGTCGATGGCCTGCTTGAGGACCGATCGGTCGATCTTCCCTTCCTTGGCCAGCTCGGTGAGCACGGCCAGGACGATCGACGGGGCGTCGATGTGGAAGAAGCGACGCGCGGCGCCCCTGGTGTCGGCGAAACCGAAGCCGTCACCGCCCAGCGACTGGTAGGTGCCGGGCACCCAGCGCGCGATCTGGTCGGGAACGGACCGCATCCAGTCGGATACCGCCACGATCGGCCCCTGAACGCCCTGGAGCTTGCGCGTCACGTACGGAACGCGCTGCTCCTCCTCCGGGTGCAGCAGATTGTGCTCCTCCGCCGCGACGGCGTCCCTGCGCAGCTCGTTCCACGAGGTGGCCGACCACACGTCCGCCTTGACCTGCCACTCCTCGGCGAGGATGCGCTGGGCCTCCAGGGCCCAGGGCACGGCCACGCCGGAGGCCAGGATCTGCGCCGGAACGCCGTCGCCGCCGCCCTCCTGGTACCGGTAGAGGCCCTTCAGGACGCCCTCCACGTCGACGCCCTCGGGCTCGGCGGGCTGGCTGATCGGCTCGTTGTAGACGGTCAGGTAGTAGAAGACGTCCTCGGAGTCCTCGCCGTACATGCGGCGCAGGCCGTCCCGCACGATGTGCGCGATCTCGAAGCCGAACGCCGGGTCGTAGGCGACACAGGCCGGGTTCGTCGAGGCGAGCAGCTGCGAGTGGCCGTCCGCGTGCTGCGTGCCCTCGCCGGTCAGCGTGGTGCGGCCGGCGGTCGCGCCGAGCACGAAACCGCGCGCGAGCTGGTCGCCCATCTGCCAGAACTGGTCGCCGGTCCGCTGGAACCCGAACATCGAGTAGAAGACGTAGATCGGGATGAGCGGCTCGCCGTGTGTCGCGTACGCCGAGCCCGCCGCGATCAGCGAGGCCGTGCAGCCCGCCTCCGTGATGCCGTCGTGCAGCATCTGCCCGGTGGGCGACTCCTTGTAGGAGAGGAGCAGATCGCGGTCCACCGACTCGTAGGTCTGCCCCAGCGGGTTGTAGATCTTCGCGGACGGGAAGAGCGAGTCCATGCCGAACGTGCGGTACTCGTCCGGGGCGATCGGCACGAAGCGCTTGCCGATCTCCTTGTCCCGCATCAGGTCCTTCAGCAGCCGTACGAACGCCATCGTGGTGGCGACCTGCTGCTGTCCCGAGCCCTTGCGGACGGCCGCGTACGCCTTATCGCCCGGAAGGGTGAGCGGCTTGGCGCGGATGACGCGCGTCGGCACGTAGCCGCCCAGCTCGCGGCGGCGGTCGTGCATGTACTGGATCTCTTCCGAGTCCCGGCCCGGGTGGTAGTACGGCGGCAGGCCGGACTCCAGCTCGCTGTCCGGGATCGGCAGGTGCAGCCGGTCGCGGAAGCCCTTCAGGTCGGCGACCGTGAGCTTCTTCATCTGGTGGGTCGCGTTGCGCCCCTCGAAGCTCGGCCCGAGCATCCAGCCCTTGATCGTCTGGGCGAGGATCACCGTGGGCTGGCCCTGGTGCTCCTTGGCGGCCTTGTACGCCGCGTAGACCTTGCGGTGGTCGTGCCCGCCGCGGCCCAGGTGCAGGATCTGGTCGTCGGACATGCCTTCGACCATCCCGCGCAGCCGCTGGTCGCCGCCGAAGAAGTGGTCGCGGATGTACGCGCCGGTCTCGGTGGCGTAGGTCTGGAACTGCCCGTCCGGCGTGGTGTTCAGCTTGTTGACCAGCACGCCGTCCCGGTCCTGCGCCAGCAGCGGGTCCCAGGAGCGGTCCCAGACCAGCTTGATCACATTCCAGCCGGCGCCGCGGAAGACGGACTCCAGCTCCTGGATGATCTTGCCGTTGCCGCGCACGGGGCCGTCGAGGCGCTGGAGGTTGCAGTTGACCACGAACGTCAGGTTGTCCAGGCCCTCGCGCGCCGCGATGGACAGCTGGCCGAGCGACTCGGGCTCGTCCATCTCACCGTCGCCGAGGAACGCCCAGACGTGCGATTTGGAGGTGTCCGCGATGCCGCGGGCCTGCATGTAGCGGTTCATCCGCGCCTGGTAGATGGCGCTGATCGGGCCGAGCCCCATGGAGACGGTCGGGAACTCCCAGAAGTCCGGCATCATCCGCGGGTGCGGATAGCTGGACAGCCCGTACGGCGCCTTGGAGCGCTCCTGGCGGAACGCGTCCAGGTGCTCGTCGGAGAACCGGTCCAGGAGGTAGGCGCGGGCGTAGATGCCCGGCGAGGCGTGTCCCTGGAAGAACACCTGGTCGCCGCCGTCGCCGCCGTCCTTGCCGCGGAAGAAGTGGTTGAAACCGACGTCGTACAGCGACGCCGAGGAGCCGAAGGTGGCGATGTGGCCACCCACCCCGATCCCGGGACGCTGGGCGCGGGAGACCGTTACGGCCGCGTTCCAGCGGGTCGCGTTGAGGATCTTGCGCTCGATCTCCTCGTTGCCGGGGAAGAACGGCTCGTCCTTGGTCGCGATCGTGTTGACGTAGTCCGTGCTGCGCATCTCGGGCACGGCCACCCGCTTCTCACGGGCGCGCTCGATCAGGCGGAGCATGAGATAGCGGGCCCGCTCCCGGCCTCGCTCGTCGACGGCGGCGTCGAGCGAGTCGAGCCATTCCTGAGTCTCCTCAGGGTCGAAATCCGGGACCTGGCTGGGAAGGCCGCCAATGATGATCGGGTTGCGATCTGATCCGGAAGCCACGCTGTTCCTTCACTGTGAGTTGTCTGCTCTGCTTGTGTCGCGCCGTCTCCATCGTGGACCGCCGACGGCGAAACGTCATCTCTACTGGGCGGTAATCCTCACTTCATGATCCTCACCGATCCTTGGCGGAGCCTTGCCTCGGCCATGGGCCAACGGGCCACCCTACGCCCCGGGCGAGGGGCGCTGCGAACAACCGTTCGCGACACTATGGTGCAGATCACGCGGCCGACGGGGGCCAAGACGTCAACGTTTGGGCAGGCTCGGCGGCCGGGTACTTGCGCGATCCGTCCCGCGCGTGTGGACTACGGCCAAGCCGCGCGCACGCGCGGGACCGACCCGTACATTCCGAAACAGGACAGGAGCTATCCGTGAGCGCGACCGCGGACCACGCGGAGGAGCGGACCAACCCCGCCGCTCGGCTGGGTTTCCAGCCCGGGCAGGTGGTCCAGGAGCTCGGCTACGACGACGACGCCGAGCAGGAACTCCGCGAGGGAATCGAGGCCATCACGGGCCAGGAGCTCGTCGACGAGACATTCGACGACGTGGCCGATGCCGTGGTGCTGTGGTTCCGCGAGGAAGACGGCGATCTGACCGACGCGCTGGTGGATGCCACCACGATGATCGATCCCGGGGCACCGGTCTGGCTCCTGACACCGAAGACGGGCCGGGACGGCTACGTCGAGCCCAGTGACATCGGCGAGGCCGCGCAGACGGCGGGGCTGGCGCAGACCAGCAGCGTCAGCGCCGGCCGGGACTGGTCAGGCAGCCGCCTGGTCACACCCAAGGCCGCGGGAAAGAAATAGCCCGCGGGGCACACACGCGAGCACACGAGTCCCCGGGGGCGCACAAGCCGCCGGGGACCGCGTCGTAGGCTGGGCGGTGCCACTTTACCTCTCCCAGGGAAACGGATGACTCGCCCATGGCGATCGAGCCCGGTACCAAGGCACCCGACATCAGCTTGCGGGACCAGCACGGCCAGACGGTGACGCTCGCGGACTTCCGCGGCGAGAAGAACGTTGTGCTGCTCTTCTACCCCTTCGCCTTCACCGGCGTCTGCACCGGGGAGCTTTGTGCGCTGCGCGACGAGCTGCCCACCTTCGCCAACGACGACGTGCAGCTGCTCGCCGTCTCGAACGACAGCCCGTTCGCGCTGCGCGTGTTCGCCGAGCAGGAGGGCCTCGACTACCCGCTGCTCTCCGACTTCTGGCCGCACGGCGAGGCGTCCAGGGCCTACGGCGTGTTCGACGAGGAGAAGGGCTGCGCGGTGCGCGGCACGTTCATCATCGACAAGGAGGGCGTGGTCCGGTGGACCGTCGTCAACGCCCTGCCCGAGGCCCGCGATCTGAACGATTACGTCACGGCGCTCGGGGCGCTGTGAGCCCGCGGTCGCGTCCGGGGAGGATCAGGGCGTCGCGGCGGCAGTCGGCCGTCGCGGCCCCGCCGGGCGCGGCCGCGGACGTCGGGGACCGACAGGACAGGGTGGACAGGGAGAACTCGTGGGCGGAGTGAGCCTCACCAAGGGCGGCAACGTCTCGCTGACCAAGCAGGCACCGGACCTCACCGTGGTCATGGTCGGCCTCGGCTGGCAGGCCCGCAGGACCATGGGCGCCGCGTTCGACCTCGACGCGAGCGCGCTGCTGACCGACGCGCGCGGCAAGGTGCTCAGCGACCTGCACTTCGTCTTCTTCAACAACCTCACATCTCCCGACGGCTCCGTCACACACCTTGGCGACGAGCTGATCGGCTCGGCCCACGAGGCCGGCGGGGACGTGGGGGACGCGGAGGAGATCACGGTCGACCTGGCGGGGCTCGCGCCCGAGGTCACCAAGGTCGTCTTCCCCGTGTCCATTTATGAAGCGGAGTCCCGGCAGCAGAACTTCGGCCAGGTCTCCCACGCCTATATCCGCATCATCAACCAGGCCGACGGCAGGGAGCTGGCCCGCTACGATCTGACAGAGGACGCCTCGTCGGAGACCGCCATGGTCTTCGGTGAGCTGTACCGGCACGCTGGCGAGTGGAAGTTTCGCGCCATCGGCCAGGGATACGCCTCAGGACTGCGCGGGATCGCCCTGGACTACGGGGTCAACGTCTGACATGTCAGCCTGCATATCCGCGGCCCCGCGCGGGAGACTGGAATTTTCGTGATTTGGAAAACCTTCGGCTGGTCGTTCGGCGTCACCGCCGCCGGCCTCGCCGCCGCCCTGATCTTCTGGGGCTGGGAAGCGCTCGCCGTCGTGGCGATCCTCTCCATCCTGGAGATCTCCCTCTCCTTTGACAACGCCGTGGTCAACGCGGGTGTCCTGAAGAGGATGAACGAGTTCTGGCAGCGGATCTTCCTGACGATCGGCATCCTGATCGCCGTCTTCGGCATGCGGCTGGTCTTTCCCGTGGCCATCGTCTCGATCACCGCATCGCTCGGACCGATCGAGGCCGTCGAGCTGGCACTCGACGATCCCGACCAGTACGAGCAGCTCGTCACCGACGCGCACCCGTCCATCGCCGCGTTCGGTGGCATGTTCCTGCTGATGATCTTCCTCAACTTCATCTTCCAGGAGCGGGAGCACCGGTGGATCGGCTGGCTGGAGCGCCCGCTCGCCAAGCTCGGCCGGATCGACGGCTTCGCCGTCGGCGTCGCGCTGGCCGCGCTGCTGCTGACCGCCACCACCGTCGCCACCAGCGCCTACCAGCACGGCGGCGCCCACCTGGACAAGTCCGACACGGTGCTGCTGTCCGGCGTCGCGGGCGTGCTGACGTACCTCCTGGTCGGCGGCCTGTCGGGATACTTCGAGCACCGGCTGGAGGAGGGTGAGGAGCGGGCGGCCGAGGAGGAAGAGGCCGCGAAGCGCGCCGGGAAGGAGCCCACCGCGGTCGGCCTGGCCGGCCGGGCGGCGTTCTTCCTGTTCCTCTACCTGGAGGTGCTGGACGCCTCGTTCTCCTTCGACGGCGTCATCGGCGCGTTCGCCATCACCAACCACATCTTCTGGATGGCGATCGGCCTGGGCGTCGGCGCCATGTACGTCAGGTCCATCACCATCTACCTGGTCCGCCAGGGCACGTTGGACGACTACCGCTACCTGGAGCACGGCGCGCACTACGCCATCGGCGCCCTCGCCGTGCTGCTGCTGATCAGCATCCGCTGGCACCTGCACGAGGTGGTCACCGGGCTGTTCGGCGTCACCCTCATCGGGTTGTCGTTCTGGTCCTCGGTACGGGCCAACCGGATCGACGCGGCGAACGAGGCGTCCGGCGGCGGCGGGGACGGGCAGGAGCAGTCGGAGGTGCGCTCCGGGGTGTGAGCCCCGGCGGATTGCGGAAGCCTTACGTAGCGGGACGGTGACCGCCCGTCCCGCTACGTGCGTGACAGAGTCGAGGGGGTGGGCGGCCATGGCGTCCCTGTGGTCGTACTGGCGCGGAGGCGGCATCGCGCGGCAGAAGTTCGACACCGTCGGCGGCATGTCGAGCTACGCCGTGGAGCTGACCAAACGGTCTCCGACGGCGCCGCTCACCTCCCAGGGCGCGGAGACCGGCACGCTGCGCGTCGACCTGTCCTGGCGGATGCGCACCAACATGGACTTCGACCGAGCCCACGGGCGTGCGCGCTTCCTGCGGCACCCGCTGGAGATCTTCAAGCCCGCGGAGATACGGGGGCACTCGCAGGGCGTGGCCAGCATCGACTTCGACCTGGCCTGCCTCTACGAGCTGACCGACGGCAGCAAGGGCGTCGTGCAGTCCCTCGGCGGTCTCCAGGGCGACTTCAGCGCGCCGCCCTACCTCAAGCTCAGCGGCGACGACAGGTTCGGCACGGCCTCGGGCGAGACGCTGTACCTCAACCTCGACTACGCCGAGGAGTTCAAGCGACTGCTGGTCTTCGTCTACATCTACGACGGGGTGCCCGCGTTCGACCGCGCCGACGTCGTCGTCACCCTGGTCACCGCCGACGGCAGGAACGTGGAGATCGGCCTCACCGACCCGCCGCCGCAGGCCAGGGCGTGCGCGGTCGCCCTGATCGAGCCCCACAAGGGGCAGCTGGTCGCCCGCCGCGAGGTCAAGTACGTCTACGGCTTCCAGTCCGAGATCGACCGCCTCTACGGCTGGGGCATGTCCTGGGGCCGCGGCGCCAAGCAGAGCCGCGCCTGAGCCGCGCCCGGGCCGCGTCAGGACCGCGTCAGGACCGCGCGGGCAGGAACTGCGGGCCCTGCGGCGGCAGCGTGAACGCCGGGTCGGGCTGCGGGTACCCGTAGGTCAGCGGGGCCGTCCGCGGGTCGCGGGGCGGCGGGTGGCCCGTCGCGGTGATCCCGAAGTCGGCGGCGAGCGCGACCAGGCCGCCCCGGTACCCGCGTCCCGTCGCGCGGAACTCCCAGCCGCGGGCACCCCGCAGCACCTCGCCGCACACCACCGCCGTCTCCCCCGGCCGCGGCGTGAGCGGCAGTACCGCCAGCGGCGCCGCCGCGCCCGCGCCGCCGTCCGCCCTGCCCGCCGCGCCGTGCAGCAGCAGCCGCGGCCGGCTGGCCTCCGCCTCGAACCCGCCGTCCGCCGACGCGGCGAGCACCACGCGTGTCACCGACGTCTCAAGACGCGCGAGATCCGCCTCAACGGTGTCCCGTAGCCCCTCCGCGTCCCGCCGCTTCGGCAGGCGCCTGACCAGGCCCGACGGATGCCGCGGCTGGTTGTAGAACACGAAGTCGCCCTCGGAGCGCACCCGTCCCGACGCGTCGAGCAGCAGCGCGGAAAGATCGAGATCGGGAACTGGGCGCCGGGCGCCGGAAGCCGTGGGCGTCCAGCGCAACACGGCGCGTAACGCGGTGAAGGGAAGATGAATTGTGGCTCCCCTCTCCAACCCGTGCGTCATATAAGGAATCCTGCCTGCCGCCATACTTCCGAAACAATGCCGCGCTTACGATTGCCACGGGAAGCCGGTGCCGCCAGCCGGGCGGCAGGACGGCCCGACAAAACCGGGGAGACCGATGCAGCATTACGGGCACCTCTCGCCTGCACGGCGTCGCGCGCTGTTTCACCAGGAGCCCGCCGAGTTCGGCCCCGAGTCCCACGTCAGAACGCTCGGGGCCGCGCTCGGCGCCACCCTCTACAGCCCGGCGACCCGCCCCAGGCTGGCCGCCGACATCGGCAAACAGGCGGCCGCCGGGGTCGTGTCCATGGTGCTCTGCCTGGAGGATTCCATCGGCGACGACGAGGTGGCCGGCGCCGAGGACAATCTGGTACGCCAGTTCGAGGAGCTGCACCGGGACGGGCCGGGGGGCCCGCTGCCACTGCTGTTCGTCCGCGTCCGCCTGCCCGAGCAGATCACGCGCCTCACCGCCCGGCTCGGTGCCGCGGGACGGCTGCTGGCCGGCTTCGTGCTGCCCAAGTTCACGGCGGACTCGGGACCCGCGTTCCTTGAGGCCGTCACCGGGGCCGAAGTCCTCGCCGGGCGGCGCCTGCTGGCCATGCCGGTCCTCGAGTCGCCCGAGCTGCTGCACCTGGAGACGCGCGGCGCGGGCCTGACGGCCGCGGCCCGCGCCGTGGAGAAGTACCGGGACCGCATACCCGCGGTCCGCCTGGGCGTCACCGACTTCTGCGCCGCGTACGCGCTGCGCCGCAGCCCCGACATGACCGCCTACGACGTGCAGCTCGTCGCCTCCGTCATCAGCGACGTCGTCAACGTCTTCGGCCGCGCCGACGGCAGCGGCTACGTCGTCACCGGCCCGGTCTGGGAGTACTTCCGCACGCAGGAGCGGATGTTCAAACCGCAGCTGCGGTACAGCCCGTTCAGCGGCCGGGCCGAGGCCCTGCGCAGCCGCCTCATCAAGCACGACATGGACGCGCTGCTGCGCGAGATCGCCCTTGATCGCGCCAACGGCCTGCTGGGCAAGACCTGCATCCACCCCTCGCACGTCGCCCCGGTGCACGCGCTGTCCGTCGTCAGCCACGAGGAGTTCAGCGACGCCGCCGACATCCTGCGCACCGGCCCGTCCGGCGGCGGCGTCCTGCGTTCCGCCTACACCAACAAGATGAACGAGGTGAAGCCGCACCGGGCGTGGGCCGAGCGGACCATGCTGCGCGCCGAGGTGTTCGGCGTCTCCCGCGACGGCGTCGACTTCGTCGACCTCCTCACGGCGGGTATCGGATGAGCGCCGGCGCGATATGGCCCGGGACCTGGGTCACCAGCCGCCTCGGCGTGCGGCTGCACGGCGACGCGGCCCGCGGCCTGCTCGGCCTGGCCCTGCGGCACAACCCCAAGCGCGCCCACCTGCTGGTCTCCGAAGTCCTCGGCAAGCACGTGCCGCAGTCGCCGCGCACCGTGTACGGCACCGGCGTCGAGCTGGGCCGCCGCGTCAAGGAGCTGCTCGGCGAGGCGGCGCCCCGCGCCCTCGTCCTCGGCTACGCGGAGACCGCGACCGGGCTCGGCCACTGTGTCGCCGACGGCCTCGGCGGCGTGCCCTACCTGCACTCCACGCGCCGCCCGGTGCCGGGCGTCGCCCGGGCCGGCGGCTTCGAGGAGGAGCACAGCCACCACACCTCGCACCTGCTGCTGCCGAAGGACCCCGCGCTGCTGGCCGGCGACGGGCCGCTGGTCCTCGTCGACGACGAACTGTCCACCGGCCGCACCGTGCGCAACACCATCGCCGCCCTGCACCGGGCCCGCCCCAGGCAGCGCTACCTCGTGGCCGCCCTGGTCGACATGCGCACCGAGAGCGACCGGGCGGCCCTCGCCAAGTTCGCCGCCGACCTCGGCGTCACCGTCGAGACCACCGCCCTGGCGGTCGGCCGCATCGACCTGCCGGAGGACGTGCTGAGCCGCGGTGCCGCGCTCGTCGACGCGCACCGCGCACCCGACCCCGACCGCGCCCCCGACGGCGATGGCGATGGTGACGGCCGCGGCCGGCCCGCCGCACGCCCGGAGCGCGTCGCCCTCGACTGGCCCGCGGGGCTGCCCGACGGCGGGCGGCACGGCTACCTGCCCGCCGACCTGGCCCGCCTGGAGGCAGCCCTGCCGGGCCTCGCCGCCGGGCTCGCCGCGGCGCTGCCGCCCGGCGCGCGGCGCGTTCTGGTCCTGGGCACCGAGGAGTTGTCGTACACGCCGCTGCGTCTCGCCGCCGCCGCGGAGGCGGCGCTGCCCGGGGCCGAGGTGTACTTCTCCACCACCACGCGCTCCCCGGTCCTCGCCGTCGACGACCCCGGCTACGCGATACGCAGCCGCCTCGTCTTCCCGGCCCACGACCGGCCGGCCGACGGGCCGGGGCCCCGCTACGCGTACAACGTGGCGGGCCGCGACTGGGACGCGGTCCTGCTGGTCACCGACGCCGCGGGCGACACCGCGCAACTGCACGCGCCCGACGGGCTGCTGGCCGTGCTCGCCGCCCACACCCGGCACCTGCTGTTCACCGTCGTGCCCTCGCTGCCGCACCCGCTGCGGGGCCCCGCGTTCTCCTCCTACGCGCCCGAGGACGTCGGCTGGCTCCTCCAGGACCTCTCCGGCGTCACCCTGGAGGCGCCCGCGGAGGAACGCGAGGAGGCCATCCAGTCCGGCGGCGCCCACTACGCGGAATCGCTGCCCGTGGAGTACCAGCCGAGCCCGGCGTACCAGCGCCTGTTCCACCAGGCCCTGGAGACCTCCGCGGCCCGCGTGGCCCGCGCCGTCGGCACCGTCACCGAGGCCGTCCTGGCCGAACGGGCCCGGCCCGGCGGCACTCCCGTGCTGGTCTCCCTGGCCCGCGCGGGCACGCCCGTCGGCGTCCTGATGCGCCGCTGGGCCCGGCACGCGCACGGGCTCGACCTGCCGCACTACGCCGTCTCCATCGTCCGCGGCCAGGGCATCGACACCACCGCCCTGCGCTGGCTGGCCGCCCATCACGACCCGGCCGACGTCGTGTTCGTCGACGGCTGGACCGGCAAGGGCGCCATCACGCGGGAACTGGCCGACGCGCTGGCCCCGTTCCCCGGCTTCGACCCCGCCCTCGCGGTGCTCGCCGACCCCGGCGGCTGCGTGGCCACCTACGGCACCCGCGAGGACTTCCTCATCCCCTCGGCCTGCCTCAACTCCACGGTGTCCGGGCTCATCTCGCGTACCGTGCTGCGGTCCGACCTGGTCGG
Source organism: Streptomyces johnsoniae (assembly GCF_031845565.1). Classification (NCBI taxonomy): domain Bacteria; kingdom Bacillati; phylum Actinomycetota; class Actinomycetes; order Kitasatosporales; family Streptomycetaceae; genus Streptomyces; species Streptomyces johnsoniae. The sequence goes on along the minus strand of NZ_JAVREV010000007.1, from coordinate 24,060 downwards.
TCCGCACGACTTCCACGGTGCCAAGCACTACCGGGAGCTGGCCGGCGCCGACCTCTCCCGCCACTTCCTGGACGTGGTGGCCGGCCGGTTCGCCGAGGTGGCCGCGGGCGTGGCCGCCGACACCGCCGCGCTGCTCGCCGCGGACCGCACCCCCACCTGGGAGGGCTGGCGCGCGGTGGAACGTATCAGCGCCGCCTACGGCATCGACAACGTCAACCTGGTCAAGCCGGGCGTCGGCGAGACCACCCGCGTGCTGCTGCGCCGCGTCCCCTGGCGCATACTGGCGCGCCGCGGCGCGGGCGCCGACCTCGACCACATCCGGCTGCTCGCCGAGCAGCGCGGCGTTCCCGTCGAGGAGACCGACGACCTGCCCTACAGTTGCGTCGGGCTTATCCACCCCCGTTACACCAAGGGCGCCACCGGAGCCGACGGAAAGGCCGCGCAGTGACCGAGACCGCGCCGCCGCGCGCGAGCACGCGCGCGAGCACCATCGTCGCGAGCGATCTGGACCGCACCCTCATCTACTCCGCCGCCGCGCTCGCGCTCGGCATGCCGGACGCGGAGGCGCCGCGGCTGACCTGCGTCGAGGTGTACCGTTCGCTGCCGCAGTCGTTCGTCACCGAGGCAGCGGGCGGCCTCCTGGCCGAACTCGCGGCGCACCCCGGCGCGTTCTTCGTGCCCACGACCACGCGCACCCGCGAGCAGTACCTGCGGATCAGCCTGCCCGGGCCCGTTCCGCGCTACGCGATCTGTGCCAACGGCGGCCACCTGCTGGTCGACGGGCGAACGGACGAGGACTGGCACGCCGCGGTGCGCCGCGCCCTGGCCGCGGACTGCGCGCCGCTCGCGGAGGTGCGCGACCACCTGCGCCGCACCGCGGACCCGGCCTGGCTGCTGCGGGAGCGCGACGCGGAGGGCCTGTTCGCCTACCTGGTCGTCGACCGCGGGCTGCTGCCCGACACCTGGCCCAAGGAGCTGGCCGACTGGGCCGCCCCCCGCGGCTGGACCGTCTCGCTCCAGGGCCGCAAGCTGTACGCGGTGCCGCGCCCGCTCACCAAGAGCGCGGCGGTCGCCGAGATCGCCCGCCGTACGGGGGCCGGCACCGTGCTGGCCGCGGGTGATTCGCTGCTCGACACCGATCTGCTGCTCGCCGCCGACCAGGGCTGGCGGCCGGGGCACGGCGAGCTGGCCGCCGCCGGCTGGGCGGCGCCGCACGTCACGGCGCTGACCGGGCAGGGTGTCGCCTGCGGGGAGGAGATTCTGCGGGCTGTGCTGCGCCGGCTCGACGGCGGCGCGCGCTGAGTCACTTGCGCTCGCCGAGCTACCTGCGCTCGCCGAGCTACCTGCGCGCGCCGGACTCCTCGCGTTCGCTCAGCTCCTTGCGCCGGCGCTCCGCCAGTTCCTGCCGTTCCGGCGCGCCGTCGCGCACCTCCGGGTGCCTGGCCTGCCAGTACGGGTTGTCGTGCGGCAGCCGCCCGCTGACGCGGCCGTACATGCCGAACGACATCAGCAGCAGGCCAGCGGCGAAGCTGAAGATCACGTTCTGCATGCCGAAGTTGAGGACGTTGGCGCCGGTCTCGAGCAGCGCCAGGTTGACGAAGCCGCTGAGCACGAACGCGACCCCGAGCAGCATGTTCAGCGTGGAGGCGAGGTTTCCGCCCTTGACCATGCCGAAGAACAGCAGGAGACCGACGACGATCGACAGCCAGCTCAGCGCGCCGTTGGTGTACAGCCCCCAAATGGTGTCCTCGCGCGTGGAGAACATCCCCAGGTTCCTGGTCAGGCCGAGTGCGCCGAAGACCACGAGCGCGAGCCCCATCAGGCCCGCCCCGACGCGGTAGACGCGGCTGAGCCTCCGGTCCACCGGCAGATGCTCGTCCAGGCGGGCCCGCCGCAGCAGCGCCAGCGGTCCTGTGCTCGGCAGCCGCGGCGACCCGCTCGTGCTGTACGTACCCATGGGGGACCTCCTTCGGCCCCCCGCGTACCCGTGCAAAACGGGCTTTAACGCGTCGGGCCCCACCGTGCGTACTCGGCCTGCGGGCGGGGGAGCGCCCAGGCCGTGGCCTCCGCGGTGGTGCGGTCGGGGCTGACGTTGTGCCGGATGGCGTTCGCGGCCTTGATGCCGTGGCCGAACGCGCGGACCGCCTCGACGAACGGCTGCAAGATCACCTTCATGGTGTGCCTCCAGGTACACTGATCTGTGAAGTTCCGTGTTCCACGGTAGGTATACAGATCTGTGAAGTCAAGGGGTGTGTGTCATGACCGCAAACGATCAGCTCACGCCGGGCGCCCGGCGGATTCTCGACGTCGCGTCCGAGCTGTTCTACCGGCGCGGCATCCACGCCGTCGGCGTCGACACCATCGCCGCCGAGTCAGGCGTCACCAAGCGGACCCTGTACAACCGCTTCGGCTCCAAGGACGCCCTCGTCGTCTCCTACCTCGAAACCCGCGACCGCCGCTGGCGCGACATGATCAGCACCCTCCTCGACGCCGTGCGGGACGACCCGGTGCGGCGCGTGCTGGTGCCGTTCGAGGTAATGCCCGAATGGCTCGGCGGGTCCGAGCGGGGATGCAGTTTCATCAACGCCTTCGCCGAGCTGCCCGAGCCGGAACACGAGGGGCGGAAGATCATCGTGGCCGAGAAGAAGTGGCTGCACACGCTGTTCCACGAGCTGCTCACCGAGGCGGGCGCCCCGGACCCAGGCACCCTCGCCACTCAGCTGCTCAGCCTCCACGAAGGCGCCATCGTCGCCACCGCCATCGCCGACGCGCCCGACGCCGCCGCGGCCGTCCACGCCGCCGCGAAAACGCTCGTGACCGCCGTCCTCGGCGGCGCCGGCCCGTCCTCGGCTACCGGCCCGACCTGATGTCGTCCACCACCGCGGCCACCGCGCTGCGCACGGCCTCCAACTCCGTCAGGAACAGCCAGTAGTCCGGGTTGCGGCCCCCGTTCTCCAACGTGGCGACGGCCCGGTCCAGCCGCTCGACCGCCGCGTCCAGCGGCCGCGCGTGCCGCGGCTCGGGGATCGTCCGTCCCGTCATGGCCAGCCGCTGCGCGTCCCGCAGCACGAAGCGGGTCCTGTCGATCTCCTTGCGTGGATCGAACGACACCTCGTTCAGCCGCCGCAGCCGCTCCCCGGCCGCCGACACCGCCTCGTCGGTGCGGCCGAGCAGCGCGTGCACCGTCGTCAGCCGGGCCGTCGCATCCGCGAACCGCTGCTCGTCCCGCGCCCGCTGCGCCGCCGTGAGCACCTGCTCCGCCTGCCGCACCGACTGCGCCGCCTGCTCCGGCACCCGCTGGAGGTCCTGCCAGCACGCCACGCTGAACCGGCGGCGCAGCTCGCTCAGCACCGGCTCCACCTTGCCGGCGCGCGTGATGATCGCCTCCGCCCGCGTCCGCAGGCTGAACAGCCGCCGGTCGATCTCCGCCGCCCGCTGCGGCAGCCGGGCCGCGTCCGCCGCGATCGACTCGGCCCGCCGCCGCACGTCCTCCGCCCGGCGGATCGTCGGCTTGATGCCGTGCTGCCCCGCCCCCTCGTTCAGCCGCCGCAGCTCAGGACCGAGCGCCGCCAGCGAAGCCGCGAGATCCTCCGCGCCGAGACCGGCGCCGCGCGCCACGTCCAGCGCCTCCGTCGCCGCCCGCAGCGCCTGCCTGGCCCGCTCCACCGCCGGTGCCACCTGCGCCAGCTGCGACTCGGCCCGCTCGAGCAGCGGCCCCAGCGACTCGCCGAACCGTTCCAGATCCTGCCGGGTGCGCGCCAGCTCGTCGCGCGCCCCCAGCAGCTCCCGCGCCGCCCGCGACGCGCCCCCGGCGTCCAGGCCCTCCGCGTCCAGGTCGTGTGCGTCCATCGCGGTGATGTACGCCTGGCTGACCTGGTCGATCCGCTCGCCGAACGCCGCGAAATCCGCCGCGGCCCGCGCCGCCTGCCGCGTGTCGTCGGCCGCGGTGATCGTCTCCACGGTGATCCGCAGATCCCGCTGCGCGGTGTCCAGCTCGTAGAACGCGGCAGCCGCGGCGTCCTTCGCCTCCTGCGCCTCCGCCCGCAGATCCTCCACCCGCCCCCGCCCCCACCGGCGCGTCCCCCCACCGGTGAAAGCCGCGGGCAGCGCGGCACCCGCGAGGGCCAGCACGGACAGCGGCGGAAGCAGCATGAGTGCGGCAAGCCGTTTCGCGGTGCGCGTCGCTGTCACGTGTCCCACTCCCCGCCGGTGGATTGGCCATGTGAATCCCACGCCCATTCTCCCACCAGCCTCACGAAGCGGGGGCAACCCGGCGTTTACTGCACGCCACGGACGGCCGTGTAGGCTGTGGCCCCGATCCAGGGTGCATAGCTCAGCGGTAGAGCGCCGCCCTTACAAGGCGGATGTCGGCGGTTCGAACCCGTCTGCACCCACCAGACAGTATGTCCTCTGCCGGCACTCTGGCGTGCGGTAAGAGTCCACACAGGGTCCACATCCCCACGGCGCGGGTGATCGCCGCGGCGGCTCGGCCGCGGTCCTCCGACGCTCGCGACCCGGCCCGCGAAGCCGCGCGGAAACACGCGGAAACAGCTGTCCGCACTGACCGAACGGGAACTCGCCACCGCCCGGGCCATCGCGGACGGTCTTGGCAAGGGCAACCCGGCGGTCGCGGACCGGGTGCGGATCGCACTCCTGGTCCATGGTGTACCCAGCATCACCTGCGTCAGGGGGTGCAGGCCCCCATGAGGGCGGGGGGCAGGCGGCTGTCCCGCCGGTGCCGGGGGCCGAAGACTTGGCGGCATGACGACGAGCACGGAGACGGTGTCCGCAGAGGCTGCTGAGCCGGGGAGTGCGAAAGGCAGTGACTTCGCCCGGCTGTCCCGGCGGATCGCCGAGGAGGGGCTGATGCGGCGGCGGCCGGGGTACTACGCGGTGCGGCTGTCCCTGGTGGCCACGGCGTTCCTGGGTGCCTGGGTGGCTTTCGCCCTGGTGGGGGACAGCTGGTGGCAGCTCGCCGTGGCGGCGTTCATGGCACTGGCTTTCGGGCAGGCCGCGCTGGTGATGCACGATCTGGCGCACCGGCAGATCTTCTCCCGGCGGCGGCCGAGCGAGATTTGGGGCCGGCTGTTCGGGAATCTCGGGGTGGGCATGTCCTACGGCTGGTGGATGAACAAGCACACCCGGCACCACGCCAATCCCAATCACGAGGAACTGGACCCGGACGTCGCGCCCGACATCCTGGTGTGGTCGCAGGAACAGGCGCGGACGGCACGGGGAATGCCGCGTTTCATCGGCCGTGTGCAGGGCTGGATCTTCTTCCCGCTGCTGACTCTCGAGGGCTTCAACCTGCACGTCGCGAGCTTTCGGGCACTGCGCTCGGCACCGATGAAACGGCGTGGACTGGAAGGCGTGCTGCTGACCGCGCACGTGGTGATCTATCTGGGCGTGCTGTTCACCGTTCTGTCCCCCGGCAAGGCCGTGGCCTTCGTGCTGGTGCACCAGGCTCTCTTCGGCGTGTATCTGGGCTGCTGCTTCGCGCCGAACCACAAAGGCATGCCGACGCTCAAGGGCGACGATCGCCCGGACTTCCTGCGCCGCCAGGTGCTCACCTCGCGGAACGTCACGGGCAGCGTGTTCAAGGACATCGCGCTGGGCGGACTCAACTACCAGATCGAGCACCACCTCTTCCCGTCGATGCCGACCCCGCACCTGCGCAGGGCCGCGCCGATCGTGAAGCGGTACTGCGCGGAGGTGGGCGTGCCCTACTACGAGACGGGGCTGTTCGCCTCCTGGGGCGAGGCGGTCCGGCATCTGCACACCGTGGGCGTACCGATCCGGCAAGAGCCGCGTTCCTGACCGCGACCGGGGGGGCCATGTGACCGGGCCGCTGTGCGCAGGGCAGGCTCCCACGGAGGGCCTGATGGCGCCTGTCCGTTCCCGTCATCCTCTCCGATCCTGTGCCGGGCAGTACGGCGAGCGCGTTGTTGCCTGCGGCATGGGCCTCGTCCAGTTCGCCGGCTGCGGCCAGGATGCCTCCCAGGTGCACGTAACACCCCGGTCATGCTGTGCGCGAGAGGGAGCGCGAGAGCCAAACTTCTCGGCGGGCTGCCCCGAACATCTGGTCGGCCGCTCGCGGACCTCGTGCGAGAGCCCCGGCCGCCGCGTCGGCACCCGGCTCAGGGCCATCGGCTCGCGCTGCTGGTTGAGGAGTCCGTGCTGCACTACCGACTGGGAGACTCGGCCGCCATGGCCGCGCAGCTCGGCTACCTCCTCACGGCCGGCGCGCTCCCCGCCGTGTCCCTGGGCGTCATCCCCGCTGACCTTCCCGATCGAGCAATCCGACCTCTGGAAGCCTTCCATGTCTACGACGACACCCTCGTGGCCGTGGAGTTGCTGACCGCGCGAGTTACGGTCACCCAGCCGTCCGAAGTGGCCCTTTACCTGCGGGCCTTTCAGCAGCTGCGCGAGCTGGCCGTTTACGGCGCGGATGCGCGCGCCCTGATCCTGAGGGCGATCGAAGGATTATGACGAGGGCCTCCCTTGGGGAGTCACGATAAGGCCGGCAGCGGGCGTGCGAGCCGTTCCCGTCACGTGGTTCCGGCACCGGGCCGCCTTGAGCGATCCTCGAGCCGAATCTGTCAGCATGCTGCGTCCGGCCGGGTTATCGCGGCCTCTGCCGCTCGGGCAGGCCGAGTGACGACGTGAAGGAGAGCTTCTGTGTGTGACGACCTCGGGCCACTGCTCAGGGCCCACATGTCCCGCCGCGGTGCCCTCCGTGCCGCCGGAACGGCCGGTGTGGCCGCCGCGGCTGTCGGGCTGGGCGTGGCCGGGACGTCGGGGGCCGCGCAGGCGGCCGGCGCGCCTGGCGCCGCGCGCCCGGACACCAGCGGCAGCCGCCACCGCACCCGCGTCGTCCTGCTGGGCACGGCCGGCGGCCCCGTCCTCACCGACGGCGCGCGCATGGGCATCTCCACCGCCATCGTCTACGAGGACCGGGTGTACCTCGTCGACCTCGGATTCGGCTCGCAGATGCGCATCGCCGCGGCCGGTCTCGGCAGCGGGTCGCCCTCCGGTGTGCTCGACAACGTGCGCGGCATCTTCCTCACGCACATGCACTCCGATCACTGGGCCGAGTGGCCGGCGCTGTACCCGACGGTGCCATCGAACGGGACGGGCCTGTCCGAGCCCATCCGCGTCTTCGGCCCCGGCGACCGCGACACCCTTCCTCCGGTCAGCCCGCCCGGCCGGCCGGAGCCACCCGTCGTCACCCCGGAGCGGCCCATACCCGGGATCAGCGAAACGACCGACCGGCTGCGGGACACGTTCGCCGCCGACCTCAACGAGCGGGCGCGCGCCAGCCTGTTCCGGCTCCCGGACGAGCTGTTCGTCGTGCAGGACATCGACATCTCCTCGCTCTGGCACGTCGATCCGCCCGGCATCCCGCCCCGCCTCGACGCGCCGATCCCCGTGTGGACCGACGGCGACGTGCGGATCACCGCGACCTTGGTCGACCACCGGCCCACGGCCCCGTCGTTCGCCTTCCGGTTCGACACGCCGGACGGCTCCGTCGTCGTGTCCGGCGACACCAGGGTCAGCCAGAACCTCATCGACCTGGCGAGCGGCGCCGACTACCTCGTGCACGAGTGCGTGGACGCCGCGTACATCGACGAGGTCGTCTCCGTCTTCCCGCCGGATCAGCGGGAGTTCATGCGCATGACCCTGCTGCAGGGCCACACGACCATCGAACAGGTCGGCAGGGACGTGGCCGAGCCCGCCGGGGTGAAGAACCTGGTGCTCACCCACCTCGTCCCGACCGACCCCGGCCCTGAGCACTGGTTGCCCGCGGGCGAAGGCTACTCCGGCCGACTCATCGTCGGCGAGGACCTGATGCAACTCGGCGTCGGTAGCCGCCGCCGCTGACCCGCGCGGCGGTCGCCGTCTGTGTCGCCAGTGCCGCACCGGGCAACGTTCGACGGTACGTTCGCCGCTTGCCGTGCGTCACTGCGAACTGTGGAGGTGAGACCGATCAACGGTGTGACAGGTCGGGGCTCCCTCTCTCGCATGGTCTGGGGAGTGCCCGCGGAAGGCATCCCGAGAGGCTTGAAACGCTATGCGCTTCACCTTGCGGACATCGTCCGGCGGCGTGTCCGAACAGCTCTTCACCCTCGGTGAGATTCCCGGCGTGTTGTGGACGCCGGAAGGCGCCGCCGGTGCCCGTCCCCTGATCCTGACAGGACACGGCGGCGGCCAGCACAAGAAGGCACCCGACATCGTGGTCCGCGCGCGCCGCTTTGTGGCCGAGTGTGGTTTCGCGGCGGCGGCGGTCGACGTGCCCGGCCATGGCGATCGGCCGGTGGACGAGGAGTACAACCGGATCGCGACCGAGAACCAGGCTCGCGTGGTGGGTTGCGGACTCGGCGTTCCGTTCGTCGCCGACGGACCCCGGGTCCGTGCGGCGGTGCTGGGCTTGGGAGGGGCGCTGGCATCGGCCGAGGGAACGATGAACGGGTGCCGCGGGCCCAGAGCTTGGCGCTGTTCGACGCTTTTGCCCCGGCCGAGAAGACGCTGCACGCCAACGCCGGTAAGCACGGGGAGGTCCCGGCACTCGAGCTGGACAGCACGTTGCGATTCTTTGCTCGACACCTCGGCTGATACGGCCACTTGAGGTCCACGACGCGCCGATCGGGTCCGTTCCGATCGGCGCGCCGGGCCCGCACTCGGGTCTGATAGCTTGTGGGCATGCGTTCCTGACTATGCCCACCCCCATGTGCGAGGCGTGTTGCCCCGTGGGGGAAGTGCCAGCAGATCAGGTCTTTTCTTCCCTTATCTCTTCCGCCGGGCCCCGCTCGTTGTGAGACCAGCGGCGGAACACCCTTTTGGAGACGCACGTGATCGATACCCGACTCGAAGGCAAGAACGTCTTGGTCACCGGTGGTGCCGGGAACATCGGTGCGGCGATCAGCCGCGCTTTCGCGGCGCAGGGGGCGCGGGTGGCGATCCACTATCTCGCGCAGGACCTTCCTGCCCCGGAGGGTGCGGACTGGGGCCACATCACGCCCGGCCCGGGCGAAGCCGGGAAGCTGGCACAGGAGCTCGGCAACGGCTCCGTGGCCATCAGCGCGGATCTGTCCCGGCCTGACGGGGCACGCCAGTTGGCGGTGGCTGCCGCGGAACGTCTCGGCTCGATCGACGTGCTGGTCAACAATGCGGCCCACTGCGAGACGCCGGACACCGTCGACGCCCTGACCTCTGACTCGCTGGAACGGCACTACCGGGTGAACACCATCGCTCCGGCGCTCCTCACCGCCGAGGTGGCAGGGCTGCGCGGCGGCGATCAGCCGCTGTCCATCGTCAACATCTCGACCGACGCCGCCAGGGCGTTCCCCGGGCAGATCGGCTACGGAACGTCCAAGGCGGCCTTGGAGGCACTCACCCGGGCCACCGCGCTGGACCTGGCCGGTCGGGGCGTCCGCGTGAATGCCGTGGCACCGGGCCCGGTGCAGACCGGGTGGATCGGAGAAGATCTCATCGCCCAGGCGACAGCGATCGTGCCCATGGGACGGGTGGGCGAACCGGAGGACATCGCGGACGCCGTGATCTTCCTGGCCTCCCACCAGGCCCGCTGGATCACCGGACAAGTCCTCCAGGTGGCCGGCGGACACGCTCTCTGACCGCGCCGGTCCGTTCCCCGCGGTGGGGTCCTTCCCGACCAGCGGCTGTCACATCTCATCGCGCTGCGGCGTCAGGGGTGTGTACGCACCGACAACGCGGAGGAACTGGCCATGGAAGCTCGTTTGAACCTCATGCAGATCCCGGGCGCGGCAAAGTTCGGGAAGCATCTCGCGGCCGCCGACCATACGTTCCCCCGCTCGACGGTGCCGGGCGCGACGCTGGAGCTGGTGAAGATCCGCGCCAGCCAGATCAACGGCTGCGGGTTCTGCATCGACATGCACACCAAGGAGGCCGCGCGGGCCGGGGAGACCTCGGTGCGTCTGAACCTCGTCGCGACCTGGCGGGAGGCCACGGTCTTCACCGGCGCCGAGCGTGCGGCCCTGGAGCTGACGGAGCAGGGTACCCGCATCGCGGACGCCGCCGGCGGGGTCGCGGACGAGGTCTGGGCGAACGCCGCCACGTACTACGACGAGGACCAGCTCGCCGCCCTGGTGTGCGCGATCGCCCTCATCAACGCGTTCAACCGCCTGAACGTCCTCGTCCAGCAGCCCGCCGGGGGCTACCAGCCCGGCCAGTTCGGGTAACGGGGGGCCACCATCGGCTGGGCGCGGGCTGGGCGGGGGCTGGGCGGGGGCCGGGGGCAGGCTGAGGGCAGGCTGAGTGCGCGCGGGCTAGGCTGGGGGCGGTCGGCCATGCGTTGCGATCGACGGGTGGGTGCAATCCGCATTATTCTTCGGCCCGTTGATCCATAGTTCAACCAGCCAAGAGGGGCGTGCCCGTGAACGGCGACTCGCCGGTCGTTCCCCGGACCGACCGACCGCATTCGGCCCGGATGTACGACTACCTGCTGGGCGGCAGGGACCACTACGCGGCGGACAGCGAGGCCGCGGACAAGGCGCTGGCGTCGGCCCCCACGCTGCGCATCGCCGCTCAGGAGAACCGCAAGTTCATCGCCCGCGTCGTTCGCCACCTCGTGCAGGACGTCGGGATTCGCCAGTTCCTCGACCTCGGGCCCGGGCTGCCCACGTCCCAGAACGTGCACCAGGTCGCGCAGGAGGTCGAGCCCGAGACCCGCGTCGTGTACGTGGACAACGATCCGATCGTGCTCGCGTTCGGCGGGGCCATGCTGGAGCAGAACGAGCGCACCACCGTCGTGCGCGGTGACATCCGTGACCCGCTGGCGGTGCTGCACCACCCGCGCACGCGCGAGCAGTTGGATCTGTCCCTGCCGGTGGGCGTGCTCGCGGTCGCGGTGCTCCACTTCATAGGGGACGACGAGGACCCGGCGGGCATCGTGCGCGCGCTCACCGGGAGTCTGGCGCCCGGCAGCCACTTCGTGCTGTCGCACGGCACCGCCGACCTCTCCGCCGAGGCGGCGATGGGGGTGCAGGCCGCCTACCGTTCGCACGGGGTGCCGCTGACGCTGCGCAGCAAGGAGCGGTTCACGGAGCTTTTCGCGGGGCTCGACCTGATCGAGCCCGGGATACAGGTCGTCTCCGAATGGCGCGCCACCGAGCCGCCGGAAGAGCGGCCCTCGCACGCCGACGTCTCCTGGTACGGCGGTGTCGCCAGACTGTGAGGGGAATGTGTGCGTATCGCACGCCCCCGACGTGACACCGGTGACTGTCTGAACAACCTCCCGCCGTGGAAACCTCATTGTCACTTCCCGAGGGAGGGCAATGGACAAGCGGTACGAGGTTTTCTGTCTGGTCGACCGGCATTTCTACGAGGCCCCCGAGCGCGCCACCGCGCGACTCGGCGGCGAGGGCCACCAGGAAGGGCTGTACGAAACGGCGCGGCGCGCCGTGCCGCAGGGCTGGTTCTCCGAACGCTTCGGTGATTGGCTGCACTTGCAGCCGCGTGATGCGGTCATGCCGCCGCAGGGCTGGAAAGTTCATGTATCCGCCTGCCTCGACAACGCCGACAAGACCGCCGCGAAAGTCTGGGACTATTGCGTTCCCCGCCGCATTCCCTTCAAATTCGTACCGGCCGCGCATCTGCTCTACCTCCGCAACTCCAAATACGCCGGGCGCCATTCGAGCGGCAAGTTCGTCACGATCTACCCGGCCGACGAGGCGCGGCTGCGCGACGTGCTCACGGAGCTGGGCGACCTGCTCGCGGGGGAGCCGGGGCCCTACGTCCTGACCGATCTGCGCTGGGGGAGCGGCCCGCTGTACGTCCGCTACGGCGGCTTCGTCCCGCGGTTCTGCGACGACGGAACGGGCGCGGTGGTGCCCGCGATCGAGAACGCGGAGGGCCGACTGGTGCCCGACCGCCGCGGGCCGGCGTTCACCGTTCCCGACTGGGTCACGCTGCCGCCGTTCCTCGCCCCGCACCTGGCGGCGCGCAACGGGGTCACGCTCGCGGACCTGCCGTACCGCATCGAGAGCGCGCTGCACTTCTCCAACGGCGGCGGCGTCTACCGCGGCACCGACCTGCGCACCGGGGAGGCGGTGGTGCTGAAGGAGGCGCGCCCGCACGCCGGTCTCGCCGCGGACGGCGCGGACGCCGTCACCCGGCTCCAGCGCGAGAAGGACGCCCTCGACCTGCTGGCCGGGCTCTCCGTGGCCCCGGCCGTACGGGACTGGCTCACCGTCGGCGACCACCGTTTCCTGGTGATGGACCACGTGCCGGGCCGCACGCTCAACTCGTTCTTCGCCGAACGCCACCCGCTGCTTGCCACGGACCCGGAACCGGCCGCCGTCGCCGCCTACACCCGGTGGGCGCTGACGGTGCACGGCAACGTCGAACGGGCCGTCGCCGCCCTGCACGGCCGCGGCCTCGTCTTCAACGACCTGCACATGTACAACATCATGGTCGGCCCCGACGGAACGTCCGTGACCCTGCTCGACTTCGAGGCGGCGGCCCCGGCCGGTGACGGCGTGCGGCAGATCGTCGCGCACCCCGGCTTCGTGGCCCCGGCCGGCCGCACGGGCTTCGCCATCGACCGTTACGCGCTGGCCTGCCTGCGGCTCGCGCTGTTCCTGCCGATGACCACGCTGCTCGCGGTCGACCCGGCCAAGGCCGCGCATCTCGCGCGGGTGGCCGCCAGGGAGTTCCCCGACGTGCCCGCCGCGTTCTTCGACGAGGCCGTCGCGGAGATCGAGGGTCGGCCCGGGGCCGAGGTGGGGACGCCGCCGCGCGCCGCGCCGCCGGCGCCGGGCGACTGGCCCGCCGCCCGCGACTCCATGGCCCGCGCGATCCTGGCATCGGCCACCCCGGAACGCGACGACCGGCTGTTCCCCGGCGATATCGCCCAGTTCGCGCCCGGCGGCGGCCTGGGGCTCGCGCACGGCGCCGCGGGCGTGCTGTACGCGCTGGCCGAGACCGGCGTGGAGCGGTACGCGGAAGGCGAACGCTGGCTGCTGCGCCGCGCCGCGGACCCGCCGCGCAACAGCCCGCTCGGCCTGTACGACGGCCTCTTCGGCGTCGTGCACGCCCTGCACCGCCTCGGCCACACCCCGGCCGCGCTCGATCTCGCGTCCCGGGCGCTGGGCGAGGGCTGGGAGCGGCTGCCCGTCCACCTGTTCGGCGGTCTCGCCGGTATCGGCCTCGTGCTGGACGAACTGGCCGCGGACACCGGCGATCCGGCGCTCGCCGTGCACGCCGGCCGTGCGGCAGGTCTTGCCGCGGAACGGCTCGCGGGCCCGCCCGAGCCGCGCGGCCACCGGCGGGCCGGGCTGCTGTACGGCGCGTCCGGGGCGGCGCTGCTGTTCCTGCGCCGGTACGAGCGGACCGGCGAAGAACGGCTGCTCGCCCAGGCCGCCGACGCGCTGCGTCGCGACCTGGCGCACTGCCGGGCCGACCGTTCCGGCTCGCTGCTCGTCGACGAGGGCGACCGGCTCATGCCGTACCTCGGCGAGGGCAGCGTCGGCATCGCGGCCGTCCTGGACGACTACCTCGCCGCGGCCTTCGCGGCCGGCCGACCCGCCGAGGAGGACCTGGTACAGGCCGGCCGGCAGGTGCTGCCCGCGGCGCGGCTGCGGTACTACGCGCAGCCGGGGCTGTTCCGGGGCCGGGCCGGGATGATCTGGCACCTTGCACGCACCGGGGCCGCGGGGGCTGCCGCGCAGATCGAGGCGCTGGACTGGTACGCCATGGCCTACCGCGGCGAACTGGCCTTCCCCGGCGAGCAGATGATGCGCCTGTCCATGGACCTGGCCACCGGCACCGCCGGCTGCCTGCTGGCGCTCGGCGCCGCCCTGCACCGCGCCGGGGACGCCGGGGACGTCCCGCGGCTGCCCTTCCTGCCGCATCCGCGGCACCACCCAAAGACCCGGCCCCCGTCCGCCTGACGGGACGCCGCGGGCACGACCGCACCACCACGCACCACCCAAAGCACCACCACGCACCACCACGCACCATCAACCCGAGTATTCGTTCGAGGAGAGGAACTGACATGTCGCTTCTTGACCTGCAGAGCATGGAGCCCGAGACGGCCACCGATGGCGGTGGCGGCGGTGGCGGCGGCGACATCAGCAGCGTCAGCCTGCTGATCTGCGACACCCACAGCTCCAACAGCGTCATTCTCTGTCTCTGATTCCGTTCCGGGGCAGCCCGGCGGATTCCGCGGCCCCGCGCACACCGCGCGGGGCCGCGCCCGTTCCCGGCCCAACCGTTCAGAAGGAGCCGCGACCGCCCATGCCCCAGACCCCCGCGGAACCGACCCCGGCCGGCCCGACCTTGCGCGCCACCGCCAGGCACGGCGCCGCGCGCATGGCGGTGCTGTGCCTGCTCGCCCTGGCCGGCGCGGGCGCCGCGCTCGCGCTGCCCGCCGCGCTCGGCCGCGCCCTCGACCTGCTGCTGACCTCGGGCGACGCGGTCAACGGCTGGAGCCTGCTAAGCGCCGCGCTGCTCTGCGGCCAGGCCGCGCTCGGCGCCGCCACCACCGTCCTGACCGCGAGCGCCGACGCCCGCGCCGCCGCCTGGCTGCGCGGCCGGCTCCTGCGGCGGCTGCTCGCCGCCGGGCCCGGCGCCGCCGACCGCTTCCCGCACGGCGACCTCGTCACGCGCGCAGGCGGCAACGCCGTCCACGCGGGCGCCGCGCCCGCCGCGCTGGCCGCGGCGGTGGCCGCCGCGGTGACCCCGGCCGGAGCCGTCGTCGCCCTCGTGCTCACCGACCCGCGGCTCGCCCTGGTCTTCCTCGCCGGACTGCCGCTGCTCGCGCTGCTGCTGCGGGCGTTCGCCCGGTCCGCGGGCGACGCGTTCGCGGACTACCAGCGCTGCCAGGCCGATATCGCCGGCCGCCTGGTGGACGCGCTGCGCGGCGCCAGAACGATCGCCGCCGCCGGCACCGAACGCGCGGAACGCCGCCGCATCCTCGCCCCGCTGCCCGGCCTCGGCGCCCACGGGCACCGCATGTGGCGGGTCACCGCCCGCGCCACCGCCCGCGCCGCCCTGCTCACCCCGCTCCTGACACTGTCCGTCGTCGCGACCGGCGGGCTGCTGCTCGCCGCCGGGGACCTCAGCGTCGGCGGGCTCCTCGCGGTCGCCAGGTACGCGGCGCTGGCCGCCGGCATCGGCCTGTTCGTCGGCCACCTCAACCGCCTCGTGCGCGCCCGCGCCGCGGCCCGGCGCGTCGGCGAGGTGCTGGCCGTTCCCCCGCCGCGGTACGGCGCGCGGACGCTGCCCGCGGACGGCCCCGGGCGGCTGGAGTTCCGCGGGGTGACGGCCCGCCGCGGCGGGCGCGAGGTGCTGCGCGGCCTCGACCTCGTGGTGCCGGGCGGCACCACCGTGGCGCTCGTCGGCCGTTCCGGCGCGGGCAAGTCGCTGCTCGCCGCGCTCGCCGGCCGTCTGACCGAGCCGGACGGCGGCGGCATCCTGCTGGACGGCGTGCCCCTCGCCGACCTCGACCGGAACGCCCTGCGCGGCGCCGTGGGCTACGCGTTCGAACGGCCCGCGCTGCTCGGCGGCACCCTCGCCGGCGCCATCGGTCTCGGCCCCGGGCCCGCCCCGCCGCCCCGCGCGCGCGTCGAGGCCGCGGCCGTGGCCGCGCGCGCCGACGGGTTCGTCCGGATGCTGCCCGATGGCTACGCGACCCGCTGCGCCGACGTGCCGCTGTCCGGCGGGGAACTGCAACGGCTCGGCCTGGCCCGCGCGTTCGCGCACGGCGGGCGGCTGCTGATCCTGGACGACGCGACGTCGAGCCTGGACACGGTCACCGAACTGCACGTCACGCGCGCCCTGGCCGCGCACTCCGCGGCCCGCACCCGCCTGATCGTCGCCCACCGCGCCGGTTCCGCGGCGCGCGCCGACCTGGTGGCCTGGCTGGACGACGGCCGCATCCGCGCCCTCGGGCCCCACCGCGAACTGTGGCGGCGCGCCGACTACCGGGCGCTGTGGGCGGGGGAGCAGGTGGCCGCGGATGCGTGACCTGGGGGCTTTCGCGTTCCTGCGGCGCCGCAGCCGCGCCCTGGCCGCCCTCGCGGCCTGGTCGCTGCTGCCCGCCGCGCAGACGTTCCTCCTCGGCTACGGGCTCGCGCGCGCCCTGGACGACGGGTTCCTGGCCGGGCGCACCGGGGTGGGCCTCGGCTGGCTGGCCGCGGCCGCCGCCGGTGCGGCGGCGGGCGCGTTCGGCACCGGCCGCGTGCACCGGGCGGTGGGCGCGCTCGCCGAGCCGCTGCGCGACCAGCTGGTGCGCGAGGTCGTCGCCCGCGGGCTGCACCGCGCGGTGCGGGCCGGCCGCCCGGACGGCGGCACCGCCGACGTCTCCCGCCTGACCCACCAGGTGGAGATCGCCCGCGACAGCTTCGCGGGGCTGATCCTGGTGCTCCAGATGTTCCTGTGCACGGCCGCGGGCGCCCTGGCCGGCCTGGCCTGGCTCGCGCCGGTGCTGCTGCCGTTCGTGCTGGGGCCGCTGGCCCTGGCCCTGGCCGTCTTCTGCTGGTCGCTGCGCCCCCTGGCCAGGCGGCAGCGCGCCGTACTGGTCGCGGACGAGGCGCTGGCCGACGCGTTCGGCGCGACCGTCGCGGGGCTGCGGGACGTCACGGCCGCGGGCGCGGAGGAACGGACCGCCGCGGGCGTCGCGGCGCGCGTCGACGCGGAGCTGGCCGCCGCCCTCGCCCTGGGCCGCTGGGGCGCGGTGCGGGTGGTGGCCGTGGCGATCGGCGGCCATCTCCCGGTGCTGCTGCTGCTGTTCCTCGGCCCGTGGCTGCTGCGCAACGGAGTCACGCCCGGTGGGCTGCTCGGCGCCCTCACGTTCGTCACCCAGGCGCTGCTGCCCGCGCTCCAGGCGCTGATCGGTGGCATCGGCAGCGCCGGAACCCGGCTCGCCGTGGTACTCACCCGCCTGCGCGGCGACCCCCTGCCGCCGGATGGCCCGTCGCCGGATGGCCCGTCGCCGGACGGCCCGCCGCAGGACGCCCCGCCGCTCGCCGCCGGGCGGCGGGCGCGGGCGCCGCGCGCGAACGCCGTGGAGCTGCGCGGCGTCACCTTCGCCTACGGCGGCCGGGCCACGCCGGTCCTCGACGGCGTCGACCTGGCCGTGCCCGCGGGACAGCACCTGGCCGTCGTCGGACCGAGCGGCGCGGGCAAGTCGACGCTCGCGGCGCTGGCCGCGGGGCTGCTCGCCCCGCGGGCCGGCCAGGTGCGGCTGTGCGGCGAGCCGGTCGCCGGGCGTGGCGCCGCCGAACTGGCCGCGCTGCGGGTGCTGATCCCGCAGGAGGCGTACGTCTTCGGCGGCAGCGTCGCCGACAACCTCGGCTGCCTGCACCCCGGGCCGCCGGGCGACGCGGCGCTGCTCGCCGCGGCCGGGGCCGTCGGCGCGGGGGAACTCGTGGACCGCCTCGGCGGCCCAGGCGGAACGGTCGACCCGGCGGCACTGTCCGCGGGCGAACGCCAACTGATCGCGCTGGCACGGGCGTTCCTCTCGACCGCCCCGGTCGTGCTGCTCGACGAGGCGACCTGCCACCTGGACCCGGCCGCGGAGGCGCGCGCCGAACGCGCCTTCGCGGCCCGCCCGGGCGGCACGCTCGTCGTCATCGCCCACCGCATCAGCTCGGCCCGCAGGGCGGAACGGGTGCTCGTGCTCGACGGCGCTGACCTGCTCACCGGCACCCCGCGCGAGCTGCTCACCCGCTCCGCCCTGTTCCGCGACCTGGCCGCGGGCTGGTCAGACCCAGCCGGCGCCCCTGGCGATGCGGATGGCGTCGACCCGGTTCCTGGCGCCGGTCTTGCGTATCACCGCGGCGAGGTAGTTGCGCACCGTTCCCTCCGCAAGCCATAACTCCCCGGCGATCTCCGGCACCGGGGCGCCGTCCGCGGCCAGGGACAGGACGCGCAGCTCGCGCGGGGTCAGCGGCATGCGGGAGGCGCTGAGGAAGTCGTAGGCCAGGGCCTCGTCCACGTAACGGCCGCCCTTGGCGACCGTGCGGATGGCGTCGAGCAGGTGCTGCGGCGCGGCCTCCTTGCTGACGTAGCCGAGGGCGCGCGCCTCGAAGGCCCGGTGCAGCAGGCCGGGTCTGCCGGCCGGGGCCAGCACCACCAGGCCGTGGTCCTCCGGGTCGTAGAGCCGGTGCGGCGCCGCGGCGTCCGCCAGCCGGGCGAACCCGGCGCAGGTCGCGTCGACGAGCCAGACGGCCTCCTGGCGGCGCGGCTCCATCCGTGCCCATTCTTCCCAGGAAGCGGGAATGACGTCGATGTCCTCCTCCGCACCGAGCAGTGAGGTCAGCGCGCAGCGCAGCAAGGTGTCATCGTGCACGAACAGCAACCGGATCACGTGTGGTGCCTCCTTGGGCGGTGACTCGGACTCGTCCCTCGACCACCTAGTTTCCTCATATCCGTGCCCTGCGGTCCGGGGAACGCCGACCCGGCCCGGTACGGGCAGGAAGCACGCCGGGGCGCACGGGGGCGCACGGAAGAAATGCCGCCCGCGTATTTCGGACAGTTTTCCGTGGCACCGGCGGGAAAACGCGTCCAACGGGGGGGCATTTTCCCCGGGCAATTTCCTGCCGATACCACGGAATTGCGTTCGGCGGGGCTCGAATGCGGGATCACGCGTAATGCGGAAACGGGGGAGCGGGCCGTCCGTCCGCCCGGACGGTGCCGGGGCAGGGCCGCCGGGACTCGGCCAGCGGGACTCGGCCAGCGGGGCTCAGGCGGCGGGGCTCAGGCGGCGGGGCTCAGACGGTGGGTGCTGCCGTGGAGGTGGCCGCGGAGCCCTTGGCGGGCGCGCGGCGCAGCAGGCGGACGGCGACGCCGCCCGCCGCGATCAGGGCCACCATCGACAGGCCGGTGCTGAACCAGCTGGCGCCAAGCAGCTGACCGCCGAGGTAGCCGATGCCGACGCTGTACCCGGTCCACACCACGGCCGCGAGCGCCGACCAGGGCAGGAAGTCCCGCGTGCGCCGCTGGGCCACGCCCGCGCCGAGGCTGACCACGGCGCGTCCGGCCGGGGCGAACCTGGCCAGCACGACCAGCGGCCCGCCGCCGCGGACCAGGGCGGACTCCAGCCGCTTGTGGGCGGCGGACAGCCGCCGCGAGCGCGCGATGGCGCTGTCGAAGCGGCGCCCGCCGCGGAGCGCGAGCCGGTAGGCGAGCAGGTCGCCGACGATCGAGGCGCTGGTGGCGCACAGCACGAGCACGAGCAGGTGCGGCAGCCGGGGGTCGGCGGAGCCGGGCCCGGGCAGGCCCGCGACATCGGCGGCGGCGCCGGCGGCCACGGTGGCCGCGGTCACGACCAGCGCGCCGCTGGGCAGTAGCGGCACGAAGACATCGAGCAGGATGGACGCGGCGACGATCACGTAGATCCACGGGGCGTACAGCAGTATCCCCAAGGTCTCCTGCACGGTGTCCCCGATTCCCCTGTCCGGTGCCGTGTGCGGCTGCGTGTTCGATCTGACGCGCTCTTGCACGGCTTTGGTTCCGCCGTACAGCGTACGCCTGGGTCCCTCGCACGGTGCACGCGGGTGCGTGTGGTGGGCATCTCAAAGTCTGCACTGTGCAGGGTGAACCGGAGGAAGGCAATCACCATGAAGGAGATCGGATGAGAATTCTCGCGACGGGCGCGGCTGCCATGGCGGCGGTGCTCGCCACGGCGGGTGCCGCGGTGGCCGCTGCCGGACAGGGCGATGTGTTGCTGTACGACGCCGGGCGCTTCGCCCCGGTGGGCGAGGCGGGCGGCGAGGTGCCCAAGGCGGTGACCTACGACGAGGAGCTGGTGCCGGCCGGTTCCACGATCCACGTCGCCCAGGCCATCAGGGGTGAGGCCATGCAGATCGAGGTCGCCGCGCTCGGCCTGGTGCCCGGCCACACCTACGGCACCCACGTGCACACCGAACCGTGCGGTGCCGACCCGGCCGACTCGGGCGGTCACTACCAGGACGAGCCGGGCGTGGTCGACGCTCAGAACGAGGTCTGGCTGGACTTCACGGTCGACGCGCGGGGCGTGGGCAAGGCGGAGACCGGTAAGAACTGGCTGTTCCGCACGGGCGGCGCGGGCTCGGTGGTGCTGCACGAGCGCGCCACGTCCGAGGGCCACGACGAGCACCCGCCGGGCGACGCGGGCGGCCGGGTGGCGTGCTTCACCCTCCCGTTCGCAGGCGAGGACGCGGCCGCCCGCTGAGACCGGCGGCGGCGCCACGGTCCCTTCCCGCCCGGCCTTCCCGGGCGGGAACACGCCCGGTGCGCAACACCGCGCACACTTGTGCGCCCCCGGTGAACGGGCGTCGGTGAACGGGCGTCGGTGAACGGCCGTCGGCGGACGGTCAGGGCCCGACGGTCAGGGGCGGATGATCAAGGGCGGATGATCAACGGCTGACGGTGAGGCGGATGAGGCCGTCGGCCGGGGGGAAGCCCTCGGGGCGCGTCCGGGGGGCGGCCTCGACCCGCACCTGCTCCAGGGTGGCGGCGTAGGCGGTGGGGGCGAGTGCCGCGGCCCGCGGGCCGACGCCGATCACGCGCATCCCCGCGGCGCGGGCCGCGGCGATGCCCGCGGCGGAGTCCTCGAAGACGAGGCAGTCGGCCGGGTCCACGCCCAGCTCGGCGGCGCCCTTGAGGAAGCCCTCCGGGTCCGGCTTGCTCGCGCTGACCGACTCGGCGGTGATCCGCACGTCCGGCATCCGCAGCCCGGCCGCCGCCATGCGCGCGTCGGACAGGGCGGCGTCCGCGGAGGTGACCAGCGCGTGCGGGGCCCCGGCGATGGCCGCGAGGAAGTCCTGGGCGCCGGGGATGGGCACGACGCCCTCGGTGTCGGCGGTCTCCCGGGCCAGCAGCCGGGCGGCGTCCGCCCGGTGCTCCGCCATCGGCCGCTCGGGCAGCAACTCGGCCATGGTGGCGTACGCCTGCCGTCCGTGCATGATCGCGAAGACGCGGGCCGGGTCGACGTCGCGCGCCTCGGCCCAGGACCGCCAGACACGTTCGACGACCGCGTCGGAGTCGAGCAGGGTGCCGTCCATGTCGAGGAGGAGTGCGCGGGCCGTCAGGTTGAGGGGCGACATCGGTGGCGGGCTCCAGGGTCGATGCGGGCGATGCGGGCGATGCGGGTGGACGGGAAGCCAGTGGCCCCGCCCGTTTACGGTCGGGGAAGCGGGCGGAACCACTTTGTTTGTCAACGGTACAAAACCGGGGGCGGGTTGCGCCACCCCCCACCGGCATCCGGAACGAAAGCGTCGCCGCGCGTTCGACCCCGGTTCACGTCGGGCCGCCGCGCGGCCACTCGGCCCGCGAGCCGCCCAGTTCCCGGCTGAGGTCGTGCACCAGCTCGGCCAGATCCCGTGGCCGGTCCGGGCCCCACCAGTCGCCGAGCAGCTCGCCCAGCGCGTTCTCCCGCGCCTCGGCCAGCCGGTCCGCCACGCGGCGGCCCGCGTCCGTGAGGACCAGCGACAGGCCCTGCCGCACGGCGAGCCCGCGTTCCTCCACCTGGCGCGCGGCCGCCGTCACGACATCGAGCGGCACCGCGGCCCGGTCCGCGAGCAGCCCCGGCTCCGCCGAGCCGTCCCGCGCCATGCGCAGCAGCAGCCAGCACGCGGCCGGCAGCAGGTCCACGCCGGCCGCCGCGGCGATCCGCCGGTACATGTCGCGCCGCCCGGCGCGCGAGCCGAGCGCGGAGAGCGCGCGGGCGCACTCCTCGCGGGACGAACGCTGAACGGGGCTCGGCGGCACCGCCTCGCCGAGGTCGGGGGCGTGCACGCTTTCGCGCAACGGGTCCTCGCGCAGCAGCCAGGCCAGCACGTGGGCGAGCACGACCACCGGGACCGCGTACAGGAACACGGCGGTGATGGCGTCCGCATAGGCGCCGAGCGCCGCCGCGCGGGCGGTGGCGGGCAGGGCGCCCAGGCCCTCCGGGTCGTGCAGCAGCGACTCGACCGTCACACCCGCGGGCAGTTCCGTGCCGCCCAGCGCGTCGTGCAGACCGTCCCGCAGGCGGCCGGTGAACACCGTGCCGAGCACCGCCACGCCGAAAGCCGCGCCGATGGAGCGGAAGAACGTCACCCCCGACGTCGCCACGCCCAGGTCGCCGTAGGGCACCGCGTTCTGCACGGCCAGCACCAGCACCTGGAGCACCATGCCGATGCCCATGCCGAACACGGCGAAGCAGACGCCCATCTCCAGGTTGCCGCTGTCGCGGTCGAGGGTGTGCAGGAGCACCAGGCCGACGGCGGTGACGGCCGTGCCGAGCACGGGGAAGACCTTCCACCGGCCGGTGCGGCTGATCAGCTGCCCGGAGAGGGTCGAGGTCAGCAGCAGCCCGAGCACCATCGGCAGCAGGTGCACGCCGGAGAGGGTGGGCGAGATGCCGTGCACCACCTGGAGGAACGTGGGCAGGTAGGTCATGCCGCCGAACAGCGCGAAGCCGACGACGAACGCGATGGCGCAGGACAGCGTGAACGTCCGGTTGCGGAAGAGGGCCGGTGGCAGCACCGGTTCCGCGGCGCGGCGTTCCACCCGCACGAACGCGGCCAGGCACACCGCCGCCGGCACGGCCAGGGCGGCGATCTGCCACGAGCCCCAGTCCCAGGTGGTGCCGCCGAGCGAGGCGATGACGACGAAGGCCCCGGCGGCCGCGGCGATGAGGAACGAGCCCGCGTAGTCGATCACGTGCCGCTCCCGGCGGGCCGGGAGGTGCAGGACGGCCGCGATCACCGCCAGCGCCACGCCGCCCACGGGCACGTTGATGTAGAACACCCAGCGCCAGCCGAGGTGGTCCACGAACAGCCCGCCGAGCAGCGGCCCCAGCACGCTGGTGGCGCCGAAGACGGCGCCGAACAGGCCCTGGTACCGGCCGCGTTCGCGAGGCGGCACGAGGTCGCCGACGATGGCCATGGAGAGCACGATCAGCCCGCCGCCGCCCAGCCCCTGGAGGAACCTGAAGGCGATCAGCTCGGGCATGTTCCGCGCGAGACCGCACAGCACGGAGCCGGCCAGGAAGATCACCACGGCCGTCTGGAACAGCCTCTTCCGGCCGTATTGGTCGCCGAGCTTCCCCCAGAGCGGTGTGCCCGCCGTGGCGGCCAGCAGATAGGCGGTGACGACCCACGAGAGGTGGTCGAGGCCGCCGAGATCACCCACGATCGTCGGCAGCGCGGTGGCGACGATCGTCTGGTCGAGCGCGGCCAGGAAAAGGCCGAGCAGCAGGGCACTCATCGACAGCCACAGGGTGCCGCGGGACTGCCGGGCGGGCGGGGGCCGCACGGTCATGGGCGTCTCCTCGCGCTCGTCGCGGGCGCCGGCCCGGTGCCGGCGCCGCACCGCTGACGCGCGGGTGTCCGGCGCACGCGTGCTCTGCACGTGCAGCGTTGAGGCCATTTTGTCCGTAATCTGCGTGTCCGGCTTGTTGGGCGACTCCCCGGCCACCCCCACCCGGGTGGTGCATAATCGCTGCCAATCGACCGGGAGGGGAGCGCGCGATGACCGACCGGGCCGAGTGTCTGATATGCGGCCGGCCGTCGCTGTCCACCGGAGAGCCGGACTGCCGGTGCTGGACGCACTCCCTCTCCCACCCGGTCGACCCCCCGCAGCACGGCCCCGATCCGGCCGACGTCGCGCTGTTCCCCCTCGATTCGGCCGGTCGGCCCGGCCCGCCGGCCCCCGCCGCCGCGCCGCCCCCGCGGGACGCGGATTCCGTGGTCGTGCACGGCTCGCACCGCCCGCCCGCCTCCCACCGCAAGCCGCGGGAACGCCACCGCATCGCCGCGGCGGCCGGCGGGGCCGTCGCCGCGGTCGTCGGCTGCACCGCGCTCGCCGCCTCGCTGCTCGGCGGCAACGGGCGCCACGAACAGGTCCTCGACACCGACGGCACCGGGCCGAGCGTCGCCCTGCCGGACGGCCAGGAGGTCCTGCCCGACCGCGGGGAGCCGCCGCCCGAGCCGGAAGGGGACACCCCGCGGCCGGGGCCCACCCCCGAGACCGAAGGGACCGAACGGCCGGACACCGGGGAGCCGGAGCCCGACCCCTCGCCCACGACCGGCGGCCCCGACCCCACCCCCACCC